>DVDV01000378.1 GCA_015296075.1 Leptolyngbyaceae cyanobacterium M33_DOE_097 | reverse complement strand
GGTGAGCGCGTAAGGTTGTTTGGTAGAATGCAGGGAACATATTTTTTGGGGGGAGCCGTCTCGGCTCCCTATTTTTTGTCCTTGCTATTCTCCCAAACCTTGTCTCCTTATGGCTTAGAGTGACATTGTCACCCGTTAAGTATCTACACTCAGCAGCACCCAATCTCCTGATTCTGCGATCCTTCCTCTCCTGTAAGATGAAGGTCAAACTTAGGTGCATAAATTTTTCCTGCCCCAGTTTTTTACAAGGCAGGAGCTTGCTCGTTCCAACGTCTGTGGAAGTTTACCAGTCTTACCTAAGCCATTCCATACTTTTCAAAAGCAACTGCCGCCTAAGTTACCCTTTTGAGGCGATCAAAGCGGCAGCAACGAAACGTTTCACACAGGAAGTTAAAGAGGCTTCTTGAGAAGAGTTATAGCGGTAGTCATCTAGGTTAGGACGGGGTGTAGGGGGAGAACCCCTGACTGGGGGCGCAGCTCCACAACCCCCTTTATTTTCAATGGCCTAAACCACAACTGGCGAGAGCTATAAATCACTTGCTTCAAAGAATCCTCCTGACAAAGCTGAAGCCATTTAAGCAAGGCGCTCTCAACTTTCATCAGCAATTTGAAAGGTTCTTGAACCACTCTGGGCTGCCCAGAGTCTAACAACTAGAACCCTTGCATCCATCAGTTGAAAAAGACGCAAGAATTTAGGACTCACTACTGGATAATGAGCGATCGCCCGTGAGTTGCTAAGTCTGGTTAGTTAGAGCGAGTATCTTCAGCAGGAAGATTTTTGCGAGGGGCATCTGGTGCAACAGGAGCCTTAGGAATATCAACCAGTGGCTTGTCAAGCGCAATCAATAACGGCTCAGTCTCAGACTTTGTGCTAGCAATAGGTGCATCATTCGCACGCTCTTTCGCCATCTGAGGGATCATCGATTGCTCACCTGGCACCAGCGTTGAGATCGCAGCAACAGCAACCGTAGCCGCCGCCGCAAAACCACCTACTAACCATTTCCAACGAGAGCTACGCTCAACTCGTTCAAACACCGCATCTGCAATTTGCTGCGAGGATTGCTGCGAGGCAGGTGCAGGTAGGGTCTCAAAAGCGTGCTGCAAATGCAGTAAGCGACGATGCAACTGTTGCAGTGACGGGTCAGTCGATAACCACTCTTCAACTTGTTGCCGCTCAGCAGCCGAAACTTCGCCATCGATATAAGCACTCAATAGCTCAAATCGATCGCGTAGGAGGGTTTCGTGACGAGTTGAATGGTCGTTTTCGTGATTAAAATTTGTCATTGTCACATTACTTCCGCTTTCAAAAGAAGGGCACCCAGTCGTTAAATTTCGTTTTAGCCTAATTATGTAGCAAAATACAGGTTTCAGTCATCGGCATTACAAAGGTAATAACACCTGCGAATGCTCTCGCTGACATGACTCATCAGGCATCTAAATAGCTTTGCAACTGACTTTGCAATCGGAGTCTAGCACGCGCAATCCTCGATTTTACTGTACCTAGAGAGACACCTGTCAACTCAGCAATTTCTTCATACGCCATTCCTTGAATCTCTCGCAAGACGATTGTTGTTCGAAAGGCCTCTGGCAGATCTGCGATCGCCGCATGCAATTCGTCATAAAACTCACGCGTACTCAAGTCTTCATCGGGTCGAGGCGTATCGGCAGCGATCTCCCACTCCATTTCACCATCTTCAACCGATAGCGGCGCATCTAATGAAAGAGGTGGAGCTGTCCGCTTTCGTTTACGTAACTCGTCGTAAAACAGGTTTGTTGCAATTCGACTGAGCCAACCGCGAAACTTAACCGGATCATTTAAGCGGCGGATATTACGGTAAACCCGAATCCACACTTCTTGAACCAAGTCTGCGCGATCGCCCCAATCAGGCGCTAAGTGATAGAGTACACGCTCAACATGGGATTGATAGCGCCGTACCAGTTCAGCAAAAGCGGCTTTATCAGGGTGATGCCCAGTCTGGCATTGCAACACCAAATCATAATTAGAGAGCTTTTCAGGTTGCACCGACGCCTTAGCCGTAATTAATGGAGATGGCGACCAGGGTAAAGAAATGGATTGATTCATGGATGGAATTCGCTAAAAACGTTCCATCTGCCTTGACGCAAAGCGTAACCAAAATGTTCCCCTGGCCTTTTACACTTTTAGCCTACCAATAAAAGTGTGTAGATCATAAGCTGGCTCATTCTGCCTTGATTACAGGCGATATGCCATCTACCTTTCACATACCGTAATTTTTACGTTCAAATAAATTTTGTAAAAAGTGTGCATCTTTGAAAAGTTGAGCCACTTTTTGAGTCTGCTCACTAACCTGAACCGTAGCGTTTTGATCCACTAAGTTAGCTGGAGTTTGAATGAAGAGTGCCAGTGTGAAAGTAGCGAATCCGGCCATTAATAAACGCTCAAGCATAACCCGTCCACCCAATCGTCGCGATCGCCCAAAGCTACTCGTTTATTCAGCAATCATTAAAATTACTAATGACTCTCAATGCATGAATTACATGGGCTTTACTTCCTTAATCATGCCCCAATCCAAAAAAAGTCTTAAACATCGCTTAATTTTTTTTAGCTTTTCATCTGCATTTAGACAGATGTTTGGCATTAAATTTTAACAAGCTTAAAGAAAAATTGCTAAATCGTTACGCTCCTTTGAGCTTCAGAATTCGAGCCGTTCTTAGAGCTTTAACGGAAAAGGGAAAGATTGATTGAACCGGGCAGAGCAGATTTATATTCAGAATTTGATTGAAAGAGTATATGCATCCATCTTCTTTAAGTATCAAACTATGGTGGCGCGCGTTGAGTTTAAGACGTTAAATAAGCTCCGAAATAACAAGGGGCTTAAGCCCCTTGGCCTCACTCTAATGTGCAGGGCTATAATCCAGAAGTCCGCAAGCACGTCAGCCACTAGATGAAAATCCGTCTGTGGTAAGAGTTTGAGATTGTCAACCCTTAGAGTGGGACAACATTTATCTGCCAATTCCTGACAGTTGATCGCAATCAGAGATAGCTACTCATCTGCCGACTAAACATTGTGTGGTAAACCCCTTCCATCGCCATCAATTTTTCATGACTCCCCTCTTCCACAATTTTTCCATGCTCTAAGACAACGATTCGGTCTGCCAGCTTGGCTAACGCTAACCGGTGACTGACCACTACCGTCATTCGACCTTTAGCGATCGCCCGAAAAATTTGGTAAATCTCATGTTCATTTTTGGGATCCAGTGCGGCTGTTGGCTCATCAAACACCAGCAACTCTGCCTGCGAGAGCCGCATCAAAGCCCGTGCGATCGCCACTCGTTGCCATTGCCCACCTGATAAGTCAATGCCATTTTCTAATTGTTTGCCCAGTGGCGTTTCTAACCCATGTGTTAGCTCAGCACTGAGGTAGGCGAGTCCGGCCTCTTGCAATACGGTTTGAATCGCGGTGTCTTCTTGCAACTTTGGTAGAAAACCCCAGCCGACATTCTCGCGCAGCGTTGCCGGAAAATGTGCGTAATCTTGCATGACAACGGCAATCCGCGATCGCAGGTCGGGCAACTCTAATGTGCGATAGTCTTGATCATTCCAATACAAAGAACCCTGAGTTGGGTCATACAGCCGACACAGCAACTTTGCCAAAGTCGTTTTGCCAGCCCCATTCTCACCCACTAGCGCGACCATGTCACCAGGTTGAATTGTTAGATCAATTTGCTCTAAGGTTGAGCGATCGCTTCCAGGATAGGAAAACGAAACTTTTTGCAGTTGAATTCCGCGTTTGGAAGGACGCACATCCACAACAGGGGCGATCGCGTTGGGGCCTGTCACCAGCTGGGGTTGTAGGTCTAATAGTTGAAAAATTGGCCCTGTTGCTAAGGCCACATCGTAAATCTCTCCAGTATTACCAATCAAAATATAAAGACTCCGGCGAACTTGCAAAATAATGCCAGTAAAAAGAGCTAAGTCACCTAAAGTAAACGAACCAGCTAACACACCCAGCACAACATAGACATAGGGTAATGCCGCCCCCAAACCACCAATCAAAGCCCAGATCATGACATTGAGCGCACCATCGCGACGGACTTTCTCCATTGTGGTAAACATGCGCCCAAATAAACCCTGCCAACGTTCTAACAAGACTGATTGCAACGAAAATAAACGCACCTCTTTAGCGTAAGCTTCGTCTGTAATCACTTTGGCGTAGATATGCATCTCGCGAGTGACCCCCGCCTGAGTTTCTTCGACCCGCCAACTCTTTTTGTGGTACTTCATCTCCACATAAATGGATGGAATCGCGGCTGTCATCAACACAAATGGTACCCACCAGGCGATCGAAACGGAAACCGCCACTGAAGGGATAAAGAGAAACACACCGACCAATGTTGCTGCCACAATAAAGGAAAGTCGCTGTAACCGTTGCACTCCTTTTTCTGTCAGCTCTAACAGGTTTAATAACTCTGGTGTCTCAAACAGCGCAATATCATCAAAATAAGCGACTTTATGCAAAACTTTGCCTTGAACATAACCCTGAACCCGATCGCGCAGAGCTGCAAATAGGGTTGTGCCAATCGAATCAATCGAGTCAACGAATAGATTTAACAGCACCACCAATACGACACTCCAGAGCAAAATCGGTTGTGCCAGAAACAGCGCGATCGCATCTTGCATTGAGCGATCGCCCAGTAATCGAGTTGCTTCATCGATCACAATTTTGCCGAGAAACAGAGCAAGCGATGGCCCTGTACCTGTAATTAAATTTAGAATCGCTAAATTTCGCAGTTCTGTCGGCGCTGCCTGTACCACCATCCACAAACTTCGCCGCAATGCCTGCATCGGCATCAATTCTTCTGGCATCATGTTGGAGAGGCTCCCTTATTCTTCGTTAGTTAAAGAAAACACACCCAACTCAGCCGATTTCTGAATCATAGCAAGCCTAAATCATTTCTGTGTATGAAAAGATATAAACATCTTTTCTCATAGGAAATTTATTTCACAAACAACTGGGATTGCCACATTTTTATCAGCACTACTTAACATAAGCAGTACAACAGAAGATACTTTTAGGAGATACAAATAGATACCATTAGAGTGGTTTTTTACTTACAGACTCATTAAAAGTCTGGCATTTAGAAAATCACATAGAATGTTTGATTAGCTAGTAAATCTAGCTGATCAATGTAGCTCTTTCTCAGTTTAAATCACTTGAAAAGTATATTCAACTTGAATCACATTTGCAGAAATACTGAAATCATTGATGTTTTTGATTCCACAGCTAACTACCAAAAAACAAGTAAAGTTCACAGTTTTACTTAAATGGCCCTGATGCTATAGCAATCCTAAAATAATTTGTGAAACAAGAGAAGCACTGTAATTCACTTAAGCGCACAACTGTTTAGAGAGTGAACTTATGGAGTAAATAGATTTTCATCCAGCCATTATGTTGTTAAATGTATAGTTGTGGATTTAGAGGAAGGATTGGTGTTGCAGCAAC
The DNA here is from genome assembly GCA_015296075.1 of Leptolyngbyaceae cyanobacterium M33_DOE_097. GTDB lineage: Bacteria > Cyanobacteriota > Cyanobacteriia > Leptolyngbyales > Leptolyngbyaceae > DSRU01. Next base: position 1,675 of record DVDV01000378.1, on the reverse strand, counting down.
TGTTTGGAAGTAAAGCGAAGCCTGTTGGTTTAGGTCTTGACTTAAATGCTGGAGATAACCACTACCGTGCCTATGTCGGACCACCAAAAGACTATGATTTGATTTCCGCAATGGTGTTTAACCTTCTCACTAGCATTGGTCTTCGACAACATCATCGCGTTCTAGATATTGGCTGCGGCTCTCTTCGCGCAGGTAGGCTATTAATTCCTTACCTAAATCAAGGGAACTACATTGGTATAGAACCTAACAAATGGCTAGTAGATGAGGGAATCAGAAATGAAATAGGTAAAGACTTAGTGAAAATAAAAAAGCCAACTTTTTCATTTCATGCTTCAATGAACGGGTTTAAAGAGCCGCTACAAGTCGATTATGCGATCGCTCAATCTATTTTTAGTCACTGTGGAAAAGATTTAATCCAAGAGTGGTTATCTCAAGTATCTTTTCACTTGAAGGATACTGGGGCACTTTTAGCTACTTTTTTGGTAGATAACAAAGATTTTGATGGAAAGGGTTGGATATACCCTGAATGCGTGAGCTATAGACCTGAAACACTCGCAGAAATTGCTTCTGAATTTGGTCTTAACTTTGAAATGCTTGACTGGGCACATCCTCGACAAACTTGGGCCTTGTTCTCAAAGGAAAAGTACGATAACTCCTTGGTTAAAGATGGGCCAATCTCATGGAATCGGTTTGTTGCAAAAGCAGTAAATGAGTAAGTCATAGTAACTAGACTTGTTCTTTAGCAGTTTCAAGAAATGGGAGAGATACTGCGAAAAGGCTTCCTTTGGAAACCTTTTTACAATCGAGATAGAATTGGCACAGCCCAGCAGTTTGCGATTTAGTATGGCATTGGGCTGATAAAACACTTCCCTCTTTATTAAGGAATAAAAACTAAATACTCCGATACCTGCTTGAACGGGCGTTAGACCAGTTTCAGCACAGCTATAGTGCCAGACGATAACGCCTTTACCTCAGCAGGGCATAAAATATTCAGTTCATCTAATTTATAATCCTAGAATCGATTGACAAAAAACCATTTTTTAGACATCTCTTTTTAGAAAAAGGAGAAGACAAGATTTACTTTAAGTTCTACTTTTTCTAATCATAAGGTCTTTAGTCTGAAACAAAGAGATTAGTGTAGGCAAATCTACTAAGAGTTAGTATTTAGGTAAGAACACGACATCAAGCAAGCAGTTGAGCCTTCTTGCGTCGCCAGCTTAAACTCTATCCTTCAAATAAATCAAGTCTTTGTAAACAAAGTCTTAGGTTGAGATTAAGTGCGACAAGGGTGGGAATTCTACATTTGGGGACTCGATCGCTGAAAGATAAAAGCGAAATCTCAAGTATATATGCACCACTCTACCGCAAGCACAAAGGCAAAACGAGCCAAGTTTATCAGCTTGCGCTTCAAGTTGCTGGTAGGCTTTACAGTCGTCTACAGTATCGTTTTTGCAACAGCTTATGGGTGGTTTTACCGTTACTCAACCGACCGAGCCATGGAGCGGATTCAGAAAGATTTAGTCAATACCCTGAGTGGGGCGCATCCGGAGGTTGGGGGAGTACGGGGCGGATTAGCGAGAATAGAAGAGGATACAAAAAAGGGGCACCCAGTGGGTGCACCCCAATCAATTAAGTTCTAGATCTATGCTAACGCTTTCAGACGTCGTTGTTTCAG
>DVDV01000171.1 GCA_015296075.1 Leptolyngbyaceae cyanobacterium M33_DOE_097 | reverse complement strand
GGGGCAGAGTTATTTGCTCAGGTGCGCTCGCTGGTCAACACCGCCAAACGTCAGGGCATTTCTGCCTTGGATGCCATTTCCCGTGCCCTTACCTCACAGCAGACTGATTGGCTACTGGGTTGAGCAATTACCATTTATCGGCAAATCCTTAACCTCTTTTCTTGCCCTCAACGTATTGTTTTAACTCCCACGTCATGCGGCGAATACCCTGCTGTTCATCACGCCGAATAAAAGGCAAAATAACGCGAGTCAAAGCGCCTGAAAACGTTTCGCGATGAACATAGTACGTGCGATCGCGAGTAATTGCTTGCAACTCAAACACCTGCTCAACCTTAAACCCCGGAATCGAAGTCGCCACTTCAAACAAACCTCTGGTTCAACAATCGTCACCAGCGGCGAAAACTCAGTTTCCTCTTCACCAGGGACACGTTTCAGTGAAAGTAGCACCCGCTCACCCGGACGCAACAGTTGGCGCGGGTCGCAGTCGTAGAGATACGTATTCCAGTATTTCCAGTGATCTTTGCGAATCAGAGTTTCCCAAACGACCTGTTTTGAGGCGTTGATTTCAATTTCAGCGTAAAGACTGGGCATAACAAGTAAAGGGATGATGAACTTCGATGTAGCCTCATCAAGAGACGTGAGAACGCGGCTGAATTGGTGTGACTTGGTACAGTCGTAAGTCTATGATTCCCTTAAGCTAATTTCGCTTTAGTGTCTTTCATTTACGAGGTTGTTTAAATACTACAATCAGAGTCTTAAAAACTGCGCTGTCGATGGGTTCAGTTAAATCCGACTTCCCCGGTTTAACGACTGTTCCAAAAGACAACCTACTTTTAAGTCAAAGCTTTCCTATCCCCTCTCTCAAGGGTTGCTCAGGAAAACTTTAGCAGCAGTTGACACACGTAAAGTACACTCTAGCTGGTTTGTCAGTCACCCCTCTTAGTTGCAGACACTTATCATGACCGATCTCACGCCTACCCCTAGTTACAGTTTGACTATTCGACTTCAGGTGCCAAATCGGCCTGGCATGCTTGCATCGGTTACGCAGGCCATTTCAACCCTGGGTGGTAACTTAGGCCAAATTGACTTAATTGAGCAGACCCGGCACATCTCATTGCGAGAAATTACCGTTGATGCAGCCAGCACCGAACACGCAGAAACTATTGTAGAGGCGGTCAAAGAGCTACCTGACATTAAAGTTGTAAATGTCTACGATCGCACGTTCAACCTGCACCGGGGGGGCAAAATTTCAGTTGAGAGCCGCATCCCACTGCGAGGGCAGGCAGATCTGGCAATGGCCTACACTCCTGGCGTCGGGCGCATCTGTAGCGCGATCGCAAAGGATCCTGATCAGGTTTACGCTCTCACCATCAAACAAAACACCGTGGCGATCGTCACTGATGGCAGTGCTGTCCTAGGGCTTGGTAACCTCGGCCCCGAAGCCGCCCTGCCCGTTATGGAAGGAAAAGCCATGCTGTTTAAGGAATTCGGCAAGATCGATGCCTTCCCCATTTGCTTGGCAACCCAAGACACTGATGAAATTGTTGAAACCGTCAAGCGCCTTGCCCCCGTCTTCGGTGGCGTGAACTTAGAAGACATTGCAGCACCCCGCTGTTTTGAGATCGAAGCCCGCTTACAACGCGAACTCGATATCCCCATCTTCCACGATGACCAACACGGCACCGCGATCGTCTCCCTAGCCGCGTTGATCAACGCACTCAAACTTGTTAACAAGTCCCTCTCAGAAACCAAGATCGTGATCAATGGTGCGGGAGCTGCCGGGGTTGCGATCGCCCGCCTGCTGCAAAAAGCGGGGGCAACCAAAATTCTCATGTGCGATTCGCGTGGCATTCTGTCAACCCAGCGAGTTGACCTCAACTCACAAAAGCGAGAGTTTGCCGTCGAAGAAAGCGGATCCTTAGCCGATGCAGTCAAAGGTGCAGATGTCTTTTTAGGCGTCAGTGCCCCAGGCGTGTTGACCCCAGAAATGGTGCGCTCAATGGCAACTGATCGCATCGTTTTTGCAATGGCAAATCCTATCCCTGAGATTCAACCAGAACTCGTGACTAACGATGTCGCTGTGATGGCAACCGGTCGAAGTGACTACCCCAACCAGATCAACAACGTCCTGGCCTTCCCTGGCATCTTCCGGGGAGCGCTCGACTGCCGTGCCCAAACATTGACCACCACCATGTACTTGGAAGCCGCCGAGGCGATCGCATCCCTTGTGAAGCCCTCTGAGCTAACCCCAGAGCATATCATTCCCTCAGTCTTTGATGAGCGGGTTGCTCCAACAGTGGCAGCGGCAGTCCAACACGCTGCCCGTCAAGCAGGCGTCGCTCGCATCTAAAAATGCTGGACTAAATCAGATCTACCTTCTTTGCTATAAGGGTTCGGCATTGCCAAACCCTTATAGCAAGGAAATTGTTCAGATTATTCAATTCCTGCAACCAGGACAGCTTCAGGTCAAACGGCTAAACGCCACCGACAAATTCGCCCTGCATCTGCTTCACATACTTCCCAGTTTTTGTGAGGCATTCCTCCATCTCAGGTGTAGGGCTGACCTTTGCTTCGAGCAATTGCCATAGCCCGACGCGATCGCGCATTTCAGTGCTGGAGTTATCTAACTTCAGTTGGTCGTTGGTCGCGTCGATAAAAATGCCATTAGTCTTCAACGAAAGGCTACTGACCACTTCCTGCTGGTAGCCTGATGTCTGCGTCTTTGGCCCATCAACTAGACGAATGCAAAACCGTCCGTTACGGCTCAGCACCTCTCGCCGTGAATTAGCGTAGACTGCACTCTCAGCATAATAAACCCCACTGCTAGGCGCTCTCTGATAGATCTGTTGAGAGCGGTCAGGCTTTGAGTTAGTCGATCGGGTCGGCGACTTCTGAGGCGAGGCAGGCAAAGATGCAAGCGGATTAGGGCTAACTGGCTGAATTGGTTGACTGCCAATCGGGGGCAGGGGCGGCTCAGTCCAAAACCGATAAATTGCATACGCAATCATGCCAACAACTAGCACTGATGCGCCTAAAAGCTCAACCCAGAAGTCTTTTTTGGAGTTGTCAAGTCCTAAGTTTTCAGATGACTCTTGCCCTTGATGGCTGCTTCGATTCTCTTGAATCTTATTAGTTGGTTGAGGTTGCTCAGAAAACGGCTCTTTCATGAAAACTTGCAAGAAGTAGAGATTTCATTATTCCCACGATCTCCAGGAGCAAACGAAAAGACAAACGTTGTGCATAACTTTAAACAAAATAAAGCGAGTTGCGCTAGTCAAGTTTGGAGTTTTCAACAATCTTTGGCTTCGCTTTCTACCCAATTCAACACAGTGAACCCTGCAAAGAATCCCAAATCCAACACTTGACCTGAGCCAGTCTACAAGCCTTTACAGCCCCAATGCAAACTATTATTTCGCCACTGCCGGAAATTTATACTTTTCCTGAAATTCGAGTGTTTTCAAAACTTTATTCCGGGATTAATAAATAAAGAGACTTCCACAATCGAGTTGCTAACTCTCACCCCATTCACTCTGTGCTTATAAATAAACAGAAAAAACTCCCCGCCTGAAGCGAAGCACCCAAATTTCTCTTACACGTGATTCGGGCGATCGCTTAAAGCATCTACAGAGGCAAAGTATGACTTATCTTTTGAGGGTTGCAGACATCCCAACAGCTGAGCGACCCCGCGAACGGCTTGCAACTTGCGGTGCCCGACAACTCGCAACCGCAGAGTTACTTGCCATTCTACTAGGTACAGGTCAAGGACACGGCAAACTCTCTGCCGTTGGCTTAGGGCACTACTTATTGCAGACCTTAGGACAAAATCAACGCGATCCACTGACCGTCCTGCGTGACATCAGCATTCCAGAATTAACCCAGATTCACGGTATTGGCACTGCCAAAGCGACCACAATTTTAGCGGCGATCGAGTTAGGCAAGCGCGTCTTTCAATCACGCCCAGCCGACAGTACCATCGTCGATGACCCAGCCATAGCCGCCGCCGCATTGAGCCACGATTTAATGTGGCAAACCCAAGAGCACTTCGCCGTGTTGTTGTTAGACATCAAACATCGGCTACTCGGCACCAAAGTATTGACCATCGGCACCGCCACCGAAACCCTGGCGCATCCCCGCGAAATTTTTCGGGAAGTACTGAAACAAGGGGCAACCCGCGCGATCGTGGCACATAATCACCCCTCCGGCAGTTTAGAGCCAAGCCCAGAAGACATTTCCCTGACCCGTCAGTTGCTTCAGGGGGCAAGTTTTCTCGACCTGCCTCTGCTCGACCATCTGATCCTGGGTAACGGCAATTTTGTCAGCTTGCGCCAAACCACTACCCTCTGGCAAGAATGTCCCCAGGCCGAATAACTTCACCGATGATTCGTCAACAAAAAGGGAGGCTAAACAGCCTCCGATTCGTCGTTGAGATGGAGAAAGAAAACAGCGATTAAACGGCTACAGACCTAGTAACTCATCTAAAGCAGCTAAAGCTTCGCAGGACTGAGGTGCTTCAGCCGTATAGGCAGGTCGGCGATCGCTAATCCCATTCGCTGGTACCATTCGAGGGGCAGGCATCGTCGGCTGCAAAAACTCATCGGCATAGCGTCGAAAAACCGCTTCAACCGCCGCACGTGCATTCTTTAAGCCCCACTCTTGGGCGATCGCTTCCGCTTTTTGAATCACATCCGGGCTGAGTCTTACTTTGTTGTCATACATAGTTGTGCTCCGTCAGGTAAGGGTAGTAAGCCGCGTACATTCGCAAATTGAGGGTCACCCATCACAGCGAAGAGGGGCTTGTTTGCCAAACGTTCTGAGATCAAATGGGTGCTACCACCTGTCACCAGAAAACGGGTCACTCTTGCCATATAGGGAGTGTATTGTGCTCGCACCGTCTGAAAAATGCCCTTAAACCAGGGTTCTAAATGCTCCTCTAGCCAGGGTTCCCAAGTTAAGCCAGTGTCAGCATAAACATGGTCATTACGGAAACCATCCATCACTAAGCTAGGGTCAGCCGTAGTGCCCAACTCATCCGTAAGGCGACGATCAAAACTAATCGATGTGGCGAGTTCATAAGCTCCGCCCCGATCCATTACATTTTCATCAATCACCTCACCTTCTTCATCAACCAGGCGGGTCAACCAGGTGCCACCACCAATGTCAATTACAATGGTGTAACCCGAATTGGGAATCAAATTCAGCCGTTGAGCATAACGGTAAGCGCCCATTCCTTCGCGCTCAACTTCTACTTGCTCAACATTGACCCGATAGTCTAGACCATTGCGACGAAACTCATGAAAGCCAAGCAACTGCTGACGAATCGCCTCAGCATTGCGTGCAGGCTCTGGAGTACTCGCGTAGATATGCAGCGAAAACTCTGTCTCATCTTCCCAGGGTTCGAGGCAGGCATAAAGGTGAAGTCGAGAAAGCTCAACCTTATTTTCAACAACCGTCTGCTGCTGGCGGCGATATTTATACGCCTGGGCACCAAAGTGAAAGCGACTACCATCCGTCAGCTCAATTAGAGGCGAAGCTTCAGAAAAGCGTACCGAATCGCGCCCTGAAGGAAGCTGATAGCGAACCGAGCGAATTGCTTTTGGATGCCCACTGCCATCCCAAAACTTGAGGTCATAGTTACCTGCATCCAAGGCAAACGTGCGATAGGCAGAGCGGGAAGCAGAGGGGGATTCCGTTTTTCGACTACGGGGTTGTCGTGTTGCTGTTACCATTCGTTTTCCTCAGTTTCTATTGGTAGGACATTTGTGCTATGGTGGTCGCAGATTTGTCCCCAGTTGTGGTCGTTCATACCCATTTAGTACTTATGTACTAAATACTAGAGCAAGTTCTCCGATGTGGCAACTGTTTTTTGTAAAGAAGCGTTGACCCGCGATCGCACAGTCCAGCTATTTAGCCCAGCCAAAGCTTCCCAGCCACCGCTTACAGCCAACCAGAGCAGGGCAGGTTATTCGACTAACTCAATCCAGATGTGTCGTGACCTAATTTGTTTCGCTCGCGATGTTCATCGCCGTCAAACTTGCTTGCTGGCTCACGCTTTGATAGATCGACTTGAAGTATTCCATCGTGGTGTGTGTTGATGCCTGAATTTCAGCCGCACTCATCCCCGGTTGCGGTTTAAACGGAATTGGCCCCAACACATCCAGCACCGTCTCGCTACTGGGTGACGGAGTAATGACCACCAGCGAAGGTTCAAGTTGATCGGTATACGACCAAAAGCGATCGCTATCCAAAGAAATCGCAGAAACAGCAACACTCCGTTGCGCTTGCACAGGTATCTCAGTTTCAGGCAATGGCGTTTCTCCGGCTCCATCCACCTTGCTCCGCATCTGGCGCAGAGCCTCAATAATTTGCTCCTTCGAACGTCCCCGGAGTTGAAACAACACAAACGGATCTTCACTAAAACGATCGCCCAGCTGGTAGTAAACCGCCCCAATATGCTTACAAGGGTTCGCCGGATCAGGGCACGAGCAGCGACTGCGAATGTCGAACTTCGTAAACGGAAACAAGCTCAGCCCGTTGGTTGTAAAAACCTCTTCAATAGTTTGCGGCATCTCACCCGCCAGCAACTTTGCCGAGAAGATCGCCCGTTCTGCCATCGACTCAACCACATAGCCCCACTGCTCATCGCTAAATGGTTCCAGCGAAATAGAGACTCGATAAGGTTCAGGAGCCGTACCCTGCACCAACGCCGAAACCTTTGCCCCCTTAAACTCAATGCTCAAGACATTGCCTTCTCGCGCATAGACCCGCGCCCGCGCTAACCGACGGGCATAGCCAAACGACTCAAGCACATCAATCCAGCGCTGTGCCCACCACTCACGGTTTGGTTGGTTATAAATTTCACTCATAAGCGCCGCTCCAAAATCCGCTTGATGTTGGGAATTGCCACCTGAATCTCAGCCGCCTGGGGTGTTGTTTGCTGCCAACTGTCGCGTTGATTCAGCCGCTCGACCCAAGCCGCCAATCCCGGATAGGCCGCTAAATCAAAGCCAAACATCGTCGCCGAGGGAATCAATGTACCCGCCACAATATCCGCTAGGGTAAAGGTTGCGCCACCAAAGTAGGAACGACCACCCAACAAATGTTCATAAAACTGCAACGATTTCGTGACTTGCTGACGGGCAATTTCGATGCGATCGCCACTTTCTTCTAGACCGACCAGTTGCCGCGTCAGAGGCACAAACGCAGGCTGCAACTCAGTAATGCCGACAATTTCAGCCATTCGCACCATCGCGATCGCCTTTGCATCAGTTGGCATCAGGGCTGGCTCAGGATGTGTCGCTTCCAGATAATCTAAAATCGCGATCGACTCCACCACTCGAAACCCTTCATCTTCCAGCACTGGAACGCGTTGCAGCCGATTTACCTCGCTAAACTCAGGCGTTAACTGATCACCATCAAGTTGAACCGTCACAAACTCAAACGGAATCTGTTTCTCAAGCAGCGCAATCCAAACACGGCGAACATTGACCGAGATCCGGTTTCCGTAAAGTTTCAACATGACCCGCCCTCAGCAGAACAAAATAACAGAGCAATGAACGAATAGTTGGATTCTAACAGGCGAATTGAAGAGCATTCCCTCACTTTCAGCCGCATCGGTAAACAGACTCAAACTTTTGCGTCAAACCCAACCCCCTTCTCAAATCGCCCATTCTTTCCCCTTCAACTGGTTACTCCGCCAATTTGAATGGCAAAATGGGGAATCTGTGACCCCAGTGAGAAGACCTTGAGTAAGCCGTTTTCCTTTGAATTGTTAGCGACCTGTCCCAAAACAGGTGCCCGTGTTGGGCGATTTCATACCCCGCATGGCATCGTCGAAACACCTCGATTTATGCCCGTTGGCACGCTAGCAAACGTCAAAACCGTCACCCCCGACCAGCTTCAAGCAACCGGGGCACAGATGATTTTAGCTAACACCTATCACCTGCATCTTCAACCCGGTGAAGACATTGTGGGTCAGGGCGGCGGCTTGCATCGCTTTATGCACTGGCAAGGCCCAATTTTGACTGACTCTGGTGGGTTTCAAGTGTTTAGCTTGAGCGAAATGCGCACCATTTCAGAAGAGGGAGTCACCTTTCGATCGCCCCGGGATGGGCAGATGATCCACATTTCGCCTGAGAAATCGATTGAGATTCAGAATACCTTAGGTGCAGACGTGATCATGGCGTTTGATGAATGTCCGCCTTACCCTGCCACCCGCGAACACGTCATTGAAGCCGTCGATCGCACCTACCGCTGGTTAAAACGGTGTATTACCGCCCATCAACGGACTGATCAGGCCTTGTTTGGCATTGTTCAAGGCGGAATTTATCCCGATTTGCGGGGTGATGCTGCTCGCATGTTAGTAGACCTCAACTTGCCGGGTTACGCGATCGGAGGTGTCAGTGTTGGCGAACCTGCCGAACTCATTGAAAACATTGTGCGCGCCACAACCCCCCTTTTGCCTGCCAATAAACCCCGCTATCTGATGGGCGTTGGCACCTACCGGGAAATGGCACAGGCGATCGCGGCTGGGGTTGACTTATTTGACTGTGTGATTCCTACACGGTTAGCGCGACATGCCAACGCTCTAGTGCGAGGCGATCGCTGGAATTTGAAAAATGCCAAATTTCGCGATGACTTTACCCCAATTGATCCAACCTGTAGTTGCTACACCTGCCAGCACTTCACCCGCGCCTATGTCGGGCACCTGGTGCGATCGCAAGAGTTGTTGGGCTATACCCTGCTGACCATCCACAACATCACCGAGTTGATTCGCTTTACCCAAGAAATTCGCCAGTCCATCTTAGCAGGCACCTTCTACGACGACTTTGGGCACTGGCTGTAAGCCCTATCCCCGTCTGAATAACTTGAGCAAATCAAACTCCTGGCGAATATCGAGCAGGGAGCGATCGAGGAGTGGCTCAAACTCTAGAAAAGGCACTCGGTTTTGGCGATCGCGCGTCTTAAACCAAAGCCAAATCAATTCAGGAATTAAGGCTGGCAAAACCCGCAGAATCGCGCCATAGAGCCAGAGTATTCCCTTATCGCGAATCATCTCCTCATACATCACATCTACTGCGGGTGTGTTTCGCATTTCTCGAAACCGTTGGAAGTTGCATTCACTCGTCCACCAGAAAATCGGCAAAATTCTCAATTCGTCGAACATTCCCGTATCACAGCCATAAATCACATGCCCCACATCATGAGCCTGTAGGATTTTGGCAAATTCTGGCGGCTGCGTTTCAGGGGGCGTCACATGAGGATTGCACGCATAATACTCGGCTAAACCTTCTCGCAGGGTTTGAGTACTGGCTTTATCCATGTAGCAAGGATGTGGTTTCATAATTTCGATACGAAACGGTTTCGTAAAATATACTAGCACTATAAACCGTCTCAAACCTCTGCTAGTCCACGCTGGGTTGCCATCATGAATTCCTCGCCCAAAAAGTCACCCGGAAGACCTCGAAGTGCAAAATCTCACCAGGCAATGCTGCAAGCAACTCTAGAATTGCTGGGAGAAGTTGGCTTTGAAGCAATGAGCATCGAAGCGATCGCCACTCGTGCGGGTGTTGGCAAAACAACCATCTACCGTCGCTACAGCACCAAAGAAGAATTAGTTGCCGATGCGATCGAAACAATTCGCGAAGAAGTCGTCATTCCCGATACAGGTAGCCTTTGGGATGACCTAGATATGCTGATTGAAAACGCGGCTCAAATCACCCTGACCCCACTGGGCCGAAAAGCCGTTGGCATGATTATCAGCAGTGCCTCCAGCAATTCTGGCTTTGCCCAAATTTATTGGACAAAATATTTACAACCGCGAAGAGACGCCTTTGCGATTGTCATAGATCGCGCCAAAACAAGAAATGAAGTACCTTCCGGCTGTGATTCAGGGCTAGTTTTCGACATGATGAGTGGCATTATGCTTTACGCCCTCATCTTTGAACCCACAGCCGAATCGTGGTCAGCCTATGTGCGACGTAGCTTACAGCTCATCCTCTAAAATGGGTCGCGATCGCCCATTAACGGCGTTGCCACAAATGTATCCCATCACTGCCAGCGCTGATTATTGCCTCCCCAGCCTGAGCAAAATCAACCTTGACGCGGCTGTAATGCGAAGCCCGCAAACCACCTAAAAAGCGACGTGGAGCAAAGTGCCAAGCATAAACGGTGCCACCACTCGCCGTTAGCAGCGCGGCTCCATCAGCTCGTAACGCCAAATCAGTCGCTACCGATCGCGTTGATTGCACAAGCTTCCCTTCCGGGATTTGTCGCGTTTCTAACACCTTACCGTTAGTGACTAAAAAGCGGCTATCAGGGGTGAATGCAAGACTCGTCGTTTCGAGCGATTGCCAACTGTTACTCCGTTGCTGACGTGAAAAATCCCAAACAATAATCGTTTTATCTGTTGCGATCGCCAGCCACCGCCCATTAGGACTAAACGTTAACCCTGAAACCGCTTCAGAGCCAACTGTTTGAACCAGCGTTTGCGTCGCGACCTGCCAGATTTGCACACCACCAGGCGATGTCACCCCATCGGCCCAGACACGATAGCGACTCGCACTTGCCAACCAAGCACCATCAGGGCTAAAAGCCAATTTCGACGGGCGATCAGTCACCCAAGAGGCGATCGCTTCTCCCGTTTCGAGGTTCCACAGTTTGATCGTTTTGCCAAGACTCCCTGTTGCCAACGTTTTGCCATCAGGACTAAAGGCGATCGCCGAAACCCAGTTGGTATGACCTCGTAACGTTCGAATTCGCTTACCCTGGTGTAAATCCCACAGGTCAACCGTGTCTTGAAAAGCACTAGCAACCAACCAGCCATCAGGGCTAACCGCAAGCTCAGTGATGGGTCGAGTTGATAGCTGTTGATAGCTCTTAAAGCATTGAGGCACCGAGCCTAACTCAGGTAAGCAAACTTGTCGAGTCGTAGGGGTTTTGACAACATGGTGTAGGAGTGGATAAAAACCAATACCTAGCGTGATCAAAGCAACAAGACAGATTTGAGCAATCCGCCAACCTAGCTGCTTACCCATCCATCACCTACTCTCTCGCGAATCCAATTTTCTCGACGCAACAGATCAAAAAGGGTTCTGACCTTCGTCAAATCCTTATCGCCTGGGGCTTGCTCAACCCCACTTGATAAGTCAATTCCCTGCGGCACCGCAATCTGAAGAGCTTGCAAGATGTTAGCAGGCGTCAACCCGCCAGCGAGAAACCAGGGGCAGGCAGGCTGAAATGCTTGCAGAAGTTGCCAGTCCAACGTTTTGCCCGTACCGCCAGCCAACTGCGGATGGTAAGCATCGAGTAGCAACGTATTTACAACACTCGTGTACGTATGAGCCTCTGCAAGTGCCGCTGCATCTCGCACCCGAAGCGCTTTGATAATTTCGATTTGAGGCAAGCGATCGCGGACTTGTTGACAAAATTCGGGCGGTTCATTTCCATGCAATTGCACACCGCTTAAACCACCCACTTCAACCGTTTTGCCAATTTGCTCAAGCGTTGCATTTACAAATACACCAATTCGCCCTACCATAACCGACCCATTAGAGGTGCAGGGCAAATCATTCACAATCAGTTGAATCTGCTCAGTCGTGACATAGCGCGGAGATGACTCAACACAGATAAAACCCAGATCAGACGCGCCAGCCAGCGCGATCGCCCGACCTTGAGCAGGCTTGGTAATTCCACAAATTTTGACTCGCAAATTCTCCATGTATCCCGCTAAACCACTTTCCTTGCTAACTGAATCTTGCCCAACTTCGAGAGAATCAAAGATCCTCAGCACCCCTGAGTTTGTATCAAAAAATAAATGACTTTTAACTCTTAAAACAAAATCAGAGGATTTCGTAGTAATTCTGGCTGACCTTCGTATAATCCAAAATCAGTTCAAAGAAGATCGTATAGCACCTTATCAAGTTTAAGAGAGGAAAACGTGTTGAATTCTACCCTGCTATTAGCTGTTGCTGCTAAGACTTCTGCCTGGTCACCAGGTGTGGGGCTGACCATGATCCTGTGCAATCTATTTGCGATCGCGATCGGACGCTTTGCGATTCAAAAGAAAGGAATTGGACCAAAGTTACCGATTGAATTACCCGATCCCTTCGGTGGCGAGTTTGGCGTTCCAGAATTGTTAGCAACCGCCAGTTTTGGGCATCTTTTAGGGGCAGGTGTCATTCTCGGCTTGAGCAACGCAGGTGTTCTGTAGCTTGCCAAGTGAGTAAGTGGAGACTGCCTCTAATTATTCATTGACAAAAGTTTTGCAGGCATCATCCATTTCGCAGAGAAAAACCTATTCTCCATAAACAATTTCATTATCCTATCCAAACTGTAAAGAGGACTCTATTAGAGTCCTTTTTTTTCTGCTATGGCTACTTATCACTGCATCAAAGCACGCACCTTTTGCCCCACAGACTTACACAAAATGACACCCCGTTTGATGAGTGGCACGCTAAGCTGAGCTTTATGCTACATGCAACCTTAAATTACTTATTTTCGTAATTTGGGTTACTGTTTTGTGATCTGACAGCTATCTCAACCAACAAAACCCCTTCTTCCCCTCAAAACGTCATGGATGAATGGATACATACCGTTTTAGGCAACCGCTATCAAATTCAATCGCTTTTAGGTCGTCAAACAGGGCGTAGAACCTTTCTGGCAATAGACTCTGAGACGCAGACGCAAGTCGTTGTAAAGCTACTGCTATTTGGGCCTGATTTTACATGGGAGGATCTCAAACTATTCGAGCGTGAAGCAGAAACGTTAAAATCACTTGAACATCCCGCTATTCCTCATTATCTTGACTTCTTTGAAGCTGAAACCCAGGTAGGGAAAGGGTTTGCACTGGTGCAAAGTTATCTTGAGGCGAGATCTCTCCAAGCCTGGGTGACAGGGGGGCGATCGTTTAGCGAAGCAGAACTCAAAAACATTGCTAACCAGTTGTTAGAAATTCTCGACTATCTCCACAGCCGCCAACCGCCTGTAATTCATCGCGATATTAAACCAAGCAACATTTTGCTGGGCGATCGCACAGGTAACAGTCCTGGAACCATTTACCTGGTTGATTTTGGCTCCGTGCAAACCGCCGCTCATGGTGGCACGATGACCATTGTTGGCACCTATGGCTACATGCCCCACGAGCAATTTGGTGGACGAGCCTTACCTGCCTCTGACCTTTATAGCGTGGGTGCCACACTCATCTACCTGGCAACAGGACAACATCCCGCTGATCTGCCCCAGCACAACCTGCGCATTGAGTTTGAGCCATTCGTTAGCCTCAGCACATCGTTTACCGATTGGATTCGTGGACTAATCGCCCCCAATATCGCCCAACGACCTGACTCTGCAAGAGCAGCCCTTAAAGCTTTAACGCGGCCTTCAATGGCGATCGCCCCGACAAGCTCAAGCAGCGATCGCTTTGTTTTAGGCAGTCATCCTTCTTTTTCTGACATTCAACTCAGGAAAAATTCGACTGATCTGACATTAGTTGTGCCGCACAATCAAATGACAATTTTGTTTTCCAAGGCCAGTCTTAGCTTGAGCGAAATTACCCGTTTTGGTGGCTGCCTCGGATTTATATCTATCTTGGGATTTGCCTTTGTGACAGGCATATTGTCTTTTTTGATTGGCTTCTTAATGCTATTTATATTGGGCTTCAGTATCATTCAAGCGATGATCACGATTTTTTCTGGCCTGACAGAACAAAGAAAAGACTACAGAGTTATCTTTCAGCGCGGGCCTGACTCAACAATTTATGCAACCTGCATCTTAGATGAATTAGTCCCTGGAGCATATTCCAATATGCCATTGACGTTGTATAGTAGTCAGGATTCATCAACATCTCCTATAGTCGGGAAAGTTAATCACATCCATCTAGATAAATGTGAGGTTTCATCAGATCAAGATGATCCACTTTCCGTACACACGAAACATCACTTGCTTAACCAAGCAACCAATAGGTCTGATAGCCATCGTTTCATCTTTCAGAAAAAAATAACTTCTCTCGATGCTGGCCCTTGTGGTGTTCCCAGATATCAATTGGAATTGAACTCAGGTCTCCAGGGTTCATTTCGCATCACAGGCACTCGCCAAGAAATTCAATGGCTGTGCGATGAATTAAGCGAGTGGAGTGGCCTGAGAGTTCAGTATGAAGACTTCACACCAAGTGCCTAATAAGGCAATTTAACTATCTGACTAGAAGTGTAAAACGACCATATTATTTCCACCTTTTGTTGGTTCAGCAATTCGGTAGTGACCTTCCCTAACCCATGACAGACGACACAGAAAAAAGATGCTGAATCCTTCTTTCAACGCAGGGTTAGGGAAAATCGCCATCAACCATAGATTAAGGCGCATCAGAACGCGAGAGCTGATCCCAAGCTTGAATCGTTTTTTGCAACTTAGGCGGTGTTTGGTCTTGAATGATATCGGCGTACTGAATGCCCTGGTTGCCATCGGGCGTCATAAGCGCGATCGTGAAGTAATCAGCCCCTGCCGTTGGCAAGTAACTGAAGCCGATAAAATCGCCCAATTCCTGATTTTGGAGCGTCTGAATAAACGCTTGCATTTGTTGATCAGAAACACGACGAATCAGCTTTGGCGAAGTTGCAGACTCACCTTGCAAATCCACTCTTAAAAGTCGGCCATCTCGCATCAGCATCGTGCGATAAGTTTGACCAGCAAAGCCACCACTGGTAACAGACTGAAACAAAATCTCTTCCTGAGTGGGTGCTGGAGAGGGTGCAGGACTCCAAAACGATGGAACGACATTCCCTTGACCGCTGGTAGTTGGGTTGCGCTTAATCTGCTCGACCGATTGCGTCAGGTGATACACCCAATATTGCTGCTTTGGTCCTGTAACAATCACCTGCCATCCCGGCATTGCGATCATCGTACAAGCCTGATTTGGCCCTGCCACACCCATGCAACCATCCCAAACCTGCGATCGCCCCTCCGCCACCTTCAACTGACTGACTGGAAGACCCAAATCTTTAGCAGCAAACGCCAACACTTTATCAGCAACCGCTTTGGGCAACGAGCCAAGGTTTGAAATATCTTCGACATCTACATAGCTGCCAGTGCGGTCAGTGCGATAAATCCGGCTGAGTGAACCATCGCTTACAAGCAACCGCCAACCTTCAACCATCATCGCCCCACATGCTTGTTCAGGTTTGGCTAAACCCAGGCATGTATCAGGCCACGTTTCTTGACTAAAAGAAACAACCCGAAGCTTCTTAGTAGACACATTAAATTCACGTGCAAAGCGTTTAAAAACGGCTGTTTTAACTGACCCCGGTAAACGCACAGGTTTACGCGCAATTAACTGTTGCGATCGCGGGGCAACTGTGGAAAAACTCAGTTGAGCCTGACTAATTTTTGCTGTTGTAGTTGAAAAACTCACTGTTAACAAACTCGTGAGAATCATCAGAACCAGAGCAGGTTTCAGACCACGCGAAGACCCGTTTAATACTTGAAATTTCATTCCGCCACTCCCAGTAGAAAGCATTCAATCATTCATTTGGCTTCCTATTTACAGTAACGATAAAAGTAGATTGAACGATTATCGGTTACAGAAAATAGAACGACTTTCACAAATAGGAACTTTTGTAAAAAATGGGCATTTCCAGGAACATTTTCCGTGTAAATTCATCTGCATTGTTAATGTCATTTTGTTGTTTATTCATGACAGGTTGGAGAATGTAAATGTTAATTCGTAGTTTGGGTTTTGCGATCGCCGCCTTATCAGTTGCAAGCAGCAGTTTTGCTCAGAGCTTGACGCTCCCCCCCGAAACCACCCATCTCACCCCGATTAAAGGTCAAGTGACAGCCGTTCAGCCTGTTCGGTTCCCGTTAGGGCCTGCAACCACCGGAGTTGAAACACGCGTCACCCTCAAATTTACCTTGCAAGGCTGTCTTGACTCACTGATGCCACTGATCACCCATTCAGAAACACAAGGCGAGCAAGCTACGATTTATGTCACCGCTCTAAATGCCCACAGCCAGGCTTCTAAGGTCGCAAATTGTCGTGCCATGCCTCAAAAAACCGCTCAAGTTAAAGTTCCTGGCGTATTTCAGCGCAACCAGTTGCGAGTTGTGTTTTTAGGTCAACCCCCACAACAACCATAATCCTTCAGGAATTTGGCGATCGCTCGGTGAAGCTGTTTCGATGTGCAGCCATCAACTTCATGGTTTAGGCAACGTGCAAAGCCAGCATGTCTGCCGGAGCAAACTCTTCCTCTCTTTTTGCTCACGCTCCTTGCAACCCGGTTGATGGCTTCCTAAAAAATCTTTGAGAACGTCACTATGTCTAAGATTCGTACTTCGATCGCCGCCGCCTTTTTAGGAGTTATCGCAACTACTAGCTTGCAACTCGTCCCCACCGCCGCGATCGCAAATCCTGTCAGTGCAGCCGCCCCTCGTGCTCAACGAGTCAAGGTGTTTTTGCCAAAATATCCTGAGCAAAACAATAATCTAAGTTACGTTGCACCCGTTTGGCGACAGGCTCAAACCCCTAGCGTGGCTCAATTTGCAGTCTCTCAAGTAATTGCAGGGCCAAACGCCCAAGAAAAGCGTGCTGGGTTTACTGCACCCATCCAGTTGCGAGGGGCATCGAGTTGTGGCAAAGACTTTACCCTCGCGATCGCCGCCAATAAAGCAACGCTAAGGTTTTGTCGAGAAGTTCTTTCCGCTGGAATTGGGGATGATGCCCGCATCTTGAGTTCACTCACTGCCACCTTAAAACAATTTCCCAACGTCCGGTCAGTCGCCATTCTTGACCGTAACGGTGATTGCCTCGGTGACATGAGCGGAGAAAACCGCTGCCTGCGTCGCTAATTGCTTTCCCCTTTCCCTCGTCATTTCACCATGAAAAAACTGATCACCCTCACCCTGCTCACGTCCCTCGCTGTCGGTTGTGCCTCACCCTTATTGTCAACACCCATTCAGGGGCGATCGCCCAACGTGGTAGCCGCCAACGTCACCAAAGCCCCCGATCTGGCCTCCTACCGCGATGTTTTTTACTTCAGCGATCGCTTCGGTTTTCGCTTTTTATCTCCCAGTGGTTACGTCATCACCCCTTCTGAAACCCAGCAGACACCGAACCCCGTGATGCCAGTCCAGGTACTTGAAATCTGGCAGCAAGCCGACTTTCTCAACCGCGAAAACCTGCCAGAAGGCCCACCCATTATTAGCATCACGGTCTACACCAATCCCAAACGGTTGCCCCTCACTGCCTGGAAAGGGGAACTCAGCCGCAACGACGATCGCCCAATTCCTGTTGCTGGGCAACGGGGCCTCGCCTACACCTCAACCGGACTCTACGACGCCGATAACGTGCTATTCCCCAACCCTGACGGTCGCTATATCTTTCGTTTAACCGGACGCTACGCCGATGCAAACGCCCCCATTCGTCAAACCTTCCGAGAATTAGTTGCAAACTTCACCTTTGATGTCGCGTTCAACCCCAAATCATCCACCTGGGTTGTCAACTACAGCCGCTTGCAAAACCTGCTCGCCAAGCAAGACTGGCAAGCGGCCGACATTGAAACACGAGCAATCATCCAACGGTTGGCAGGCCCCAAAAGCGATCTGTTGTTTAGCAGCCAAACAGCATTAACTCGCTTACCCCTAAAAGACCTGCAAACTATTGATAACCTGTGGGCCAAAGCCAGTAAAGGAAGGTTTGGCTTCAAAGCGCAACAGCGGATTTGGAACCAGATTGCCAAAACCACTAAAAATCCCAAAGCTCAGGTCGATCTCTTTGGTCAACAGGTCGGTTGGCGAAAAACCAAGCCAGGTTCGACCAATCCCTTAAGCAACAGCGAAGTCGGCAGCACCCTCTGGCGGTTTGATACCGAGCTTCAGGCAATCAACGCACCCGTCGGACATTACCCCTGGGTCGGTGTTTCATCGAGTCGCCTGTTAGACTACTTGAACGAGCGATCGCTGGGGTGCGGCAGTTGTACGATCGATGCAATTTATTTGGCGGGCGATCGCTACTACAACTATGTACCCGCCTTCTTTAACCGCTATAAAAGCGTTCGCTAAATCGGTCTAGCTGCGAACCTCTGGCTAAATCTCACCTTGCTGGCTTCCTATGTTTCGACAATCTTTTTCTGGTAATGTTCTAGACATGGGGATCAATAAGGTCAAACCATCCGTCCAAATTCATATCGATTGATGAACAAGCCAATCACGATGTCATGCAACCATTGGGATTTTGAAAAGCAAATTGTCTTGCGGGCCAATCGCTTAATTC
>DVDV01000234.1 GCA_015296075.1 Leptolyngbyaceae cyanobacterium M33_DOE_097 | reverse complement strand
GATCTGATTCGTCGCCCTTCAGGGAATTACCTAATTCCTGACAACGAACATCTGATAGAACGACTACGACAAGCCGTGCAACAAACCCGTTCATCTCCAAAATCTTCTTCCTAGGAGGGCATTCTTATGGTCGAGCTAAGCAGCTTATAACAAGGCTCGTGAGATGTAAATTCGACGTGGAGATTAACTACAGTATTACGGTTGTAGATAGCCTTTATAAAGGCTGAAACGCTGATTCCATTATTCTAATCAATTGGGGCAACATGGCAAAATACGCCCGGTTTCGGGACCGTTTGTTAAATACAACTGTAGTACTGTAGATACTTACAAAGCCTAATATTTTAGCTTATGGACAGTCGAAGCATTTACCTTTTAGCAGCACTTCTTGGTGGTGCAGTTCTTCCTATTCAAGTTGCCTTGAACACGTTACTGCGGCGTTATGTAGGTGAACCTATGCAGGTTACCTTTATTTCTTATCTAGCAGGGAGTTTGGCATCCTTGGGAATCTGTTTTTTTGCACGATATCCTTTACCTGCGGTAGCATCTTTAGTACAAACATCTTGGTGGATGTGGATTGGAGGTTGTTTAGGCACGTTGTATGTGTGGTCAACTATTTTTGCAACCCCCAAAATTGGAGCGGCGTTGGCGCTCGCATTGACGATCGCTGGACAAATGATTGCGGCATTATTCCTAGACCATTACGGTGCAATTGGGCTCACAAAATACGTCGCCAGCCCAACCCGCATTGCTGGAGCAGTGCTTGTAGTTTTGGGCGTTTCTTTAATTGCCTATGTCAAGCGGTAAATCCAGTTAAAAACCCTTTAGCCCAGCCAACCCTATTGATGCTGTGGAGCCAAAGATCCGACTGATTCTGAAACTTCTTTACCAATTTTTCGAAGTATCCTATTCGTTTTTCATTACTCAGGTTTCTTTAGTCTTTTAACTTTTGTCAAATCGGTATCTCAATTATAAACTCAGAACCATGACCTAATATCAAAAGATAATGTAGCGAACCACTATGTCCGTCTGTGACGATTCGGTGGCTAATTGATCAGCCCGTTCACGTTCTCTTGCCTACAGGTTTAGTTGTGAAAAAAGGATCATAGAGACGCTTGGCGACTTTTTCAGACACACCAGTGCCATTATCAATAAAGCGAATGATAACCCGCTCCGAGGCTACAAGCTCCGTACAAATTGAGATTTCAGGTTCGAATTCATTAGATGTTTCTTTTGAAGAAATGTTTTTTTCGTTAATTGCATCGATTGCATTCCTAAAAACCTCGATGGAAGACTTCCCAGTGATCTGTGAGTTCACAAGTCCAGTCGCTCGGTCAGCTGCAGGGTTAAATGCAACCTCTATGAATTTTCCTTCCTCGGTTACATCAACAACACAAATCAAGTGTTCAACGCCCTCATAAATATTACGTAAGAATTGCTCTTGCTCTCGAATCAACCTTTCAGCTTCGTTACTCTCTCTCAAAGGTATTATTGGAAACTCAACAATGAACGTTGTTTGCTTTGAATGGCTTTCCACACAAATAGATCCTCCCAAGTACTCAACTAATTCTTTTACTAATGTGAGTCCAAGTTCACTTCCACCACGTTACCAGCGATCGCTGCCAGGAATTCGGTAAAACTTATCAAAAATACGAGTGGGAGAAATAGATGTTGTCTATTTCTAGTCGATACAAATTAAGCAAGACGTTGATCAAACTACTTCCTGTTTCAGGTTCCAGTGAACAATGTGATTTTTATTTGGTTGGTTAAGCCGGCAAAGAAATCGGTTTCTCCAGTCTGTCTTGCTCTCGGCCAGCACTTCACTTCCACTGTCTTGCCATCGACTCAATAAAGAAATCGGGGATTTAGATTCTTCGGCCTCAAAGCTTACTGAACATATTGATTATGTATGAGATTAATCAAAAAGGCTTTTTATCTTGGAACCTTAGTCGATTTTAGTTCTAATTAGATTTCCAGTAGTTTAGGCTTTGTCGAGTAAGTAATCGTACTGATTTTAATAGAGCAATTCCCTATGAATCGAAAACAGTTTCTCATCAATCTTGCCTTTGCTCTCCCTACAAGTACCGCTCTTATAAGGCAAAGTTACGCTCAAGAGCATAATTATGCTAAAAAGACGATCGTGTTGGGACAGGTTGGTTTATCTTTTTACCAAGTTAAGGCTGCTCTAATTCAGATTATTCTAGAGCGTCTCGGTTACACCGTTCTTATTCAAGAAGGCGCGCATGAACAAATCTTTCCAATGTTAAACCAAGGGAAAATAGATCTATTAGTTGCGGCCTGGTTACCGGAGGCACACGCTAGTTACTGGCATGCGGTCAAGGATCGGGCAGTACAGTTAACTACGCTTTATGACGATGCTTATTTTTTCTGGGGAGTGCCTGATTACGTGCCAGAAACCTCTGTGCAGTCCATTGCAGATCTAGCCAAACCTGAAATCGCCGCTAAAATGAACAAAATCATTCAAGGTATTGGCGCAGGGGCAACCATCAGCGTCTTTTCACAACAGGAGATCGCTGCTTATGGGCTAAACCGAGCAGGTTATCAGTTTCGCACTGGTACCGCTGCTCAATGGATTGGGGCCTTTAAACAAGCTGTTACTCAACAACGCTGGATCGTTTTGCCTACATGGCAACCTCAATTTCTCAATCAAGCTTATACCATTCGTTCTCTTGCTGACCCACAGGGAGTTTTAGGTGGGCGCAATCAAGGAATCCTGCTAGCAACGAATACCTTCGTCACGGATACTTCAGTTCAGACAGTTGATATACTGCGTCGCATTCAGTTAGACATTACAGCCGTCACTCAAATGGACTACCAAGTAAATGTTAATGGAAAAACAGCAAGGACCGCTGCAAAGGAATGGATAGAGGCAAATTCAAAGCAAGTTGAATCATGGTTACAGTAGGAAAGTAAATTTACGGAGGAGATCGCCCCTGTTTAAAGAAGTGGTATAGATCTTTCTCCAACACCATACATTCACAAATCATTCACAATCCTAAGCTTTGATAGGGCAAGCGGTGTATCCACCATACATGAAGGCTTTTCCTGGCAAATTGAAGTGATTAAAGGAAATTAATAATGTCCTTAATCAGACGAAATCAGCCTACTAGCTTCTTCATCTAAATAACTTTGATTCAGTCTCGTTACCAGGCTCAATATCTACCAACCTATTCTCTAAATCCAAGTTATGGCTTTGGTTGCAGTGCCAGAGTATAACAAATTGGGTGCTAAAACGCCTGCAGGGTTATGGCTTTCTGTTATACCTCTGATAGATGCTTCACATAGAGATAGCTATAGTGCTCAAAATCCTTTTGCATCTGCACTCTGTCCATTCTTCCAACTTGCCGAGGCTTAGAATTAACCTTTGGCTTAGTTCTTAGGGGAACTTAGCACGATTCATACACCTATGAGCAAGCGGCTTCAGTTCCTTCCTGAGTTCCAGCTTAATTCAGGGTAGCTTTATTTCCGCCATTGTGTACTAATGCTGAACATGCTTTGAGCTATCTATTTTGCTCATCACAGCATCTGAATATCTATGTAGCAGTCTCAATCACTGGTTGAGCAGGTTTCCGTATGCCTAGTTAAACACGTTTGTTCAATTTCTTCACTGGAGTACAACACTGGAGTTCGTCATGGCAACATACTACGTTTCTGGAACAGGCAACGATAGCAGCGATGGATTAAGTGAAGGAACTGCCTTTCGTACCTTGCAAAGAGCCGCGAATTTAGTACGAGCTGGAGATACGGTATTGGTGATGGATGGCACCTACGAAAATCCTGGCAGAACAGTGATGCTAATTCGCGACAAACAGGGAACTGCAACCGAACCTATTACCTTCAGAGCCTATCCGGGCGCTAATCCTGTGATTGATTCAGATGGTTCCTATGCGGTCATTGTTTCTGGTTCTTCGTACATAACGATTGAAGGACTTACCTTAGTTGGAGCTAAAGATAGCATTACCTTAGACTACGCCGAATCGCAAAGGTATGTGACTGGTAATCCACTTACAACTAACACTGGGATTGCGATCGCCCCAACTTATGATATCAACGGTCAACCAGTTCTTCTCTCTCACCACATTACGATTCGCAATAACACTGTCACTAAGTTTTCTGGTGGCGGCATTGTAAGTAACATGGCAGATTATGTCACGATTGAAAATAATACTGTCTCAGAAAACTCTTGGTATACCAATAATGGCAGCAGTGCAATCAGCATCTTGAACAGTGTTGACTCAGATAATAACACTACCGACTATAAGATTATTATTCGAGGGAACACAGTTTACGATAACCAAAGCTTGATTCCCTGGCTACCCGCTGGCAGAATCACTGAAGGTCATGGGATTATCCTAGATACAAACCGGAATAACGCGGCCCGACCGGAAGTTCCATTTGATGCCTATCAGGGTAGGTTTCTAGTTGCCAATAATCTTGTTTACAACAATGGTGGCTTTGGCATTAACGTTTTCCAATCAGAAAATGCCGATCTTGTTAACAACACTCTGTACCAGAATTCTCGCAATCCTGACTTAAACGGAGAAATTATTACAGCGGGTTCCAATAATATTCGAGCAGAAAACAACATCTTGTATGCGCGGGATGGTCGTCGTGCCAACCTGATTACGAGTTCTACGAACGTTGTGTTCGATCGCAACCTTGCCTATAACTCCTCCATTGCCTTTCAGTCTGCGAGTCCGCCGAATGCTGCTTTAGGAGGTGGTTTTGCTTATGTTGACTCAGTTGCCGCTAATGCAGAAGCTGCCAATGTTTTAGCTGCTGGATTACAAAATATCGTGGGACAAGATCCACTGTTTGTTGATCCGGTAAATGGTAACTTTATGCTTCAGGCAGGGAGTCCAGCGATTGACACAGGGTCTACTGTCTATGGCAGCACTGTGGGTACCGATATTCTGGGTACAACTCGACGGGATGGTGATGGCATCAATGGCATCCAAACGGATTTAGGTGCTTATGAATATACAGGTACTCCCACCTTAACGCCTGCCCTATTTTTTGTTGCCGCAACTGATAGTGTGAATCCTGAAGGGAATGCAGGCACTACTCCGTTTACGTTTACGATCAATCGGACGGGTAACACAACCAATTCCGTGAGTGTAGATTATGCTGTGACTGGCAGTGGTTCTAGTTTTGCAAATGGCGCAGATTTTGTTGGTGGGGCATTACCCAGCGGCACGATCAATTTTGCTGCCAACGAAACCAGTAAAACTCTCACGATTAATGTGCAGGGAGATACCACACCGGAGCCAGACCAGGGCTTTACAGTCACATTGACAAATCCCTCTGCCGGATCTGCGATCGCGACTGCGGCTGCCAGAGGGGTGGTTCAAAACGATGACTCTGCCACCCTTGAAATTGCGATCCTTAACGGTTGGCAGCTAGAAGGGGATTACGCTCCCACTCCCTATCGGTTCACTGTTTTTCGTAGTGGAGATACTTCTGGTACAACATCTGTCAACTATACCGTTTTTGGAAGTGGTGCTAATCCTGCTGATGGTGATGACTTTGTTGGTGGGGTATTGCCGACTGGAACCATCACATTCTTACCTAATGAAACCAGCAAAGAACTCGTTATTGAAGTCAATGGAGATTTGCTTAACGAGTCCGATGAAGGCTTTGTCGTTTCCCTTTCTGGTGCGACTGGAGGAGCCACAATTACCACCGGATCCGCAGGAGCCACTATTCGGAACAATGATAATTTACCAATTGTTTCAATTACTGCCACCGATGCTGAAGCAACCGAAACTGACTTGACCCCAGGACGGTTCACAGTAACCCGCACAGGCAATACTGATAATCCATTGACCGTTGAATTCACAGTTGAAGGAACAGCTACCAATGGTAGTGATTACACCTCAATTCGCAATCGGGTCACGATTCCTGCGGGGGCGTCATCCACGACGATCGCCGTCACTCCCATCGATGATGCGATCGCTGAAGGAAATGAAACCGTAGTTATTACTCTACTTTCAGGGCGAATCTACAAATTAGGAGCGATCAATACCAGCGCAACAGTTACGCTTACCGATGATGACGCTCCAACTGGAAATGTGGCACCGACAGTTGCCACTCCAATTTCAGATCAGGTGATTGCTCCATCCAGTGCTTACACCTTCGTAGTTCCAACTAATACCTTTGCCGATCCCAATAGCGATCCGCTCAGTCTGACTGCCACTCTATCAGATGGCAGTCCACTCCCTAGTTGGTTAAGCTTTGACTTAACGACCAACACTTTCAGCGGCACTCCAACCTCCAGCGATTTAGGCATCTTGGACATTCGCTTGACCGCCCATGATGGACAAGGTGGTATTGTTTCAGATACCTTCAATTTAACCGTCAACACAACACCTACGTTGGGCACTCCGATCGCAGATCAGATTATTCAACTAGGAAATCCATTGAGTCTGCCCCTCCCACTGGACACCTTTATCGATCCTGATGGTCAACCGTTAAGCTTGACTGCTACTTTATCCGATGGCAATCCACTGCCTGGATGGTTAAGTTTCAATCCCGCAACCAACACCTTGAGTGGCACTCCGACTACTGGAAATGCAGGAGTCCTCAACATAAACCTAATAGCAGCCGATAGCCTGGGTGGAACTATATCAGACAACTTTGCTTTAACCGTTAACACTCCACCCAGTGTTGCAACGCCCCTCTCTGACCTGACAATTTCCGCCTCTAGTCCTTTCAGTTTCACGGTTCCAGCAAACACCTTTATCGATGCTGATGGCAATCCCCTGAGCCTGATAGCATCTTCTGCTGGAGGCACACCGCTTCCCAGTTGGTTAAGTTTTGATCCGACAACACTCACCTTTAGTGGCATCCCTACGGATGCAGATATTGGATCGTCTACTATTAACCTCACAGCCTTGGACAATAATGGAGGAATTGTAACAGATGATTTTTCATTAACTGTTCAACAAATTTTGCCCACGATGCTCAACGGAACAGATTTATCCGAAACATTGGTTGGTACTGCCCCATCCAATATGATTTATGGATTCGGTGGGCAGGACTTAATTACAGGCGGTTCTGGCAATGATAGCCTCTACGGTGGTGATGGCAACGATCGCCTTTGGGGCCATCAAGGAAATGATATCCTCTATGGAGAAGCAGGTAATGATCAGCTCTGGGGCGACGACGGTGGCGATATTCTCTTTGGCGGACTGGGTGACGATCAACTCTATGGAGGTGCTGGAAATGATTGGCTCTACGGCGATGTAGGTAATGATGTATTAACAGGTGGCACCGGAGCCGATACGTTTGTGATTGCACGGGGTCAGGGCATCAAAGCCATTCGCGATTTTGAAGTTGGCACGGATCGCATTGCCATGGGTGGCGGCTTGAATTTGAGTAACTTATTAATGCAGCAGCGTAGCAGTCAAACCTGGTTGATTGATAGCTCAATCAATCAAGTGGTTGCCAGACTAGATGGAATCAGTTCTGCTGCCCTTTCAGGCCAAACTGCAACAACCTTTTTCACAATTTAGCCTGCAAATGGGCATTATCGAATGACATTCATAAAACATCCACATTCCTCTGTTTAGATGGAGGTAAATGTAGATTTTTCAATTCGCCTTTACCCTACGAATGCGGTAAAGGCGACGCCCTTTAAATTTGCACACAAGCGTAAACTCTATTTTAAGTAAAACATTCGATTTATTTTGTTCTTAAACATAAAAAGAATGAGTATTTCCTCTATTTTTAGTTACCGAACTAAGAAAAATTTATAAATCAGGTAAATAATCTGATGAATATCCTGATAATAATTAAAATTGAATGTATGAATATGTACTGGCTTATTCACCTTAGCGTATTTATGCCTGCAAAACAATTTACACATACTACAGTTTGTGCGACGGGTATTCTACTAATAGAGCTTGTTGCATCCAAAGCAAGTCAATCAACTGGCCTCCCATCTATTCTGCCTGATAATTCAATTTCCACCACATTGGCATCAAGTCGTGATGAACTTGCTTCCACTGATCACAAACCCTTTAGTAAACCTGCTCATATAGCTGAGCCAGAACGATTGAATGAGTTTGAATTTCCTCTGCCAAGTTCCGCGTCTGACGTGGTGACATCACATTCTAATCTGGTTGAAACTGGCTCAACTCATTCAGGAGTCCTTGCATCAGTTACAGTTCCTTCTTCTCAAACGATCCAATCTATTCCTGATAGTCAACCTGTTAATCCAATCAAACAACATGAAGCGATCGCAATAGTATCCAAACCCGAAACTATTGCAATTTCGCCCAAGTCTTTATCAAACTCTACGGCTCCAATTTCAATCCAAGTCAAGGGTGTGATTGCCTCAACCCGTGCCAACGATTTGATACCCCTTTCTGCACCGACTTTGGCTTCATCTGGCTCGTCGGGTGCTTTTAAGGAAATTGATCAAGTGCCCTTGAGCAATGCGGTTAATTCTACTCCGCCAACTATTTTGCCTCGTGCTGGAGTGGAATTTACCGCAGGGGATACCATTGGAAACCCCAATTCACTAGGCGGCATTAATGGGTTTATTCCTCTAGCCCAAACTCCTGGACGCAACATCACTTTCGCGGAAGGGCGGGTACGCTTATCAACGAATAATGCAAATCCCAGTACCAATTTGGTATTAGGACATCGGATTTACGACCCAAAGAGCGATCGCATCTTTGGAGGCTACCTCGCTTTTGATTATCGCAACACGGGTAACAATGGTTTTAACCAACTGGGATTCGGCGTTGAGGCATTAGGCAAAACTTGGGATGTCAGAGCTAATGTCTATCTACCTTTGGGGAACAACCGCCAACTGGCATCTGAGTCCGTCAACCGTTCCGCTATTGCTTCAACAGAGCCGTTTTTTCAACAAAATTTCTTGGCAACTACTCGCACCATCCAGGAACAAATTAATCAACAATTTGAAGCAGCAGTAGGTGGCTTTGATGTTGAGGCGGGCGGCAAATTGGCAAAATTAGGTAGTTCTGGTGAACTTCGAGGCTATGGCGGCATTTATTACCTAAAAGCACCCGAAAGTGACAGTGCTGTGGGAGTGCGGGGACGGCTAGAAGCTCGCATTACTGATAATGTCCAGGCTGGTCTTGTGGTTTCGCATGATGGTATGTTTGGCACAAACGTAGCACTAACAGTCGGGTTTACAATGCCTACAACTCGTCCTCGACGGAGTACATTGAAAGAACCATTCCTGGCACGACTGGGTGACTCAGTCAATCGTAACTCGACGATCGCAATTCAAGAGCAACGAGAATCTAGAACTGTCATTACTCAAGCAACACAGTTTGTCACCAATCCTGCTACTGGGCAACCCTGGCGCTTCCGTCATGCAAATCTTGGGACTGGCATAGGAGATGGAACGTTTGAAAATCCGACAGGTACGGTTGCAGAAGCATTAGCAGTAGCGCAACCAGATGATATTGTCTATGTGCAACCAGGAACAAACCCTGGTATTCCAACATTTACCATTCCCGATCGCGTGCAGGTGTTGTCTACAGGACCCGTTCAGCGCAATGAACTACCCCGCCGCAAGCAGCGGGGTATCAGAATCAAAAAAGAGCCAATTGTTCATCCCGGTGGAGTTGGAGATATTCATTGCCCTGCTGCTTCACGTATTTCGCAATCATCCTTTCATCCCCATGCTTACCGACCGTACTCGCAAAGTAACCATCACTCCAGAACTCGCCGCCCCACAACTGCTTTTTTACCCCTGGACATCGCTTAAACACTTCTCTTGCCGTTAGGCTTTTGAGCATTGTCACCAGTTTGGTCACGCTGTAGGTCGGCACGGACTGCACCAAGAAGTGAACATGGTCTTTGTCCACCCCAATCTCAATAAATTCCACCTCATAGCGTTTCTCGATTTCCAGACACACTTCGCGTAAGACTGCATCAACCTGTTCGTCAAATACAGCCCGTCGATACTTTGCGGGAAAAACCAAGTGATACAACAAAACCGTAACGTTATGGCTCTTGTGAATGTACTCGCTCATCCTCGCATTCTACGCCCCAAGGGGCGGGGAATCTACCCGAAGTGATTGAAACAGTTGAATTTGGTAACTTGCAACTGCCCGGATCTGGAGCCGGAGTGTTACCTGTCGTGCAAGGAACAGCGATATTAGGCAATACTACGACTCTGTCTGGTTTCACCATTGGCACAGCGACGGGGCCGGGAATCTTGGGAAACAATATCAGCACTGCGATCGTGCGAGATAATGCAATCCTAAATACTGCCGTCGAAGGAATTTTGCTTAATAATGTTCAGGGACAAGTGATTGTACAAGACAATACGATTCGTCAAGCAGGTGGAGAAGGATTTTCACTTGCGAATAACGCAGGACAGGTTGATCTATTGCTTACACGCAACCAAATTAGCAACAATGGCGCAGTAGTCCCTGATGGGGACGGTGTGAATGTTGAACTTCGCAATGGTGCAACCGGAAACTTCACGATTACAAATAACGCCATTACAAACAATGCAGGCATTGGTGGTATTGCAGATGGCATCGATGTCAAACTCTTTAATAACGCAAACGGCGCGTTCAATGTTACAGATAATACGATCACAGGGAATCAGTTGAACGGAGTGGCGATCGATTGGGAAGCAGCCACTCAAGGTATTGCAAATTTGAGTCGAAATGTCATCACAGGAAATCAAGCAAATGGTGTTGCTTCTCTACTATCTAACGATGCAAACGGCACAATTAATCTGGATGCTAATACGATCGCGAACAATCAACTCAAAGGAGTTCAGGTTGTCGTTAGCGATCTCGCTATTGGCACATTGAGCCTGACAAATAATACGATTTCCTCTAATCAGGATGATGGCTTCTTCCTACAGACGTCTGATCAGGCACAAGCTGCTGCCCAGTTGCTTGTTAATGCCCTCACAAATAATGCTCGCTATGGCATCTTTACTACTGCCAACGGAACATCTCAACTGAGGATATTAACTGACTCTAATACCATTACAGACAATGGCTTTTCTGGTATTTCCATTAATACAGTTGATAGTGCCAATAGTGCGGCAGCTGTGCGATCAAACACTATCTCTGGCAATACCTTTGGTGATGTGGAATTATTCACCACTACACCGGGTGCAACTGCCTGTCTACAACCACTAAGTAACACGATCGGCTCTCTCTTACTGGATGACAGTTTTGGGGGTTCTATTTCGCTCGAAGCAGGTACTCTAGCGACTAACAGCATTACTACCAGTGATCTCACGTTTTGGTCTGCTTCTACAGTGGCACCTGAGACTTGTGGATTTTGATGACTTGGCAGGAAGCTCCCAGCCCAGGAAACACTCAAAAATTGGTTTAATTTGATAGTGTGCTAGACCTGTGGAAGAACTTATATAGCGAGCCTAAATTCGTAGCGGTTCACAAATAATCCAATGACGATGTCATGCATGCGTTCAATGGCTTGACACTACACTCAATATCAACAATATAGTCATTGATAATATTTACCCCTCTGTTATTTTAAGTGGCAATAAAGTAGCCCTGATTCTACACCCTGTCTGTTTGCAGATTCTTCAAGCCTTTATTAGCGATCGCTATCTTTCGGCACGTCAACTGTGTTTTCATAAACTAGCGCAAGCCAGAATTTTGACCGTCGCTCAAGAGTGTCCTATCCGAGGCGTGATGGAAAAGCGTTACGGCTTACAAGGGCATCACACAGGGTTATTGCCAATCCCTGATTGAAGTTGAGTAGAAGCGATCGCTTTAACGCCAACGCCAACCCAAACCCAACGCGATCGCCCCCATCGCAGCCGTCACGCCACTTGCCAATCGATAGGTCAGATCTAAACCAGCGACACTACTCAAAGGTTGGCTGAGAATGGGCGAAACAAACTGGCCGAGAAAAAACGCGGTCGTTAATCCACCCAACACTCGCCCTCTGAGACTGACTGGAGTTACTGAGGTTAAGCAAACATTCATATTGGGCATCAGCAAACCTAGTCCTCCTCCAGCAATGGCTAATCCTACTAAAACCATGATGTAAGTCTGCGAAATGCTGATGAAGAAATAGCCAACTGCCATTGAAAGAAATGCAATCGCATAAATGCCTATGAATGATAATCGCGCCTTAATTTGCTTATACGCGATCGCACTGGCTGCGCTCAATAAGGTTGCAAGTGCAATCGCCAAGCCGCTCTGCGATGCGGTTGCATTCACCAACTGCTTCAGATAAAAGGGCAACTGTACCGGAATGAGATAAAACACAATCTGGGACAGAAGAGCGGCTAGATAGGTCAAGCCTGCAATGAGCCAGGGAAAAACCTCAGTTGCATCGGCTCCCAAGTTTTGAGTGGATTCAATGCGGTTGGGTTCAGGTAAAACCAGCATCACAAGTGGCAGGACGAGTAATGCCAGGAGATAGATTAGAAATGGCATTCGCCAGTTTATATCAGCCAGGAAGCCACCCAAGGATAGGAATAACACGCCCCCTAATCCCATGAATCCCGCTTGAAAACCGAGAAACTGAGCGCGGGCTGCTCCAGTATAGTAATCAGCGATCAGGGCGGTTGCAGTGGTCATAATACCTGCCACACTCAAGCCCAGTAACATGCGCCCGAATAGGATCATGCCAATATCGTTTAATACAGCCCCCGAAGTACCTGCAACCCCGTACAACAACACGGCAAATGTCAGCAGAGGTTTCCGCCCGAAGCGATCGATCACCGTACCTACAAAGGGTGCAGTGATCGCAATGAACAGAGCTGGAAGTGTCAGCACGAGACGTACCCAGTAGTCGGCGTTGGGTATTGCTGCAAAGTAATCGCGCATGGCAGGCAGAGAAGGGGCGATCGTCGCTCCTGCCATGACTGTGAGACTACTACTCAAAAGCAGCGTTGCTTTGACAAGCGGAGCATTTGGTTTGAAGATCATAACTGAAGGAGGAAAGTGCGATTAGGATCTGTTGCTGCAATCTCCTTCAAGCTACCTGGATTGCACGCCCCTGCATAAATGCGAGTGGCTCCAGTCGCTTGTAAACCTTGAATATAGTATTGCCCAACACCACCGTTTGCGCCCGTCAGCAGCGCGATCGCACATTGAACCTGCATTGCGTTTTGTCCTCATAGGAGTTGTCATGAATCATTAGCGATTTGTCGCTTTAAGGAACCAAGAGTCACTGCCAATAACCTGTAACCATGACCAGGGTATACTCCTACCAACTTTTTCGGAAGTACTTACTTTTTTGTAAGCTTCCTTAACCTATGGAAAAGTAGCGTAGATGACCAAATGGTATCGGCTCGTGATACCGTTCGCGAATCGCTGGAAGAAAAATCAGTTCAGCCAATTTTGTAGAAGAGTGTGTACTTGTTCATCAGGTTGAAGCAAATTGCCCCAGATGGGAGCATGATCGACCATCAGAGGATCTTTCCCATGACATCCATCCTCAAGCCATTGCTCCAATTCTTGAAGAAACAGTGCGGGTAGCACGAGCCGCGTTTCCAAGGTTACAGGCGCAGATTCCAGTCGAGTGATACGATCGCTATAGCCGTTGATTGGAAGATTCTCGCTTGCCTAAATCACCCGAGCATCGCAATGCGCGAGTCGCTCAAATTGGAACCGATGGCTTTTACCTCCTGGACTGTCTTTATGCCGATTCGACCCCGGCTCATGGCGATCGCTGCCTGCGGTTGAAACCTTGCGGCAGGTAGGGTTACAGCAGTATTATGCACCAGGCGAAACTATCCAGTTACAGGAGGCGAAAGATATTGCTCCAGGAGCATTGAGGATTCGTTCACCCTATGACATTGAGGCTCATCGCAATTGTTTGAACAACGGAGTCGATAAATGAGATCTCAGTGGATGGGAAAATGGAGCTTTGGTCAGGACGTCCCTACTCCGTTTCACAGGGCGATCGCTTGAATGGCAAATGTGCTGAAGGTTACTAATTTTTCCACTTCAAGTGAAAATCTAACGTTTTGTAAAAATCTTGAGTATTTATCGCTTTAAACCTTTCATCCCCGTAGTTTTGCGGATAAGTTTGAAGCACCTTTTTCTGTTCATTCGTTGACCTGTATGAAACATCGTTACTTGCGTTGGCTTGTCCCTCAAGCCGTGACCACGTGTACAATTCTCTCATTTGCAAATGTCACTCAGGGGCAAATTGTACCAGATCAAACGCTGTCAACGCCTTCAAGGGTGGATGCGGTCGGTTGTACGAACTGTGTCATTGAGGGTGGAACGTTACGCGGGGGGAACCTGTTTCATAGTTTTCAAGAATTTTCGATTCCAACTGGTGGAAGTGCATTTTTTAATAACCCAGTGGCGATCGAGAATATTTTGACGCGGGTGACAGGAAATTCAATCTCAACACTTGACGGACTGCTCAAAGCTAATGGAGCAGCCAATTTCTTTTTACTCAACCCAAATGGCATTGTATTTGGGCCGAATGCCCGCTTAGAACTGGGCGGTTCTTTTTTTGCTAGCACAGCAAACAGCTTCAAATTCTCAGATGGCAGTGAGTTTAGTGCAACGAATCCACAGGCAGCGCCATTACTCACTATCAATTTGACCCCAGGCTTGCAAACGGGTACGATCGCCCCTGGTTCTCAAATTGTCAATCGCGGCACCCTTGTCGCTCGGCAAGACATGATTTTGGAAAGCGATCACCTGGATTTGCAGGGTCAGTTGGTCGCTGGCAGAGATTTACTTCTGAAGGCGCAAGACACAGTCCAAATTCGGGATACCTCTCTGGCTCCCTTTTTGGCGCGATCGGGGCGCGACTTAACACTGCAGGGAAATCAAACGGTCGATATTTTTGCGCTCAATCACCCAGCCAGTGGTTTGTTTTCAGGTGGAAATTTAGTGTTGCGTTCTGCTAATTCAGTTGGTGGGGATGCCCACTATTTTGCAGGTGGCAATTTTCGAATTGAGCAATTGGATGGTGAGTTAGGCAATCTTTTTAGTCCCAACGATCCCATTATTCGCTCTCAGGGAGATGTCAGTTTTTTTGGGTATTTTGGGACTTCTTTACATATTTTGTCAGGTGGTTCTGTCAATATTGGCCGTATCATCATTACCGGGCCTGATACCCTTGGCGACACCATCAACCCCACGAATACACCGCAGCTTGCGAATGTTGTGCTTTCTGATGGTACACCATTAACAATCGATGGAAGTGCTCGACCAACTGTTGATATTCGAGCTGGTATGGACCCTGCCACAATTGGAACTCCCCTGGGAACTGTGGGAGTAAACTTTCCAATTGATTTTTTCTTCCCACTAGCACCTGGAAATAATCCAGTTCGAACCAGTGCAGATATTACCATCGGAGGAATTGATGCAGAAAGAGGTCAAGTTTTGATTACCAATCAGTACCTCGCTGATCGCCAACTTCCAGGTGGCACTATCACAATTAATGGTGCATTATTTGGTGGTTTCCCGCTTGGTATTGGTGTTGGCAGTATTAACGGAGATGCAGGTTCCATTGATATCGATTCGCGTGCTGGCATTAGTGTAAACAGTTTATTGTCTACAGATTCGACAGTTGGAAGTGGAGGTAATATCAAACTCCTGGCGCAGGGTGACATTAATGTGGCTCCGGGGGCTAGTATTCGTGCTAATGGAACTTTCAATGGTGGCATCACTCTCAATACTTTTAATAATGGCTCTGTTTTTTTAGCAGGTAATGTTAGTGGAACCAGTAACGGAGCGGGGACTGGAATAGGTGGTGATATTATTTTGGATACGCGATCGCTGTTCCTGACGAATGGGGCGCGTATAGTTACTAGTACTACTGGCAGCGCTATAGGCGGAGATATTACTATCAATGCCCAAGAAGGTGTACAAATTGTTGGAGAGGGAAGCAGTACACAACAAGTCAGTGGTATTTTTGCCAGCACCCAGGGAAGCGGCACAGGGGGTAGTGTAACCATGACTACACCCCAACTTAATCTCCAAGCTGGAGGGCAGATTGGTGTCAATACAAGCCAATCAGGACAAGGTGGTAACTTAACGATTCAAGTTGCCAATCAGATCGAAATTGACGGAACGAATTCAACCGGGACGATAGCAAGCGGCTTGGGCACAAATGCAATAGCAGGCGGCAATGCAGGAGCCACTCAAATTAATACGAATCAACTGACGATTCGTAATGGAGGACAAATCGGAGCAGGTACTTTTGGCAGTGGCAATGGTGGAAAAATTACCATTACCGCATCAGATGTTCAGGTCAACGGAGGAGGAACGGCTGGACGAAGTGGAATCTTTACTTCAGCAGAGTCTGGTTCATCCGGTCGAGCTGGAGCTGTGGAAGTTTTTACTGATCAATTAGAAGTCAGTGATGGGGCTTTGCTTTCAGTTGGCACAGATGGTTCTGGAGAAGGTGGAACACTATCGATTGTGGCAAATCAGGTTGTCGTGCAGGATAGCGGACAAATATTAGCGACTACAACTAGCAGTGGAACTGGTGGAAATCTCACCATTCAAGCAACTGATTTCGTTCAAGTGAATGGTGACAGTAGCAAAATTACAACTCGGACAGAAGATAATGCGAGCGGACAAGCAGGTAATTTACTCATCGCAACCGATCTCTTGACTGTTCGTGACGGTGCTCAAATTGACAGTTCTAGTTTTGGTGCTGGGCCGGGCGGTTCTGTCCTGGTTACAGCTGATACAGTAGAAGTTGCTGGCACATCAAGTAATGGTCAAACCGTCAGTGGCGTATTCGCTAGTGCCAATAGTACCTTGTCGAATGCTGGTAATGGTGGAACGCTAACAGTGAATACTCGCGAACTTCTGGTTCTTGATGGAGCCGGTATCAGCGTCTCGACTCAGGGTAGCGGAAATGGCGGAGATTTAGCGGTGAATGCTAATTCTGTGTTTGTTCAGGGAATCGTTACGGCAGCGACCCAAGGAAGCGGTACGGCTGGTAATATCGCTTTTAAGCCCCTTAATGGCGATTCTCTTGCTTTTCAGTTCCAAGATGAAGCACGAATTTCTGCCTCGACCAATGGCACTGGAGCAGGTGGAAGTGTGACAATCAATGCGCCGCAAGCGGTGACTCTGAGTGGGGCAGGGGCAGTTACGGCTGAGACCAGAGGCAGTGGCACGGGTGGAAGTGTAACAATCGATGCGCCCCAACTTCTAATTCAAGATGGGGTAGAAATCTCGACCTCCACTACGGGTGTAGGTACCGGAGGCAATATCAATGTGATTGCATCTGATTTCTTCACTCTGACAGATGCGGAACTATCCTCTGAAACAGATGGAGTAGGGAATGCAGGCAGTGTTAGTGTGACCACTGGGCAATTCACCTTGCAAAATGGGGCAGAAATTACCACCGCGACTGAAGGTACTGGACAAGGTGGAAACATTGAGGTCTTCGCCTCCCAAGGCATTGAACTGGTTGGTTCCGGTTCCACTTTATTGGCTACGACAGGCATCAGTGATAACCCACTCTCCATTACCCAGACCGGGGCCGCTGGGAGCATTCGCCTGACTACCCCAGGCCGCTTCACCCTTCAACAAGGAGCTGAAGTCAGTGTTAGCAGTGGAGCAATTGGCGGCAAGGCAGGCGATATTACCCTTGTCGCCAACACTGCTGAACTCAACCAAGGCGGACGTGTGTTATCTAACACAGCAGGTACCGGACAAGCGGGCAACCTAATCTTGCAAATTGCCGATCGCTTGCTACTCAACGGAGAAGGTACGGGCTTATTTGCTGGAACAGACGAGGGTTCAAGTGGAAATGGGGGAAGTATTGCGATCGCGAATCCCCAGGAATTAACCCTGCAAGACCGCGCGACGATTAATGTGGGTAGCACGGGCACGGGGCAAAGTGGCAATTTAAGTCTTCAGGCAGGCCGCGTTACTCTACGCAACCAATCCAGCCTGGTAGCAGAAACAAAAACGACTGACGGTGGCAACATACAAATCACGAGTGATGCCGCCGTGTTGCTCCGCAACAACAGTTTGATTTCAGCAACAGCAGGCACTGCAGAGGCAGGTGGTAACGGTGGCAACATCACTATCACAACCCCCTTTGTGATTGGTTTTTTGCCTGAAAACAGCGATATTCGGGCCAATGCTTTTACAGGCAATGGAGGCAATATCACGGTGAATGCCTTCAGCATTTTTGGCCTGGAGTTCCGGCCCGTTGACACGCCGAATAGCGATATTACGGCGAGTTCTCAGTTTGGGTTTGCCGGTACGATCGTCTTAAATACATTGAATATTGATCCGAGTCGGGGATTGACTGCCTTACCGCTCAATTTGACGGATCCCTCGCGGCAAGTAGACCGAAGTTGTTCGGTTCGTCGTCAGAAAGGTAACAGTTTTGTTGTTGTCGGTCGAGGCGGTTTACCCGCTAGCCCTGAAGATAGCTGGAGTGGACTCACACCACAGGTTGAGCTGTTAGCACCAGTCACAAGCGGCACGAGTAGACTGGCACCATCTCAGCAACCTCAAAAAACTGCTAAATCTCAAATTGTAGAGGCGCAAGGTTGGCAACAGAATGTGGATGGTTCCATCTCGCTGGTCGCACAGGCGGTAGAGCCTTCATCTCATGGCCAGTGGCAAGCCACGGCAGCATGCCAGTTGCCGCTAGAGTAGCATCGTTCATTGAGATACCACCCCTATTGTCAATTAACAAATTAACTGGGTCGTTAACAAATTAGACCACATCACCCGTGAGCAGGAGGATACTGATATTGCGTATCCAGGCGATCGCACCACTGAGTTTCTAGCGTTACTACACTCCCGTGGCGGCGTCATTACAGAACAAACCTTCTACGGTTTTCTGGCAGAAATGCAGGGCATTCTGCTAGACTGTGAACCCTGTATTCGCGTTGGAGAGAGCTATGAGCTAGAAGGCTTACCTCCTGGAAGCTGCCCACCCGAACCTACAGAAAGTCTTGGCGGTAAATTAATTTGCAGTAAGGGACTTGCAAACAAATACTGTACCAATCCGAAAATCTGTAAGGGCGAATGGCCATTCGCCCCTACCGCACCACTGGGATATTATTTGAACGCACTCCCCTAACAGTTGAGAAGCGATTCTCTGGGATTGTTTCTGCGACATCGAAGAAGTTCCACAAAGCGAGTGGCGACCTAAAGATTTTTCGAGTTTTGCGATCGCCAGGGAATCGTTTGGTGAAATTGCAGCACAAAACTTCTAGCAATACTGGAAAATGTTAGGACGGAGTGCAGGGGTGAAACCCCTGGCTGGGAGAGCAGCTCCCACATCCTCTTGTACCAACTTCTATGCGTAGCGCTATACATGAGCAGTTCAAAAACTTTTTTGCTTCACCCCTTGACCCTAACGGAGCGTGAGGTTTTTACCATAGATGCATCCACAGATTAAGGTTGTCTGCATTGAGTCAGGAGGGGAAGATGCAATCGGTTGCACTCAAGGTTGGTGATCTGGCGAAACAAACCGGGGTTTCGGTACGGACGTTACATTACTACGACGAAATCGGCTTACTTTCGCCCTCTCATCGCACTGAAGCAGGGTATCGACTGTATGGCAGGGAAGACATCATTCGCTTGCAGCAAATCGTATCGCTGCGGCAAATTGGCTTTTCTCTTGAAGAAATCCGCGAGTGTTTAGAGCAACGCAACTTTTCCTTCGATCGCGTGATTCAACTCCACACTGCCCGTTTGCGTGAGCAAATTGAACTTTCTCAAAAATTGCTCAATCGCCTGGAAGCGATCGCTCAAGCGGTGAGTTCGATGCAAGCCGTATCTGTGGAAGCAATCATTCAAACTATTGAGGCAATGAATATGTTGGAAAAATATTACACCCCTGAACAGTTGGAGGCCCTCCAGCAACGTCAGGAATTGTTAGGCGAGGAGCAGATCAGGCAAGTGCAAGCCGATTGGCAGAATTTGTTTGAGCAAGTGCGGGCAGAGATGGCGAAGGGAACTGATCCAACCACTGAACCCGTTAAAGCTCTAGCGCGACGCTCGATCGAACTGATTCAAGCGTTTACAGGAGGTGACCCTGGAATTGAACAATCTCTAAACCAAATGTATCAACAGGAGCAGCCTGAAGTGGTTAGTCGAGGAATGGTCGATGCAGCGGTGATGGAATATCTGGGTAGAGCCAGGGCTGCTCTGGAGCAAACAGAGTAATGAGCAGTGGGCGATCACAACTCAGATTGCCCACTCCAGAAGAATCAGGGCAGGCAGGTGCTAATTTCATCGGTATCCAGTCGTATCAGCAGGTTTACCCATTTCCGTCACCTCCTGAATATAACGCCATGCATCCGGTTGAGAACCATCTAAATCCGTGAAGCCATATACCTTGGCAAGTTGACCACTGGAAAGCGACTGACCATTCCAACGAGCCACCTCCGGATCGCCAGCCAGATGAGCAACTGCCCGTCCAACATAGTGCGGTGTTTCGGAGATGATGAAGTGGGGTTCCTTCACTGCCGCATCCTGCCAGTTGGCTTCACTCACTCCGAAATGATCTAACATCATTTCGGACCGTAACCAACCCGGAGTCAGGCACACTGCTGTACAGTCATGCGGTTTAAGCTCCTGCGCTAATGCCCACGCCATCCGAATAATTGCATTCTTGGCAAGGTCATAGATTACGGCTTGGCGATAGTGCTGATTGTTGTAATCTGCTGTGCCATCGGTGAGTTCAACGACGAATCCTCCAGGTTTCTGGATCAGCAACGGCAAAGCAAAGTGGCTGGTAATGAGGTGAGTGTCGATCGCCAAACGTAACAGGCGTAGACCCCGCTCTAGGTCAACTTCCCAGATGGGTTTATCAAACTCGGCAAAATGTTCTGCTCCAATGTCATTTACTAGAACATCTAACCGTCCTTGTTCTTGCTCAACCCGCAAGATGAGCGATCGCACTTGTTCTGGGTCTAAATGATCCACTTGAACTGCAATGCCCTTTCCACCTGCTTGATCCACTAACTCTGCGGTTTCCTCGATGGTTTCAGGGCGATCGTACTCTGAGCGTTGGGTATGGGTACTTCGCCCTGTCACATAAACGATCGCTCCGGCTGCACCCAGTTCGATCGCAATGCCTCGCCCTGCTCCACGAGTGCCTCCTGCAACAATCGCCACTTTATCTTTTAGTAGTTGCATAATGACCTCTCAAAATTGTTTTAACAAAGTAAATTCACTGTTATTGGCTTAGTTCATTTGCCTATCGAGATGCAGAGCCAGCACCGAGTTGGTTCATCAGCCTCATTACGTCATTCTTCACCCAGCTATCGGTGATCCGCCCGTCAACAATTCGCACGATTGTCATCCCCGTCATTGTCACGGCTTTACCTGTTGCGGGTATCCCAAAGATTTCCCCCTGATGCGTTCCGCGCGTTGTAGCTCGTGAGCAAACTTGATCGCCTTCAGCAATTTGGTCGTCAATGGTAATCTCCAAGTCAGGAAAGGCAGCACGAAACATGGAAACAACTTGCTTAATCCCCTCAGTCCCCGGCGACGTTCCAGGCGGTGCTTCGTGGTACACATAAGACGGAGCCAAAAGCTCATCCAACAGATCCACCCTCCCTTCGTTGAACACTTGTTGGATATAACACCGATAAACGGCTTTGTTGCGATCGAGCGTGTGATTGGTCGTCATTAGCTTTCCTCCAATGGTCATGCTCACAACATAAGGTTGACTTCATGACACCCTTTGTCATATTTCAGCGTTACGGTATAAGAAGTTGCGAGGTTTCCAGAAATTGCTATGCGTGCCGATCGCCTCCTCTCTATCCTGATGCTGTTGCAGGTTCATACTCGCTTAACCACACGCGAACTGGCAGAGCGACTGGAAGTGTCTGAGCGTACCATTCACCGGGACATGGATGCCCTCAGCAGTGCCGGGGTTCCGGTGGTGGCAGAACGGGGTAAGGGTGGTGGCTGGGGCTTGCTGGAGCAGTATCAAACGACATTAACCGGACTCAACCTGGCAGAGATTCAGGCGTTATTTGTGCCACAGTCGCCTCATCTATTGGCAGATTTAGGTTGGGGTCAGGCGTTTGAAGCCGCATTACTCAAGCTTCTGGCAGCCTTACCCGCTGCCAATCGTCAGCAAGCAGAATTGGTGAGCCAACGCATTCATGTTGACCCAACTGGATGGCAGCACTGGGATGAAGAAATGGCAGCATTCCCGGTGTTGCAAGCCGCAATTTGGCAGGAACGGCAAGTCTTTTTGAGTTATGAACGTGGCAATGGTCAGCGAATTGAACGATTGGTCAATCCGTTGGGATTAGTTGCTAAAGGGAGCGTCTGGTATCTGGTCGCGGCAGTTGAGGAAGATGTGCGCTCTTACCGCATTTCACGAGTGCAGAATGCCGTGCTGCTGGAGTCTCATTGTATTCGTCCCGTTGGGTTCAATTTAGCCGACTATTGGCAGCGATCGATGGTGGAGTTCAAAGCAAACCTGCCTTACTATGGCGTAACGGTGCGGGTCGCTCCAGAGGCAATGCTCTGGTTACGATATGCGGGGTATTTTGCTCGCATCGAACAAATTCATCCACCGGATGCTGATGGCTGGATTCCGATGACGCTACGGTTTGATGTCGAGAAAGCCGCTTGTGCCTATGTGTTGGGGTTTGGTGGACAAATGGAAGTAATTGAACCCTTGGAGTTGCGCGATCGCGTGTTGCAAGCCGCGAAGGAAACGATCGCGCTTTATACTAAACGTTGAATAAGCTCTTTCTAACATCCTCTGCTCAAAAGCAAAATTTGCAGCGTTTGAGCAAAATTGGGCAAGTTTCTGTATTGGAGCGATCGCTCTAATAAGGACAAAACACGAAGATCTGGAAAAGATGGACGGCCTTGAGGTGATTTGAGCGCAAAAAAACTACCCGATTGGGGGAATTGATTCGAGGAAGGCAATCAAAGGTCGCAGAAACTTTTTTCCTAAAAGAGCTGCCAATATTCCACAGGTTAAAACCATTGCTGCCATCAGTTCGACATACAGTAGGTTCATTTCCAGCGTTGAAATCGAGAGATAGGCTAGGGGAATCAATGCAAGCAACACGCCAAAGACAATGCCCAAAAGAAACTGCTGGGACAACTCGGTGAAAGTGCGGCGCTTCGGACTATTCTCTTCAGGAGTCATAGGAATATGCTTAGTATTTCTTCTCTA
Organism: Leptolyngbyaceae cyanobacterium M33_DOE_097; assembly: GCA_015296075.1. Classification (GTDB taxonomy): domain Bacteria; phylum Cyanobacteriota; class Cyanobacteriia; order Leptolyngbyales; family Leptolyngbyaceae; genus DSRU01. The sequence continues at coordinate 244 of DVDV01000234.1, read as the reverse complement.
AGAGTAGCAAATTCACTTACTATGCTAACCTAACTCATGTCTAGAGAAACAAGTTAGCAGAGTCGATTGCTAATGCTCATCACAAAATTACTAAGCGAGTTGCTACATAAGAAAGTAAAGAATCCATGTAAGCCGTGGGTTGGAAAAACCAGGACAATTAAACTAAATCCGAACTGACCTGTAGTGTGTATCTCCAACCCAAGGACAAAAGCTATGAAAATTCTAGGGATTGATCTCGGCAAAT
>DVDV01000321.1 GCA_015296075.1 Leptolyngbyaceae cyanobacterium M33_DOE_097 | reverse complement strand
TAGGTGCTGTTGGCGTTCGCTTAACTGGATAGCGAGGGCGTAAGGGGTCGGCATGGTACAAGAACTGCTGGATTTTAGACATCAGTTCTATTCTAGCTGTCTAACTACTCTTGCCTTCATGCACTAGGAATGTCAAATCAATCTCAAGTTAGTCGTATTCTTAACCCTAAAGACTTACTGCTTGGCATTCGTCGGCGTATGCTTGAGGTGCTAATACACCGAATTCTTGACAAGGTTAAAGCACTCAACATTATCGAGTTTCCTGCTTCGCCGCGTTACCTTGAGAACCTTATGCAACAACTAGAGGCTTTTGTCGATGAGCAAATTTTCCAGGCGGCCCTGGCAGAGATCAATGCCAGCCGAAATCGCACAATGGATAGTATCTACGCTCAGCATTTACGTCACATTTTAAAGAGTCAGGTAGTGTCTCCAGCAGCATAAGCGGATTTACTCTTACCTGTATCTGGACTGAATCAAAAAATTGTAAGGGGCTGATTTAAAAATTGAAGGAGTCATTATGCTTTCACAGACCGATTTGACAGCTTCTGCATTAGATTTAATTGCCTTACAAGAGGCCGTTGTTTATTTAGAACCTGAGTGTTTTGAATATGCTGTTCAGGTAAGTCAACAGGCAGCAACAGAGGCACATCAATGGCGTTCCTACTTGAACAGCTTAGCTCTTTGTGGATTTTTGCATTGGCTGAAAGAACAAGTACCAGACTTGTCGGCTGACACCACTTTGTGTACACTACTACAGCCTCAATACGCGAGTGTTTTAGATGCTGTCTGTCATCTAAGAGTGGGCGATTTTACCTTGTGTTTATTAGTTACAGAAAGTGTAGCGAATGAGCAAGTGAGAACGCCAAGGGCTGTGATTGAGCTTCCAGAATTCATAGCTCATTTTTATGTCTTAATTGAGATTCAGGAAGAACAAGAACAGATGATTTTGCGGGGTTGTCTGCGCTATGACCAGCTCCAACACTTTCGCGAAAATCTTCCTTTACAGGCTCAATCTGATTGGACTTATAAACTGCCGCTGGATTGGTTTGACCCAAACTATAGTCACTTATTACTGTATTTACGCTTCTTAGAAGCTTCTACCCTGGCCCTGCCTACAGCCTTGAATCAAGAGCCATCTGAGCCACTGGCAGAAGTCGCATTATCAGATGTGTTACCGCAGTTAAAATCGGGCAATCAATTATGGCAGGTATTGACCTGGGAACAGGGAATTGAGGCGTTAACAAATCCGCCACTGTTGAATCTGTTATATCAACTACAAACCCAACCTGAACAATCAGCAAGCATTACTCAATCAATCAGTCACCTATTGCTACGCCTCAAACATCAGGTGCTGAATGTGTGGAACTGGTCACAAGATCGGTTAGATGAAACAGCAGAGGCTCTTTCATGGTCATCTCCACAAGTATTGTCTCCGGCAGTGGCAATGCGGCGATCGCCCGAAAAAGTTGAGGCGGCACTGCAAGATCTGGTTCAGCAACAAGGAATTGAAATACCCAATTCTGCTCGTTATGCTTACACAAACTTTGAAAGTAGTATCTTTCAGCTCTGTGCTGTAACATGGCACACTCCGAATACCCTGGAGTTTACCGCTCAGCAAGCTTCAGAATGGGCTTTATTACTGATTTTAGTTGCTCAACCTGGTAAGGTAATGCCACTCGGCACAAAACTCCAAGTTAGTAATACGACAGTTTTGGGAGAGGTAAAGTTAGAAACTTCAGATTTATATCTCTATCTCCTGGTGGAAGGTCAACAGAATGAAGCTTTCACTGTTACTATCCTGCCTCCTAACGACTTACCGACTACTCTGCCTGCATTTGTTTGTCACTCTAACCATATCTAATGTCAGCCTTGCCTATGTTTCGGCTTCGCGTTCGACAGGTTGATCAATCCTGTATCTTTGATTTGACTGGCCCCAACGGACAGGAAATATCAGCAACTATAAAATATCCTGAGCAGCTGACTGAACTCTATCAAAACTGGCAGCTTCTTTATCGAAGACGATATGAATTACAAAGCAGAGCACGGGTAAGTAGCAAGGGCGGCAGTGGTACGCCTCGTAGCTATGACTGGGATCGTGAATTGCGCATTGCAGAAACAACCCTGTTAAATGAATTTAGTCACTGGTTAGGACAGGCAGACTTACTGCTAATCCGAGAAACAATTCAGTGGGAGGCAGATGCTGCGATTAAGCAGGTAAAACACGGCAAAACAGCGATTCCAAGTCATGTTGATGTTTTGATTGAGTGTAGCCCGACTACACTTGCCCGTTTCCCCTGGGAAAGCTGGAAACTCATTCCAAAAGATGCACCCACTGAAACAGTTCGTATTGCTCGTACCTGTACCCCTTCTATACCTGCGACCTATAGCCGATTTCGACAAGGCAAAATTCGGATTCTGGCAATTTTAGCTGCTGCACCGGATTTAAACCATTCGCTCGATCAGGCCGCTCTGTTATCACTCGCTCCACGGGCAGAAATTAAGTTTATTCGTTGTCAGGAAATACTTTCTACGCTCAAGCGAGGATCTCATATAGCAGAATTAAAACAACAAGTTGCCAAAGCGATCGCCGACGAACAGGGTTGGGATATATTCATTTTTTCAGGTCATAGTGATGAAGAAGTGATTACTGGAGGAAAGTTAGAGCTAGCCCCTCAGGTCACACTTTCAATTAGCGAAATTGAACCACAATTGCAGATAGCGAAAGAACAGGGACTCCAGTTAGCTATTTTTAATTCCTGTAGTGGATTGCATATTGCAGAATCCTTAATTCGCTTGGGACTACCTCAAGTCGTGGTGATGCGTGAACGGATTCAAGATGAAGTTGCTCACAAGTTTCTGCAACAGTTTTGTCATAGTCTTAACGGCTATAATGACGTATGCACAGCAGTTTTAAGAGCTTGCCAGTATTTTGCACCTGAAAATATATCCTACCCATCTGCCCATCTAGTTCCATCCTTATTCCGTCATCCTGATCCAAAATTAAATCTTTTCCGGCTCGAGCCATCCTCTCTTAAACGGATCTGGCAACAATGGCGACCAAGTCGCTGGGAGGCGATCGCCATTAGCACCATTAGTGTATTAAGTCTGATGGTGCCAGTTCAAGAGTTGTTAATGGATGTTCGCTATTGGAGTCAAGCAATTTATCGACAGACGACAAAGCAGTTTCCAGCCACCACTTCACCATCTGTGACGTTGTTACAAATTGATCAGGCATCAATTGATCGACGAGGAATCGATGCTTATAAGATTAAGCCAATGAGCCGAGCCTACTTAGGTGAGTTAGTTGAGCGGCTACAACAGCTACAGGTAAAAGTCATTGGAATTGACTATTTGTTAGATGCTTCTACAAATGAGGATTATGTGCTAGCAAAAGCAATGCAATCAGCAATTCAGCAACAAACTTTGTTTGTAATGGCAAGTTGGCAAAATGATGCAGGGCAAAAAATGCGTACTGCTTCCACCCTTGCAAAGTCCAATTTAGTATTGCATGGTGATGTAGGTATAACTGGCTGGGATATTATGCTTCCGTCTCAGATAGGCTGCCAGGAAGAGTGCCCCTTTGCTTACCAATTAGCACTTGCCTACCAATTGCAAAAGATTCATCCTTCGTCGCAATTTTCAGGCGACTTCATGAGTGACTTACAAAATCGAATCAATGCTCAGCTTGAAGCAGCAGAGAATACTAAGCAAATTGGTGATCTTCAAAAACAAGTAAATTTACCGTTAGGCTTGAAATCTGTGATTGATTTCTCTCTACCGCCCCAACGAGTTTTTCACAGCCAACCCGCCTGGGATCTTTTAGAACGCCCTTTAGAGGATGCAAAATCAAAGGATTTGCGGCAACAGGTAGTGATTATAGCCTCAGGAGGGTATGACCAAGCTGATGACAACTTTCCAATGCCGCTGGCGATGCACCACTGGCAATCAGCGAAAAAACAGGCTGGTATCAACCAAGAAAAACTGCAATCTCAGATCCTTCCTGGTGGAGTTCTACATGCGTACACCGTGCATCATTTACTAACAAACCACAACTTGCTTCAGATTCCAACCATTTTCTTTGTTGGAGTTGCCGCGATCGCAGGCAAAGGACTTCAAAGAATCATCCGAAATCAAAGCACTGCCCGACAGCGAAGATCTCTTGCTTTAATATTAGGAGCAACGTTAGCTTATGGGCTAGGAGGATTACAAACTTACGTATCTCTAGCAATTATTTTACCTTGGTTTTTGCCCTCCGTTGTAGTTTGGTTTTATCTATGTCTGGTACTGAAAAGAAAGAAGTGATAGTTAAATTTAGATATAGCGGTGCATATCGAAGATAATGCCAGCCACATTAAAAGTGGGATAGCAGTTGGAGTAGAACAAAATGAAAAATAGCTTCTCTTGGCTACCCAGTAACCGAGCTTTCCGTCCTCCACCCAGGGCACGCTGATGCGGTTGAGTTTAGTACGTTTGCTTGTACAGGGACTGAACACAACCAGTAGCGCTTCAAATGCCTTTCGGTTCAAATCAGTTAAGGCTCGTAGCAAGCGGTCTTGTTTCAACACCCGTTCAATGTTTAGCATCTGCCCGATCCATTACTGCTCTCTATTCTCTCTTATTTCCCGACAAGTCTATCCTGAACGATAGGTAGCATTATTTTATGCTTCTTGCCAAAACTGGAATGGCATTAGCATCAGATAGAGGGGTTTTCTGCATTATCAAGAATTTAATCATGCAGAAAACCTTAAAATGCCTAACTGTCTTTACAGCATTGGGATTGGTTTCTTCGTAAAGCTAGACAACTGCAAGGCTATGGTGACTACCGGTTAGGCAAGTACTTACAGAGTGGGGAACTGGCTAGAAGGAGTGCGATCGCAGCTTGAGTCGCAATCATTTGCAGAGTTAGAAAACGATTCGAGTGGGAGCGTTTTCAGAGTCTTCGTCTGGTTACATCGGGGCAATTTGGAGAGCGGAAAAAACCTGGGGAATCAGGTTGCCAGAGCAGGTTCCACCGCCTCGACTTGAAATCCTGGGTACCATTGTTGAAAAGTGGACTGCAATTCCTCGTTGAGGACTTTGGAGCGGACTTGTAACAGCAAATGTGCTCCCTGCTTGCTCCAGCGCATCTGCTGCTTTTTGACCATTCGTTTACTGACCACCTGATTAACTGTAGACTCTACAAACGCGGTAGAAATAGCCTCACCGTAACGATAACGCTCACCGTAATTCGGGATGAAGCTGCGGTTGCGACTGATGTACACCCTAAACTCCTGCAACTGTTTCAATACCTTGCGCTGTTTTTCATTCAAGTCTTGTGCCTGTAAATCCATCTCCAGGTCATCCACCCATTGCAGCGCTCGCCACACTTTACCATGCCACAAATTCCACTTCATATGCTCCAATGCTTTGAGTGCTGTCACCTTTAGCGCTTCAGATTCTAGTCCTTTTGCCATTTGCTTCATCACTGTAATTCGCATTGTGATGTGGAACCAATCCAATAGATGCTCGGCATTGGGATTGAGATAGAGTTGTAGTTCCCGGACAGTATCCCCACCATCGGATAAAAAGGTGACCTGCTGATTCATCTGCATCCCCTGCGACTTCATCACTTCAAATACGCGACGTTTCGGCTTGAGGTCAGCACTGTGCACCAAACCAAACACTTTTGAATTCCCAGTTGCTGTCACGCTTTTACCCACAATGACTTCAAACCAGCCATCCTGCTTCGAGGTCTGCTCCGTTGAGTGAACATAACCACCATCGATGCCAACGGTCAGCGGTAAATCAGGACGGGGCAGCTTTGCCCAGGCCGATGGACATCCTTCGATAAAGACAGCTTGTTCTTCGCCCAATTCTGCTTCAAGCCGTTGTGCTACTTGATATAAGTTGTGTCGCACTGACCCAGCATTAAGCCTTGTGCTGATGGGTAGCAATTCCTCTAGCAGCTTCCCACTCAAGCCATAGGACATCAGCGAGGCAAATTTAGTTTCGAGATACAGCAATTCTGGTGAACTGCGCTGAGGCAGCAGGTCAGATAAAGGACTAAAACTCTTTGTTTGGTGGGATTGACAGGGACAATGGAGCAAGCGGACTCCTTGAAGGTTCAGCTTGCCAAACAAAGTGCGGTAGACAATGCTACGCCGTTCTTTACATACTCGTTCTCCACCACAATTGTTGCAGACCGCCTGCTGAGTGAGATACTCCGATACCTGCTGTTCGACCAGGGCTTGTTGAACGCCTTGGAGGATAGTCTTTGCTTCCACCAGCGCTAGCCCCAAGCTGGCAGATTGCAATGTCTCTCGCTGAAATTGTGCCACTTCTTGAGTAATCGGTGGTTCACCCGGTTCTGCCTCAATCACAATCTGTACTTTGACGTTCATTTCTGATCCTCTCTAGGGCGCAAACAGCCATGCCTCGTCTTCTTCAGCATACAGGCGTAGCCGTCGGTTCACCGCATGACGGTCAAAGCATTCCAAGTCAAGCCAAGGCAAAAGATCCCGTAGCACATCTTGCTCGTCTTCGCTCCACGCCGTTTGGTCAGCCAGTTTCTGTGAGAATAGCTCGACAGTTTGCAGTGGAACGTCTTGCTGTCGTTCCAGATAACCTTCAACACCCCCACAATCTTCAAGGGGAGCAGCACGTTTGCCTGCAGTACAGACGGGATATGTTTTGTTGTTTTCTACTGGCAAAATAGCTTCGACCCGAATCTCGTGCCGCCAGTCATCACCAAAATCATAGTCATAGCGAAACTTCTCATTACGGCGAAGGCCAAAGTGATGCAATTTGAGCTGATGGGCATCCGAGTCAAACCAAATGCCGCCACAGCGATAAATGCCATATTCTTGACCATGAATGGTGAAGCGATGTAGGTGGATGTCCTCCCAACCCATTGCGATCTGAATGAAGTGATGGAGATCAGCAATGCTACTGTCTGAATGTACCAATAGTCGCCGCCAGATCATTGGACTGATCCCAAGCAGGGAAATTTTCAGTTGATAGATGTTGGTAGGACGAGTAGAAGAGGGCTGCATCTCCTGATTCTACGGCTTTCCCCCAGGTTTTTTCCACTTTCCTCTATCAGCGGATCCAAAGGTATGAATTAGATGATCCTGATCACGAATTTGGCTTTACTCGCCATCTCATGAAAAATCACGGTTGGACGAGAGTCTACGCCGATCGCGCGATCGGCGAGTACAAAAAATTTGCCTTTTTGACAGTTGTTGCCCCCCATCAGATAGTGCCGTCTGACGCCGTAGATCAGGTCTGGCACGCACATATCTTGCTGACTCAGTCTTACTGGCATGAATTTTGCCCCCAGGTTTTAGGCAAACCCCTGCACCATCATCCTGCTCGTGGCGGTCAGCAGGAACATGCCGAATTTCATCAGCTTTATGATCGCACGATCTCCAGTTACCGACGTTATTTTGGTGAACCTCCCACCGACATCTGGTCACCACCTGACATTCGATTTGGATCTGAATTAACTCTGCAACGCATCAATCGCAGTCAGTACTGGCTAATTCCCAAATGCCTCCCGCCCATGCACTGGATCCACTGGCACATTATGCTGCTCGGGATCAGTCTACCCTTTAGTTGGGTGACAGCAGTGCAGGCATCAGAAACCACCACGATAGGCGTGAATTTAAATCCCGATCATGTGCCACTTTTTTACCTCGCCGCCATTCCCTTAGGATTACTTATCCGGTATCTGATTCGGTATCCCAAGCAGCAGCCCCGCAAACCCCAATTGGATCTCTATGAAACCGCTTATCTGGCAGGGGGAACCTCACGCGCGACAGAGTTGGCGATCGCTCGCTTGGTTGCTGAGGGTTATTTACTTCCGATTGTGGCAAGCCGGACATTTACCGTGATCAAACCGTTGTCTGCAAACGCCCACCCGTTGGAAAAACAAGTGATGCAACAGAGCCAGTACACACCACAGTTCAAAAATCTGAGACAGGGTGGTCGTTATGATACGAGTAGTTTGCGCGGCAACCTGGAGCGCCAAAAAATTCTCCTGAGCGGGTGGAAGGCGTTCATTGGCAAAAGTTTTGGCTATTACCTGGTGTTCTCGGTGTTGGGGCCGCTTGCCTGGATGACTTGGATGTCACTCTTAAACATTCAACCACCAGACCTAAATTTTTCTCCCTGGTTGTACCTCGCGCTTGGACTGTTAACGTTTTGCTGCATCGTGCCTCAAGGTCATACCCATTGGGGTAGCCGCGTCTTGACAGACCTGAAGAAAAATCACGATGCTTTTGATGTCCTGCAACGGATTGCCTTGTTGGGGTATACCGCGCTTTCAGGGGGTAGACTAGACGCTTTAAAGCAAATCTACCAAGCTCAGCTTGAAGAAGAAGCCGCTAATGCCGCAGGGTGTGGTTGTTAAGGCGATCGCTCTTGTCCTTGCCATCTTATCAATCATCTTTAGGAACACCCGGAATGACAGAAGCATTTCCCCTCCCTACCGATTCAACAGCTACCATGATGGAGCAAGGTTTAGCCTGTCTGGAACAACACCGCTACCAAGATGCCCTCAATGCCTTTGAAGTAGCAATTGAGGGGCAGCCCGATTATCTCATGGCGTATTTGGGGAAAGCGGCAGCACTGCGCCATTTGAAGTTTTTACCAGAAGCCTTAACGGTCTGCGATGAGGTGATTCAACAGCAACCCAATTGGGCAGACGCCTATCAAGCGAAGGCAGCAATCTTGTTCGCTCAATACCGTTTTGGGGCTGCCTTAGAACATTGTGAAAAGGCAATCCAGCTTTGCCCTGACCTGGTAGAAACCTATTACTTAAAAGCCCTGATTTTCCAAACACAGGGGCAACTCCGAGACGCGATCAAGGTGTGTGATCAGGTGTTGCAAATGTGCCCGACGTTCTCCCTGGCGCAGCAGCTCAAGCAACAATCCATCCAGCAATTGCAACAAGCACAGTATCAAGTTGCACATAATCTGCTCCATGCTGAGCGATTTGCGGAAGCCCTGCAATGCTACGAGGCGATCGTGCAACAGCACCCAGACTTTGCCTTTGCCCACCACGAAAAAGGACTAGCACTAGGGCATTTAGGAGATCATGCCGCTGCCCTCGCTGCCTTTGAAACAACCATCCAGCTTGACCCCACCTATGAACTCGCGTACTTCTACAAGGAATCTGCCCTCTATAACTTGGGGCGATCTCCAGAAGCTTTGCAGTCCTACGATGCCTTATTAGCGCTAAAGCCGAATTGCACCATTGCCCACTTTAGAAAAGGCATTGTTTTTTCTCAATTGCATCATTTTGAAGAAGCCATTGCGGCATTCGATCAAGCCTTAGCCCTTGATCCCACTCTGTCAGAAGCCCATCGACATAAAGGTATTGCCCTGGATCATCTGGGGCAATTTCAAGCTGCCCTGGAAGCCTTGAACGAAGCAGTTCGATTACATGATCATTTTCCAGGCGTGCATCACAGCCGGGGCATTGTACTAGATCACCTGGGGCGCTATCATGAAGCGCTGGCATGTCTGGAAAGAGCGCTCCAACTCGATCCGAGGTTTCAGCCAGCCCTTCACAGTCGAGCGATTGTGCTTAAAAAGCTCAACCAGTAACCCTTCAACTGAATCAGAGAGTGTTAGAGCAGTCTAAATTTGTTAACCCGACAGCCGATAGAGGTTTAGCATTCGGATCAGAACGTCAACGGATTGCGGACACTCGCAAAGATTGGCATTTCAAATTAGCGCATCATCTCTGCGACCAAGCCGGAATGGTGTTTGTGGAAGATTTAGACTTCCGCATCATGGCAAAAGGAATGCTGGGTAAACACACGCTTGATGCTGGACTTGGGCAGTTCACGAACCAGATCCTTCCCTGGGTGTGCTTCAAGCGGGATGTATATTACGGCAAAGTAGATGTACACGGCACATCGCAAGAGTGTCCGGATTGCGGTGCTGAGGTCAAAAAAGACTTGAGCGTGAGAGTTCATCACTGTCCTGAATGCGGCTCAACCAAACCGAGAGATACGGCTGCCGCCCAAGTCATTTGTACCCGTGGGTAACGGGGAATCGAAAATGCCTGTGGAGTCGAGGCGACGGGGGCTGAGGTCACTCAGTCTAGTCAACTGGCTATGAAGCAGGAACTCTTTGGGGCGACTCAAAGAATCTCCAACCCTACCGTCAGGTTGGTTGGATGAGTATGTCAATCTGACTGCGCTTTAGCTTTTACCTCTTTCGATAGGCGTTTAACATTGGCGAAAAGATACCAAAGTATCAAAAGTGCAACTGCGAGTTGAATAACTAAACCAGTTTGGAACCCATTTAATAAACTGAGCAAAAACGTGATTACTTGATAAGTCATGCTCGCAAGAAGAATATTTTCGATCAATTTGGGGGATTCTACGAGCAGCCTCCGTAATGTAATGCCTATGTACAAATAGGTAACTGAAAATGTAAGTCCAATTAAGCCAGTAACCAGAAATAGTGGATTGACTTGTGATGATCCTAAAGCCACTATACTCCCAGCTATACCTAGAGTAGAGGCAACAATAAAATACGCTTTTAGTGAGCCAACAGTTTATTTCATTACCCTATCTCCATCAGAATAATTATTTTGTCACTATCTCGTTTCAATCAACAATTATCGATTATTCAGATCATCAAACCTCTACCACATAATCCTATTATCCAGTATCTTTCTTCCCTCGCAAAAGTCCATTCCGAAATATTTTTACGGGTAAAGTGATCAGAATGTAAATGTTGTCCGTATTGTCCCGACAAAAGCATCGTTAGTGGTTGAAATTTGCCCTGGATTAAGAATCCAAATGAAACCCGGTGTAATCGAAATATAGTCATTAATTTGATATTTGTAAAATGCTTCTAGATGAATCGGTATAGCCAACGCACCATAATCTGCACGGGATTTTGGATTACCCAAATAAGGCTGCGCCCCAACAACTATCCCCCCTAGGTTTCCCTTTTTTCCTAAATCTTGAAAAGACAGACCCAGACCATAGGTCCAAATTTCTCCAGTTGGTACATTGGGTGCGTTGTAGTCTGCGCTTGCATAGGTTCCAAATGCGTTCAAAATTATTTTTGGGGTAATTTTGAAATAGCCTGAAAGACCATAGGCATCAATTTTTGCGCGATCGCCTATGATCAGTCCAGGCGTAGGGGCAAAGAAACTAATGAGATTGGCATAGGTCGTTCCTACAGAACTATCAGTTAGCGCATAGCCGCCGTTAAAAATCCCTTCTCCTCCTGTTTTGTAAGCTGTAACATAGGTCGCACCGATCCCGACCCGCTCTCTTTCGTAAGCAACCTGGAAAAGAGCACTATGGCTACCATTAAACAAGCTGTTGTCTGCTGTTGGGGTGTTTGCGCTGCTGGCTAAGTAACCCAGACTGAGGGTCAGAGAACCCAGCTTAATGTTGAGTCCGAGTCCAGCCCCGCCACCGATGTCATAAATTGGGTTCCGCTGTCCAAATACGGATAGTGGTGTAGTGCCACTGTCTTTTGAATCTAAGGCTGGGTTTAAAGTCGGTGCATAGTAATAATGCAGTCCCCCAACTGCGGGAATGTAGAAATTCATGCGATCGCTGAGTGCAGAGGTGTAATACGCCAAGTGCCCAAGATAAACGCTGTTGCCACCTGACCTGATGACGTTGTGAACTTGCAGACCTTCAGACAGGTTCACGATCCCGGCTGGGTCACTGCCCTTGAAAACCCCTGGTAATTCATCGCTTTTGAATAAGGCACCGTTTCCTGCATCCAGGCGAGTCACCAGAAAATCTTTGCCACTGAAACTAGTGATGAGATTGAGTCGAACTCGATTTTGGAGAACAGTATTGTTATCGCGATCGCTCAACTCATCACTCAGCGCAAAAATCACTTCTCCAGCCAACTTCGTGGTGGTTGAAAATTGCTGCTTTTCAAGGATTGCAGTACGCACATCTAACGATTCGATGCGACTGCGTAGGGTTGCCAACTCTACCGCGAACTCTTCTTGCAGCTTTTTAACCACCTCCAAATCTTCCTTCTTTACGAAGTCAGCAGTTGCGGCAGCAATCAATTCTTGAATTTTGTCCAAGCAAGCATTCAAACCCACCGCAAACTCAAATCGCGTCAGGGTGCGGTTGCCTCGATAGGTTTGATCGGGATACCCTACGATACACCCATACCGTTCAACTAACGATTGCAGCGCCTGAAATGCCCAATCACTGGGCTGAACATCTGTTAACTGAGAAACAGCCGTTACCTGGCTTAACGGATCGGCAAGTGTCTCTTCAGCGCTGTAAGCAGCTACCTGATCGAGCACAGAGCTTTGCAATGCAGCCGGTTGAAAGACAGAAGTTTGAGCAACTGCTGAACAGACTGTGATTCCAAGCAACACAGTCACTAATCCAAAAGAGTTCCGAACAATGGGTGATATCATTAAGACTCACATTAAGCAACTAGGTTAATTACAGGCAAATAAGTAGTTTGAATCTGGTTGAGACTTGCCCTCAAAACTCACTCTCTGCGGTTTCAAAGGTTTGCATATTGCCACCTGCGACTTTATAGAGAGTTAAGCGGAGTTGGCTAAATTCAACACCTGTCACGGTCTGGATTTCTTTCAAGTCAAGTTTCTCAGTGCGTGCCAAGTTGCCTGAGTCTAAGTCGCGGTAGCGCACATCGTAGTGACCCGCTCAAACATTCTTCGCCGTGAACAATTCGAAGCACGAATGAAAAAGACTCGAATAGGTTGCTCTGGTTTACTATCCAGCGAAAATAGTTTGACAAAGACATCTGAATCATTTTGTGAATTATCGACAGTAATGCTGGAGTAGCCATCGGAAAAGCGGACTGGATAGTTTTTGATATAGCCTGATTTCATTGGGAAGGGCACGCCGTTGTCCGCAACCTTAGGGTGAACATATTTGGGTTTTACCGAAACAGGCGCGGTGCAACCACGGGACTATTGGAACCTGCTGGTGTAAGGGAATTTCCCCATTCACAACCACTGATAAGCATGGTTAGAATGCCTAAACTGATGAATCCTCGTACACTTAAACGGGTTAAAAATCGAGGCACTTGAGAGAATCGTTCATTCATGGTGATCTTTACTCAAAGATTTAGGTCGGTTCGCTCCAGCCAAATTATGCGTTGCAATCCACCGTTTCGTCTCTCCTCTTTTTTCGCTTAAATGATGAAAGAGAGATAAAGATCGATATTTTTTCACCCAATAAATCGGATTGGGAATTTGCCAATAACGTTGGTGTCGATCGAGATGGTTGCTATGGAATGGAGGAAGATCCCAAATATCAAATGGCGGTGTTCCAAAATAACTTTGATAGAGTTCAATTGTGTAATCATATCGTTGACTAGCTCCGCTATCGCCGGGATAATGATGGAGCGATTTTTTTAAAATCTTGCCGCACAACTCTTCCCAATAGGACCGGGTATAGAGTAAATGGTAATGCCAGACGCAATCGATTACACTCGACGGCGATACCATACCTTCAGCGATCGCGGCTAAAAAAATATACTTTTTATATTCGTACATCGCTCGCAAGGTATAAATTTCACTCCAATGATATTCCCATGCTAATTTAGCCGACATAGGATAGGGAGCAGTTGGATCGTCTAGCTTAAATTCACATAGTTTAGCGTAGAGTTCAGATTCTGCTTCATTCATCAGCAACCACCTCCACAAGTGGATACGAGAGGGACTTTGGGAGTGGGATAAATGACTTGAAGTTCGAGATTGAGAAAGTCACTTAATTCCTGACCTAACCACCATAATTCTGCCTGGGAAAATTTGGTAGAGGAAGAATGAGCAGGAAAGGAATATTCAAAATTCCCACAATATAAATGCAATTTTGGTGGGATGGTAATGGTACTACCTTGAATCAGTTGGCCGTTTGTATCTAAACATTTGTCGAATGTGTAGCCAGGGTTGTACGCCAAGATTTCGATTTGTGATCGCGAATGCTCTGATAATTTGATAGGCTCCTGCCTCTGTCTGCGGTCTTTCAATTTATGATAAACGTCTCTATCATCGAATCGTCTATGATAGGTCTCTGGGAAAAAGTGATTGATAGGGATCGGCTTGTGCCTTTGTCTGCGGTCTTTCAATTTATAAATGTGGCGATCATCAACGATTAGATGATAAGTTTCTTTTTGAGAAAGGTAAAATCTCCTAACAAAAAAAACAAGAACTAGTAATATGGAAAAGACATATCTAATAAGTGGTTGAATACTAGAGCAAATAATAAATATTATTCCCACTACTATCAGCAAGCTCAGAAACGATTCAGTAGTGAACATTGGAAGCGTTTGATGCCAAGTAATTTGCAATCGATTTCGATCGCGGTATAGGCGAATTTGAGTGTGAGCAGGTTTTAATCGTTCAAAATCCCCATAGCTGCCATCTTCAGACTTCAGTGCAAGTTGTGCCACTTTGGCACTATCGAATCGCTTGTCAAGATGGGGATGGGTCATTTTTTCTAACCATCGCTCGAATCGTTTGTTAATCTCGGCATTAAATTTTACCCGTCCATCGACTTGAGGTAACTCTGCGGGATGCGTGCCCGTAAGTAGATAAATTAACGTCATCCTCAAACTATATAAATCCGAGGCGGTTGTCGTTTGTCCGCCAAATTGTTCGAGCGGAATATAGCCATAACTGCCAACGATCGTAATGCTTCCTTCTTCTTTTTTTGAAACCGTTTGTACTGAGCCAAAATCAACGAGGTAGACATCGCCAATACTATTGCCAGAGCGATTGCCAAGCAAAATATTGCTAGGCTTAATATCTCGATGAATCACAGGGGGGTGTTGCTGGTGGAGATAGGTCAGTAGATCTAATAAGCGATCGGCTAGTTCGATAATTTCAGTCTCGGAAAATTTGCGCCCTCTAGCGACTAAAGTCGCTAGTGAAGGTGCTTCGATATAAGATTGCACTAAAGCAAAACCAGGAGTATCGATTTCATCAACCTCAAAGTAGTCGAGATATCTAGGGATTTCCGGATGATCAAGATTTTTAAGCGTGGCGGCTTCGCGCTCGAATAATTTTAGATCGTCCCATTCAAAGCCATCTCTAAATTGCAGCAGTTTAATGATGACTGGCACTTGAGATTGAAGATCTTTCGCCAAAAAAGTTCGTCGTCCAGCTTTTTGACTCAATAATTCTTCGATTTGATAACGATCAGTAAGAACGGTATCAGTTACTATCATGGTTATCCTTCTTCACTAGTAAGGTGTTACAGCCATTCTAGATAAGTGCTCCCGTAGGGAATTACCTGTATAGGCACTGAAGGTTCTAAACGGTATAATCATCATTGAATGCATCCATAAATACGTCAATGTTGGAGAACTGTAGTGAAGTGTAATCAGATGTAAGGGAGCTACAGAATGCTGTTGGTCTTTCGTTGCCAAGTAGTGACTGAGTATGAGCTGGAATTCGTTTTTAGAAACACTTTCCAATTGTCCAGAGTACGGATTGACTTCTCTTGAAGCTGAAGTTGTAATGTGTCTTCAAGAATCGCAGTGTCCAACTAAAAGTGAATTGCTAGAATCGTATAGTATTACAGTTGTAGATAGCTTTTATGGAGGCTAAAAAGCTCATTCCATTATTCCAATCAACTGGATCAAAGCGGTAAAACAGGTTCAAGACTAGGCTTATTTTGTTAAGTACAACTGTAATACTAAGTTTTGCACTAATGGGGAACCTTTTCGTCGCAATGCCATCAGATATTTCATCTCATCATACGGCGCTTGGTCTTGCCAACAGCGGAGGATAATTCGTATCTACTTGAAGGCTAAGGCTCGAATTGCCGCTTGATGTGTCTTTCCCTTCTGTCGTTGCATCTGATAAAACGCTTCTGCCCGAAATGAATGTTTTTGCGTTTGCAATGCCCATTCCACAAATGTCTGTCTTAAAAACTTTGGACAACCTCAACGCCAATGGACCCATGATTTTTGCCCACTACTCTCCTGGACGGGCGCAATACCGCTATAACCCCACGGGATGTGCAACGAGGTTGAGTGGGTTGGGTTGAAATATTTGTGTAGAGGGTGTTGAGGGGATCTTAAGGAGGATAATGCCAATGAAGGTGTATCTGAGTCGAGGAACCTGAGATGGCAGTGAGAATGGATGTGGGAGAGCGGAGCGGAGTGGAGATAGAGGGAGTTGAGGAAGAACGGCAGCGAGTGCCGGAGTGGTTAGGGGAAGCGGTATTGCTTGGGCAATACTGGCTAGAGAGCGGGTTGGTGAAGTATTTGGAGGAAGAAGTGTGGGCGCTGCTTGTCTTCGCTAATTTGACCTGGGCGATCGCAAGGTCAACCGTCAGCCCATGTTTTTAACAGAAAATGTCACTGGGAATCATGAGTGATCGCATTGGTTTAGCGCGATCGCTTTTCGGGTATCCGCAGCAATCCTGAGCCCTGGCTACTTTAAGTGTTGCTGAGGGGTTGTAGGGATGCACTTTAAAGGCAAAGGGAAGAAGCGCTCCTGCGTGGTAAGGATTTTGATCATGCAAAAACACTTGACGTGAAGTATTGAGGTAGCTCCCCAAAGTGTTGAAGGCGGGGCAGGAGGACTGTGATCGCAGTTTTGAGATCAATGCGGTTGGGGTTTGGCGCAGAGGGGAGGCTCATCAAATTTGGTCTAGAGAGAGTTTAATGAAGACTACTTACCGAGGGTACTGAATTCCGGAGAGAAGTGGGAATGAAAGGGCGCGCTCGCACAAATTTTTTCAAAGTTTTGAAAAAATGTGAAGTTCTGATTGGTTCCCAAAGGGAACTCAAGGGAGCGGATTTAGGGATGAGAGTAAGAGCGAAAGTGCATAACTGGGATAAAAGGGCGATCGCTTTGATAGATGCCAATGTTGTGGGTACGGCGGATGGTAGGGTTCCAGTGCAATCTCATCTGCATTTGGCTCCTGTTTCCTTTGCCATCTCTAACCAAAATCTGCTGTTGAGCCTAGTAGACTGTCAAGAAATAATTGAGGGATAATGTGAATAAGCAAATGATTTGGCACAATTAGCAAATGAGCTGCGTAAATCCTTAAACTGTTGATAGGCAAGCAGTTTAGGCTTTAAGGGTAGCATACTAATGCTCTTTGGCTTGATTTGGCACACTCTCCAAAAATCCCAAATAATAATGGTTGCAAAGGTTTGAAAAGTGCACAACTGATTTGCTAACTGCGCAAGTTTTACTGCTTAGTCACAAAATCCTCAAATGAGCCGAGTAATCAGACAGATGGCTAAGATTGTTCGAGGATAGCAGGCTCAAAGGACGGTGTCTAGGTGTCTAGATTACACCTGATTACACTTGTCCAATATTTACGGATATTTCAACCTGATCAATGATGAGGATACCTTGGGATCAAGGGGATCATAAAAAATACTTTCCAAGCGGTTTCAACTGGATCGGTGGCTGACTAAAAGGATAGTGCGGGTCGGAATAGAACGCTGAATTCAAACTAGAAAATTGGATGTTATGAGGTTCAATTTTTGGTGAGGACTTGCTTCAATTTGAACGAGATTACGATTCTCATCTAAGGCCTTTAAAGAGTTTTGTATAACTCCAACCCCAAGTGTCGATAATCTTCGGTTTTGGCTGCTTAAAAGATGGTTTGGGAGAGCATCAGGCGATGATTAGGATTATAGGCGATCGCTATGAAGTCAATCAGCAGTTAAGTCGCAAAGCAGGGCGACAAACACTGCTAGCGTTCGACCGTAAAACTGGAGAGCAAGTTGTCTTAAAGCTTCTGACGTTCAGCTCTGAGTTTGAATGGGAATCGCTTAAGCTCTTTGAGCGAGAGATTCAGACCTTGAAAACACTTTCTCATCCGATGGTCCCCAAATATCTCAACTCATTTGAACTAGATGAACCAGACGGTAAAGGGTTTGCTTTAGTTCAAACATATATTGGGGCACCCTCACTCGAATCACATATAAAATCTGGACGAACATTTAGTGAGATAGAAATCAAGCAAATTGCAGAGTCACTCCTGAAAACTCTGATTTATCTACATGGTCAATGTCCACCTGTAATTCATCGAGATATCAAACCCAGTAATGCTTTGCTAACAGACCGCTCAGGTAATTATGTTGGGCAGGTGTATCTCGTAGATTTCGGTTCGGTACAGACGGTGGTATCCAAAGATAGTGGAACTTTTACAGTCGTAGGTACTTATGGCTACATGCCGTCCGAACAGTTTAGTGGGCGAACTACTCCTGTTTCTGATTTATACAGTCTTGGGGCAACCCTAATATATGTAGCTACCGGTCAACACCCAGCCGATTTGATGACGGACGACTTACAACTGGAATTTGGGCAACCCACTCTGCTGTCGCTCGAATTCACTCGTTGGCTTCAGCGGATGGTTCAGCCAGTTCCCTCAAAGCGATTTGCCAGTGCGACAGAAGCACTTCAAGCTCTCAAAAATCCTTCCTCTCATGCAGATCTAGCTTTGCCCTTAGAGCGGCCTGCAGGCTGTCGCATTACCCTTGACAAGCAACAGGATCAACTGTGCGTTCAATTACCTTCTGCCTATCTTGTCTCATCAGAGCAATTAAGCCAATTTTTGGGAATAGGTGTGGGAGTAGTGGGGTTGGTGCTGTTCATCATGATCTTTACCACTTCGGCCTGGCACATTGTTTCTTTTGTCGCATTTATATACTTATGCGATGCAGTATCTAAGATTCATTCGTATAAGATTTTGATTAGTAATGACAAAATCTCGCTTCAGTCATTGTTATTGAAATTCAAACTCAAGACCTGGAGCTATCGAAAAGCAGACATTTATCAACTCGCTTTCGGAAAGCAGTCCCTGAAAGGATGGGCACAGGTACTGATTCCTGTAGAACATCATCAGTATCAACTTGTCTTAAACATTGGAGCAAGAACATACATTATTCACGCACAGAATGAAATTGAGATATCGTGGTTAGCTGACGAACTAAGCAGATGGCTCAACTTACCCTTAACTCCGCTGACAGCCGGTGAGACGACAAACCAAGTAATCGCTTCACAGTTTAGCCAGACACTTCAACCACCAACACAGCGAATCCTTGATCGTAGTTCGTCACCTGTAAGAAAACCTGCAAACAGCAAAATTCACCTGGTGAAGTGCGATGGGGGATTGAGAATTAGGCTGTCCTATGAAAGAACTGCAGAGTTGATTGTATACGTTGTGTTCTTTGTCATGATCATCCCTGGGCTTGGGCTGATTCTTTTGAGACTTCTATCTTGGATCTTTTTCTGGTTGTTTGGCTGGATGGATGGAGCAGAATTACACGAAGTAGGGCTTGCTGAAAAAGTATTTTACAAGTTTTGGGAAGACCAACAGCTAAACCCTGAGACTTTTAGAACTCAAGCAACAGCCATAACAAATTGAGAATTTTGCCAGTACCACTGCGATCGGTGGCACTGAAACAACCTTT
>DVDV01000323.1 GCA_015296075.1 Leptolyngbyaceae cyanobacterium M33_DOE_097 | reverse complement strand
AAAGGTTGTTTCAGTGCCACCGATCGCAGTGGTACTGGCAAAATTCTCAATTTGTTATGGCTGTTGCTTGAGTTCTAAAAGTCTCAGGGTTTAGCTGTTGGTCTTCCCAAAACTTGTAAAATACTTTTTCAGCAAGCCCTAGTTACCAGCCATTAAAAGCATGTTTTGCACTCCTGTTTACAGCATTTTGGAGTTACTTACCGGTTGGTACCCATTCAATCACAAATCCCATCGCTTGAACTTTACACGCTTTCTTGCGTGATTTCGGTTTTTAGATTTTGGAACTGAAGCTAATAGCGATGGGTTCACTGAGTAGATGGTGCGAGTTTCACGTGGCGGAGACGTGTTGGTTTCATATTATGAATACTGCTCAGGTCGGCTAGTAGGGTGATATTTAAATCACTAGAAGCTCCTCAATTAATAACCGTACTAACAAATGCCTGCTTGAGTTAATTAGAAGCTGTAGTGCCAAAATTTGCCTGGTTAAAAACCAGAAAAACATTTAGAGAAAAGACTTTAAGGGCGCTTGATTTAGTCATGCTGAGACTTAGACGATGGTAGGATAAATGCTTTTTGGCAGGATTGTGGCTTCAGTACTTTTTAAGTTGCTAATGTGGCGGTCATCACCTTGAGGGTGGCAAAGAGCAATCATCCCAAAGAGAGATGTACAAGTTGATACTATCCAGATTTAATACTGATTAACCAAAAAATTTTTAATGAGAGTTTTCTCATAAAGCTTGACCTGATGATTGTCGGTAAAATACCATCGCCTAAATTGAGTCAACAGAGCCTGATTTTTCGTAGTTTTTGAAATCATTAACTTATTTTTGTGCTGTATGAAACAACGTTTTTTATAGAAAAATGGTCTTTTTAAAATTTTGAAATAAAAACATTTGGTCGAGTTAGGTGAGTCAGAAAATGGTTAGAGCTTTCCCTCTATAGGGAAGCTTTTTTTGGTAAAAATAGGCACATCAAAGGCTTTATAAAGAGGAGATAAACTACTCGTACTTAGCGTTGACATTCAAAGTTTATTAATTAGTTTTAGATAAGAATGACTGACCATCATTCGCTTAGGAATTGAGTTCCTTCGTTGATTTTCATGTTCTGGTTTAAATATGATTGGAGCTATCTTATGGTGCAAATTCCCAATAGTTTGAAACGGTTAGTTACTTATAGTACGAGTGCTTTGATGATCAGCGCTATTACTTGTGCTGCTGGTTTCTTTATGTCTGTAGAGCCTTCCTACGCCCAAAATAAAGGGCTTGGAAAGCAAAATAAAGTTGAGAAAGTTTTGAAAAAGAGCCAAGCTGTTCTTTCTTCAAAGAAGCAAACTAAGTCGGTTCTTGTGCAGAAGAAGCAAGCTAAGGCTGTACCTGAGCCGTTTACTGTGGTCAGCACTTTGGTTGGTGGTACTGCTGTTTGGCAGATGAGAAAAAAGCTCAACTCCTCTGCGAAAACGTCAGTGAATGAGTCAGTATAAGCAGTTAATCAATAACCTGCCTTACTAACTCTAAAATTCAATGGTCAAACTATTGGTTTCCTGGCACTGAGGTCTATTTAAGAAGTTTTCTCTGAACAGGAGCGTTCTTCGTGTATCGAGGCCAATAGTGCCAGGAAATTTTTCTTAAGGGCTACAGGCTGAGTTGCTTTTGGGTGTCATTAGTGGCCGAAGTAGTAGAGGTCATCCAATTTAGGCTCATTGCTTATTTCCATTCGGTGATCAGTAGAAATGGCAAAGTCAAATATTGTTGTAAGAGCTACTTCTCTGAAGGATTTTCGATTTTGGTTATTGGCGATCGCGGCGGGTTTGATTGCAATTCACCTGGTACTGACCTATCGCACAGATAATGCCAACCTGTTAGTTAGTAGTATGGTTTTTTGGTTTGTTGTTAGTTACCTTATTTGGGTAAAACGCTATACCTTAAACCTGAAAGTAAGCCTGATTTCAACCCTACTAGGAGGAGTGCTGTTAGGTGTAGTGTTGTTGAAAAGTACCGCGATTACAGGCGGAAATTTTCTGCGCTTATATCCCTTTTTATCAGGGGTTGGAGTTGCGCTTTTAGCTTCCGGTTTTCGAGGAATGCGGCAATATTGGCAAGAGCTAACACTTTTGTTTTTCTTAGGTGTTCCTGAGGTTCTTTTCCCTTTATTTGTTGATATTTCAGAGCTAACAGCTCGTTTCTCGACAACTTTGCTGCGCTTTACCGGGTTTGATGTGGCTCGGCAGGGAGTTTTTATTCATCTACCAACTGGCAGTGTCGAAGTGTATTCAGCCTGTTCTGGGTTGCAAACAATTTTGCAAGTGTTAGGGTTTGCCCTTCTATGCATGATCTTGGTGCCCATGCGATCGCACTGGCTACAAAAGCTTGCCCTCTTCTTTGCGGCGGCTTTGATTGGCTTTGTTGTAAATAGTGTGCGGGTTGCTTTGATGGCGCATTTAGTCGCGGCTCAACAGCCAGAAGCCTTTCAGTACTGGCATGTTGGGCAAGGCTCACTGGTCTTTTCAATGGTTGCCGTTATGTCATTTATCGGACTTTACTGGTGGTTCGCCCAATCCACGCTATCGGCAATTTGCAATCCGCTTAAGTAACTTGAGTTATGAAAACGATTCGGCTTTATGGTCGTAACCTACTTCTGATTGGCTTATTCAGTGGTGTCACGTTCGTTCTAGGAAACTCCTTGATTGGTGATCCGCAAGCGCGTACTCTACCGCAAGCAACGTTGCAGTTTCCAGAACAAGTCCCTTTATCAGATTGGCAATGGCAAGAGAGCAAAGCATTTAAGCTGGAAGGAGACGAGCCAGCTAACCACCCATCAGGTAGGCATTACCAGTACTTGAAGAATGGCGTGCTACTGAATATTGAAACCTATTACTTATCGAAAGCCAGTGGTAATGATGCTGATGTCAAGCAACTGCTGCAATCATTAACTCACCTGCCACCTGACTTAATTCAAGAGTCAACGATTTATTACCAATCTGGAATTGGGTTTCATAGTTTTTTTACCCATCAAAAGACGGCTTATCTGACTACTTGCATGAACCCCGAAGGTGAAAGTACAGTTGATCAGAAACAGTTTTTAAATAATCAAATCAATATAGCTTTGCAGCCAAAACGACTCACTCAATGGATACAAGGCCGAGTTCCATTGCGAGACGATCGCTGTCTCTGGGTAATGATGTCTACCCCCCTCGAAGGAATGGATGAAAAGACGGCTCAGACCGTTTTAGAAGCCGCCTGGGTAGATTGGTTTAACTGGTGGAAACCTCGATTTCCACCGCTTGCGCTGGCTGGGCAACCGACTGACTGAAACATCGACCTCTGCCGTGATCCTCGAAAGTGATTTTTCCCTTTTTGGTTAACGTGTCGATTGGAATGAGGATAATGCCTCAAATTTGACAAACTCAGACTCTAACTGCCATTGCACTTTTGCCCGATCGCTACTGGCTAAAAACTTAGAGCAGGTTTTTGAAACCGTTGCTGCACCTGGCTGATCTTGAGCGCAGGCGTTGGCAAGGGTTGTGTATTCGGGCGATCGCCAGAGACTTGCGCCATCTAGAAAACTATATTCCAAACTGTTGCGAGCAAAGCGCTTTAAGTCGCGGTAGCCGAGGTTGTAGCGGCGTGCGGCTAACAGATATTCATTGCTCAAGTCGATGCGGGCAATGCCTTCATCATCCGATGCGAGAGTCATGGGCACACCCGCCGCCAGATATTCCTGAAAGGGATGCTCTTTACCCTCAACGTTTAAAATGACTTCATTGCTGGTCAGGCAAATTTCTACCAAAACGCCTCGTTTCCGCATTTCCTCCATCAATTGAAATGGGTTGTCTTCATAAAGAATGGCAACTCCGTGCCCGATGCGGCTAGCTTGCGCCAGTTCAACCGCCTGCCGAATGTGGAACCGCAAATTGTTAGGGGCAACTAGGCCCAGCTTTAATTCTCCTGCATGAAGAGAAATCTTAACTTCAGGAAACTGGGTTTTGAGAAATTGCAACATCTGCATCTGCAACGTGTAGTCGCGGAGCGCAACGGGATGATCTTCGGGTGCTACCAAATTGATGCCAACCACGCGAGAATCGGCTTTTGCCAACTCAAAGGCATAGACAAACTGGGCAAAGACTTCCTGGGGCGATCGCGTGCGAGTCGTTTGTTGCAGGTAGCGCACCGTTACTTCGCATCCAACCTGAGCCTTCGCCGTGCCACACCCCAAGGTTTTACTGACCTCGCGTTCAAGCGCGACCATTTCCTGACTGCCCTGAGTGACGATCGCCATCAGACCGCGATCAAGCAATTGCTGCCGCATCTTGGCAAAGTCACCGCTCCATCCCACGGCGCGGCCAAGCTGGCGAACTTTACTGCCTTGCACCGTCATCAACAGTTCTAAATAGAAAATGTGTTGGGATGCAGCTCGATTTGCCACTTCTGCCACCATGTCATCAAGCCGAGCCGGGGCAGAAGAAATATTGTCAAAACCAGCAAATGCTTCAAAAAACTGGTCATGCCCATTTTGTCCTGCAAAGGGAAGGTTGCGGGTTGACCACTTATCAATCAATGCATCGTAAACATCAGGCCGATTGAACAACTCCGAAGCCGGAAAATAGCTACTATCTTGACCACAAGCACTGGGTTCGATTAATGCTGGCGCTTTTGGGTCAACACAGTAGCCATCCTCTGCGGCCCACTGTAGATAATGCTCTGCATACACTGCTCCACTCAGGTGAGTGTGGATGTCTCCCCCCTTTGGCATCCGTTGCACAAACGCTCGCAGGGCACCTGGGCGATCGCGGTGTTGGTCAAACCAGCTAGCAACCTGAGTTTCGTAAGAACGGTTAGCGGCTTGATTGGTGGGTACTTCTTTTGCAGCAAGACCCGCCGTTAACAAGCTAGAACTGAGTAGCAGCCCCCAGAAAGTAGCTACAGAAGAGAGTTTAGGCATAATATGCATCGCGTACTGAAAGCATAATCGTGCCAAACTATACAGGCAAAGCCAAAATGAAAAATAAATAGTCCTGAAAATTTAATATTTCTGCTGAGCTGTAATGCTGCTTCAGCAGAGATATAACGGCAGTAGACACACCGTACATCGTTACCTGAAGTCTCGATGAAATACCTTACAAACGGGCATCTAATTTGTTGCGGGTGAGCGTTACGACTGCTTGAACTAAACGCTCTGGCTCAAGTGGTTTTGTGATGTGGTGCTGAAATCCGCTGCTGATTGCCCGTTGGCGATCGTCCTCCCTGGCATAGGCAGTCAGAGCAATGGCAGGAATTTGACCTCCTTGCGTGGGAGGTAATGCCCGTACCTGTTGAATCAGCGTGTAGCCATCGATTTCGGGCATCGCAATATCACTAACTAACACTGACGGTTGAAAGGCTGCTAAATTTACCAACACCTCCGACGCAGAGGCAACTGTTAAAACATCCGCGCCATATTCGGTCAGTAGTGCTGTTAACAACTCGCGGGCATCCGGTTCATCATCGATCGCCAGCACACGAATTCCTGTAAGGTCTAGTTCCTGTTGGGGATACTCATTCAACGGTTGGATTTCGGGTGTGATGTTGAGCAGGGGCAACTGGACAATAAACGTTGCGCCTAAGCCTTCCCCTGGGCTGTTTGCCGCGATCGTACCGCCGTGAGCCTCAACCAACTGACGCACGATCGCCAAGCCAAGTCCAAGCCCCCCATATTTGCGGGTGATCGAAGCGTCTTCTTGCTGGAATGATTCAAATATGTGGGGTAGAAAGTCTGAATGGATGCCTTTGCCAGTATCTTTAACAGTGATCTGGGCCTCGATACCAACCTGTTGCAGTTGAATGTCTACGCGTCCACCATAGGGTGTGAATTTAATCGCATTGGACAGCAGGTTCCAAACAATTTGTTGCAGCCGAGCCATATTCCCAAAGACTTGGCCAACATTGGGTAGAACCGCATGTAGCGCAATAGACTTAGCCACAGCAGCAGTGCTGACGGTGTCGATTGCGGCCTCAACAGCAGCAGATAGATTGACAGCCGTCATATTTAGGCTCAGCTTGCCACGCAGAATTTTAGCGACATCTAGCAGGTCGTCAATCAGCTCTGTCTGTAGCTTGGCGTTGCGCTCAATGGTGGCAAGGGCTTCAGCGGTTTTAGCCGCGTCTAACCTGCCCAATTGCATGAGCTTAGTCCACCCTAAAATGGGATTCAGGGGCGATCTCAACTCGTGGGAGAGTACGGCCAGAAACTCATCTTTGATCCGATTGGCTCGTTCAGCCTCTGTCCTGGCGGCCTGTTCACGCTGAAGGAGCTGTTCACGTTCGGCCTCTGCCCGTTTCTTCTCGGTAATGTCCAGCACCGTTCCAATAAAGCGAATCACCTCCCCAGCCGGGTTGAAAAAGGCTTTTCCCTTCGCGGCGACCCATCGTTCAACGCCGTCTTCCAGCCCCACAGTCCGGTATTCAATATCGTACTCACCGCTGCCCTGCGGATCGAAGGCTTGAAGCACCACCTGATGGGTGCGATCGCGATCGTCTGGGTGCAGGCCCGCCAGGAAAATAGTGTAGTCCACTTTAGCGGTAGGCGACGCACCAAATACCAGCAATTCTCGATATGAGAATGATTCTCATAAAAACGTCCGGTTTTAACGTTTATGAATGGCTGAAACCCGCATTCTGCCGTTTATAACATTGAGTGCACAAGTCTTTAGACACTCTGGCTACAGTACAAATGTTT
>DVDV01000406.1 GCA_015296075.1 Leptolyngbyaceae cyanobacterium M33_DOE_097 | reverse complement strand
GGTTGAAGATGATTAAGCGTCAAATGTACGGTCGAGCGGGGTTGGCGCTACTAAGCCGCCGATTCTTGCTGGCAGGTTGAACTCAATTGACGGTCTTACCTTGGAGCAATTTACTGGATCACCAAAAGTTGCCATGAACCGCAACTCGCTGCTTTAACCATTGAGCATTGGCATAGTCTGGGTCATCCCACTGCTTAGACTCAATTAACCCTGAGTTAAGTCCAGCAAGCCTGGATAACGCACTTACCCAGAGCTGCTGTTTACCCATTTCAAACGAAACATAAAGCACTGGCGTTCGGGCTTTGGCTGCCTCATCTGCACACCATGCACACCAGGTCGTCTTGCCCGATCCAGGGGGTGCGCCAATCACATAAAGTCTACCCGGATGCAGTCCACCATTGAGAGCATGGTTGAGCCAGTGAGCAGGGGTTGGAATTGCAGTCTGCGGTTGTCCAAACAGATCTCGGATCAAATCCTGACTGTATGCTACCATTGGCAGCGTTTGAGAAGCACTGCGACGCTGAAGATTTTGGGACTTGTTGATCAGGGTTTCCAGGGTCTCAGTGACAGGTTGAAGGCGATCGCCCAACAACTCAGTCGCAGTGGTCGCCTGTTCTTTCGCCAGTAAGCGCAGCCCTGTATCTCTTATCTTTGTCAAATGTTCCAAAAAAGTGTCCCAACTACAGGACGGCATTTGCAGCCACTCATCCAAATAGGTTGCTACTTGATTGATTACACCTGTAGACAACGCGAATCTTTCATCTGGAACCTGTTCTAACTGCGACAGAATCAGGCTTGGAATCAGTTCTCTCCCATCGGTTTCAAGCCTGACAAGAGCCTCCCAAATCATTCGATGCAAATATAAAGAAGCCTTTTCACCTTTCAAGGATTGACAGGCTTCGACGTGAGCGCTCAGCCGAACGGTTGAAATGAATCCCTCAGCAGGAAGGTCAATCCCTAGGGCTTCCTGCATTCCAGCTTCTGGATGGTGAAGAATGTAGGCTAGCAATTCTCGTTCTGCTCGTCTGGCTGCTTCATTGTCCCCGTCGGGTCTTTCCCACTGCCAAAAGGGACAAGCATAGCCAGTACAGCCGCCACAATTGACTAACTCTTGGCTGGCTCGAACATAACTACAACTCCATTGGTAATCTTGAGGATTGCGACGAGCTGAAGCATAGGCACCGTGAAAGTTCCGCAGCTTAGCATCAACGGTCAGCTTACTGGTGGGGTGGTGCTCAGATGCCTGAGCCATCTTTTCTGCCAGGGATTCTATCTGATTGCGATCGCATCCTCTAGTAATGGCATAGCGAGAGAGGGTAAGGTTGACTGAATTGTAGTCCTGGTCAGTTGGCGCACCCTTATTCATCAGGTAGTGAATACACGCCGGATGTTCATCAGGTGCTAGGACAGAAAAGTCTGCCGATTTTAGATTTTGGATTTTGGATTGCAAGTTTGGTGCACTTCCAGCAGAATTTGAACTGGAGTCCACAACTACTTTTCTTTTCTCTGGTTCCTGTAACTTTTCCTCTGCCAGTTGAGCGATCGCGGCTGCAATCACCTGTTGAACGTCAGCCATTAGCGCCACCTGGTTCTCTGGAACAATCGGGTATCCATCTACCCATTCCACTGTTTCAGGCAAAAATCCATTGCGCTTACCACTAATTTGGTGAATCCCGCAGGGTAAACGAATCGGTCGCCCAGAGGCTTTGCCATCGTCTGCGATCGTTGCGGTTGCTGGGTAAATTTCTTTGGGTTTGTAACCTGACAGATAACAAAGGTTTTGTAGTGCCTTAATCCAAGTTATGCCAGGTAGAGGAGCCTCGGAAAACAGCCAAAGATGAAACCCCCGACGACCACTGAACTCTAAATAGGTCGATAGAGCGCGATCGGTCGCTGTTGTCTGTACCCGTTGAGCCTGAGTCAAAACCGCTTGAAGCGCATCCTGATCAGAACCATCTTTAGGTGCATCAAAATCAATACAACCCGCTTTGGCAGTGCTAGTACCTGGTTGCAGTAATCGCACTGAAATCGTCTGTCTGCCCTGAAGATGGGCTTCCACAATATCAGCGGTCAGTACCTTTTCATATTGCGACTGCAACATGTCAGCAGCTTGCCAAACGGCATAAAGCTGCTGATGCTCATGCAGGATCAAGCGATAAAGCTGCTGAATAAGCTGAGTTGTGGTGGTAGGTGACATGGATTTAACGGTAGTTGTAAATGCGTTTCAAGATTAACGAGTTGATAGACAAACGTACACCGATGGCGCGGCGCTTTTTGTTGTCTTACAATAGCAACCGCTCTGGAGGGTACCCAGAGCGGTTGCTGGATCAAGATCATTAGAATGATCAGACGTGTAACCAAAATCTGAAACGCTTATGAGAAGCCAGTTTTAAGATTTTTTCTGTAACTTTTGGAATAACTGGAGGGTATTTTTGGGACAGACCTGGGGTATTTTCTAAGCAACCCTGGGGTATTTCTTTGTAACCTCCGAGAGGAGCATCGCTGGAACGAGAGTGGCGATCGCTGAATGATCTGAAAAATAAGGCTTTTGAAGGCTTTTGAAGGCTTTTGAAGCATCAGCCAAATAGTTACAAACCAATAGCCATTCGGATATTTGTAACCATTGGGACAAACTGAGGGTATTTGCAGAAACCCTCTCCCTTTTGTAACTTTAAGCCTGAACCTGGGGTATTTTGTAACCCTCCCACTGTAACTTTTAAGCGTATCCTGCGGTATTTCTCCGAAACACACGTGTAACTTTCAGTCCAAGCCTGGGGCATTTTGTAACCTGAACTCCTCTGCTGTAACTTTTAGGGCGACCCTAAGGTAATTTGGGTTAATCCATTCTGTAACCCTCCCACTGTAACTTTTAGGGCTATCCTGCGGTTATTTTATGGTTTCACCCTGTGTTGTAACTTTTAGAGTTAACCAAAGGTATTTCTAAGCAAGAGAAGTCTGTAACCTTTTGTCTAACCCTGCGGTATTCCTGCATTAATTGCGAGGCTGTTTGTTCAGTTCATTTGTTCTTCAAAGCCTCTGAAATAGGATCTATACAAGGATTGTGACCCCTTCGCTATCAGTTCTATCAGGTTTAGTTGCTTGTAACCTTCAGGAAGCACCTGCGGTATTAAAGGACAATTTTGAAATCCCTTTCAGGGCGATCTATGAGCTAGATCTGAACTGCCGATCTAGCAAGCTTTTTGGAAGTTTTTTAAGAACTCGATCGAAAGTTACAACTCTACCTATAATGCAAGATCGATCGATTCAACTCTATATCTGGCGTTCGGTTCGGTTTAAGTGTAACCACGATGTAACTTCAATCCAGATGCCAAAGGTTACAGATGGTAATTAGCGATTACATCGTAGCTTGAAGGACGGTCAGCAATAGCGTCTGATCTTCAGGGGTGATGCTGCGTCTGCCAGTTTCAACCAATTTGACCCAACTGGTACTCTTGCCAATCTTGGCAGCGAGAACGCTTTGAGTCATCCCTCTGGTTAGCCTCAGCACCTTCAACTTCTCCCCAGAATCAATCCGTTCAGTCGGTTTAGTGGTTTCGGGTAACTGATTAGATGGCTCGGGAGACAGCAGGCGACGTTCAGACTTGCGAGACCTTGATTTGGGCGAGGAGGTTTCAGCATCTAAGGATAGTTTGGACGAAGCTTCCCCTGTGGCAATGCTACGCACCGGGCGCGTTTCCTTTAGCTCTTCTAACTTCCTCGAAATCTCTTCTGGAGGCTGCGCAACCATGCGGGCAGTCAGCAACTGCTCAAAGCCACCATAGGGTCGTTTTACGGTATCTGTGAGGCGATCGCCCTCTCCCTTAGCGCCATCCTCCAACCAGAACTCGGCTGCCTGTTCGGGATCATCTGGAATGTCCGCTAGCGGTAGTAGGTCAGGCAGGTCAGGCAGGTATTGAGGTGGATAGGTTGCCAGATCAAACGTGAACTTCCATCCCTGTTCATCCAGCACTTTTAACGTAGTTTTCCATTGAGCAACCAGACGCTTACGGGTAGCCGAAGCTTTTCTAGCTTGCTCCACCTTTTCCGTTCCAAATGCCACCTTAAACAGGGTGCCAGCTCGGACGGGTCCATTCCCGACCTTTGTTTTGAACAATAGCCAGAGAATCAGACGTGCAGCCCCTTCGTGGTTATACCAGATGGTCATCAAATCTTGCAGGATGGACTGGGACAGGATGCCGTACTCGTAGTAGCCATTGCCGTCTTTGCAGCGGCTGGGATTGAGAAAATACTGCGCCCAGTTGCCTGCCTTGATTTGCAGGGTGAAACCCACCATCTCAGAGTTACCCATCAAATCTTCCTGAAAGTGCAGAATAGGTTCTGAAATTTCCCAGAGCCAGGTGCGGCTGACGCTGAAGGACTTTACCTTTCCTTTCTCGGGCCAGGAGACATACACCAGTAGATGACAGGGTTGCTTTGCCAACTCCAGCAATAATTCTAGCTTCTGCTGCTTATTGAGCTTTTTGTTTTTGTCTAAGCCGAGATACCGCTCAAGCTGGCGATCGTTCAGGACAAACTGTTGTTCCCAGGGACGTTCCAGTTGGGTGGCGTAAGCGGCATAGATTAGATGCAGACAAGCAGCCCGAATGTCGAACTGGTCAATTAATGCCAGGGCAGCTTCCTCTTCCAGCACGGTTGGATGCTTGACGTGTAACTCATTCGTAATCCAGAAGGAAAGGTATCCCTTGCCTTTAGCAACGCTGCTTTCATAGTACGGTGATCCCGAACCTGCTTCGACCCAGCCAATATCTCTTCCTTGGGAGAGAATATTACAGCCTTCCCAAATGACTTTGTTAGAGGCCATGCGATCAGTTTCGCCATCAGGGAACAGATCGGCATGGGTGGGTGGGCGTTCAAATGAGTGATGACGCCCTTTGCGCTTTGATTTGGTTGTAGCAGTCTTTTTAGTTTCTGTCTCTGGGGCTAATACATCCACTTCGATCGCGGCGATCGCCAGTGAAGTATCACTTCCAGGAATTCCAGCTTGTTTCATAATGGCTCACGGAGGTTAAAGAGGTTACTCGGAGCCAGAAACGCCACTCGGTCGGTTCTTACAAAGATAGGAACTGATGTGCCTTTTCAGCTGCATAGCGATTTGCTATGATGCAAAAGCATGGAGAGGCGGCAACCTATCCAGCCCGGAAGGCACATATCCAATATGGTCGCTCTGGCCATAACAAAAAAACATCAAGGACACCAAGGTTTCACCCGCCAAGACGAGACCCTGGTGTTTTTTGATCTGAAGCTTTAGTTGGATCACGCATTCTGCCATTTACTTGACGAAACATTGTTACTCCTTTTGGCTTGCAAAATTGATGAGACCCTGAATTTTCGGCAACCTTACTGACTGATAACAGAGGTGCCAACAGGGATCAGCCGTCGAGCAATCTGTTCGATAAACTCGGATCGAGAAAGCTGGAACTCTGCGGCAAGCTCGTCCAGTTTTTCGACACCCGTTGGGGTAAGACCAACCATCGTCGGCTTCTTAGGCTCTGCGTAATATTGTCCCTGCCCTCTACGGCTCCGTTTTTCCTTATCGGTGTTCATAGTTACCCATGATCGCTTATATAAGAGATACCACAGAATTTAAATTCTGCTTGAGAATCTCAATAGCTCTCTATATCTCTTGTATAAGAAACGTTTTGATCTGCCAACCTTTACCCAGGAGAAGTAGCCAGGTGGACAGAAACGGTTGGTACCTCTGAATCAGGACTGAAGATTTCATCCTTCCAGTGGTTAATCTCTGAAAGCTACGCCGGTTTGGGATGTGCGATCGTAGTGTCACTAATTTCGAGGAGACCAAAACAACCAGCTACCGCTGCGCCAAGCCGATTCATGGATGAAATTAGCGGAGTCGTAATGATGCAAACCCTTCCTGCTTCCTCCCCGGCTGGCTCTTTCCCTTTTGAACTGACTGAGCAACAGCGTAAAGCCCTGGATGCAATGTGGATGTTCCTGCAACCGGCTGTCACGGCTGCCCTGTTTCTTTTAGTTGGCTTTGCTGGCACAGGAAAATCAACGATCGTTTTTCAATTGGTGAAAGTGCTAGTCAGCCAAGGGAAACGAGTTGTTCTGACCGCACCTACCAATAAGGCTGTTGGTGTGTTGCAACGCATGGCGCTAGAAAACGGGGTGATTGGCGTAGACTTCTTCACGATTCATCAATTGCTGGGACTGGGCATGGTTTCCAGAGGTAACGAAAAAGTTCTGGCACCAACTGGCACCTCGTATATCGGGTTGTTCGATGTCGTATTTATTGATGAGTGTTCCATGATTGGAGAGCAGCTCTGGCACTGGATTGAGGAAGCGTCCAAAAGAACATCAGCATGGCACCCGCTGAAAATAATTCTGATGGGCGATCCGGCTCAGCTTAACCCAGTGAATGAAGGGCGATCGCCAGCCTTCACCATACCCAATAAAGCTGTGTTGACTCAAGTGGTGCGCCAGGGCACAGATAGTCCGCTGTTGGAATTTATCACGGCTTGCCGTTATGCAGTGACTAAGAGCAAAGCACCCTTTGAGCCATTTGCCAAATATCTATCAGATAAAAGTAACGGTGCATTGCTGGTGAAGCGGCGATCGCTCCTCAAATATGCCTTCAAGAAAATCTCTGGCGAGTTTACCCAGAACCCTGATTGCTTCAGAATTCTAAGCTGGACAAACGCGCAAGTGGATTACTACAACCAGCAGATCCGCAATCATCTGTACGGTAAGGTTACCAATCGGTTTATTCCCGGAGAAAGGCTGATCACGCGCGATCCGGTTTTAGCTCCTGATGGTAAAACGATTATCCTCTCCACTTCAACGGAGTTCACGGTTCAGGAGTTTTCAGAAGATTGCTACAGTAATTACAAAGCCTGGAGGCTAAAGGTTGCAACGGATGATGGTGTATCACGTCAAATCTATGCTTTACATGAAGATGAGCAGAACCGATTTGATGTAGAAGCTCGTCGGCTGATGGCGATCGCCAAACGTAATCCATTCCTATGGCGCGATTATTATCACCATTTAGAACAGTTTGCTAACGTGCGAAATTGCTTTGCCATTACAGTTCATAATAGCCAGGGGAGTACGTTTCTCGAATGTGGTGTTGATGGACAGGATTTAAGTAAACGGCTTAACCCTGAGCGTAGTGATACAGCAAAAGACCTGTTGGCAAAGGTGAGGGAGCACAATCGCTTATGGTATGTCGGAGCTAGCCGTGCTCGGCGGCGGATTCTGGTTGTGCCATAGGACTTTAACTTAGAGAATGCTTTTGGACAGAGCCACCTAAAAGTATTCCCTAAGTAAAACCAACTGCCAGAAGCCACGTATCGGATTCACCCCTAATGATCTGTCTCTAACAACCTTGGTGACTTAGGGAATACTTAACGGCGTTTCAGCTTCACACTATACCCTAAGTAATTTGACCATTCTGCCAAGAAGTTTGAGTCATAGAGTCTTTGGCATTTTTACTCTGCTAACGCAGGCATCCTTCGACGACCATTCAATCAGAGATACCGATCATGACTCAAGCATTACAACGATCGAGATCCAAGACTGCAAAGCAAAAAAAGCAGACTGAACAACCGACTTCTGAAGCTGCGCTCACACAGCGTATCCCTAGGACACTCGCTTCTTTAGAGCAACCTACCGACCCACCAGAGGCGAGTGAAGCGGAAACAACAGTCGATGAGCCTGAAAATTCTGCTGAGCCTGAAGTATCGGCAGAGCCTGTGCCCAAGAAGTCATCGAGAAAACGGACAGCTAGATCGCAGCCAAAGGACACACCCGCAACCGAACAAGGGATGCAGGTGATTTGTTCTCAGAGTCAGTTTTATAATGCGCTGGCGATCGCAAGTTGTGCTGCCCCAGCAAAACCTAGCCATCCAGTGCTGGCAAATGTGTTGGTAGTGGCAGATGCTAACGCTCAACAGGTTCATTTGGCCGTGACCGATCTGGCAATGACGCTTCAGGCAAGCTTTGAGGCACAGGTGCTTTTGGGCAGTGAGATTACGGTGCCCGTTGAGATGCTTTCAGGGATGGTCAAACAGTTTCCAACAGGGAACATCACGCTCAACAGTCAGGCGCAGGTCACAAAGCCAGCGTCGGAAGAGGAGCAACCGACTAAGACTTGCTCCATGACACTATCGGATGCTGACGGGAAGTATGAGATTCGAGGGATTCCGGCTGAGGAATTCCCACCCATTGCAACACTCAAAGCGGCTCCAGTTTCTCTACCGACCAATGTGTTGAGAGAAGGACTAAAAGGAGTGCTGTACGCGATTAGCACGGATGAAACCAAGCGCATTTTGACAGGTGTTTATATTCAGATTGGGCAAAATGCCCTGAAATTTATTGCAACAGATGGACATCGAGTGGCGATCGCGGAATTATCAACAGAGGGCATTAGCAGAAAACGGCGCAAGCAATCGGGAGCCGATGAACCTACCCAGTTTCCGATTTCCGGCAAAGCGCTGAAGGAACTGATTCGTAACCTGGCTGATTCTGTTGACGCGATTCAACTGCTGTACGATGCGGAGGCAACCCGTGCTAGTTTTGCATGGCAAGACATTATTTTGAGCTGCCAGTGCATTGAAGGGCAATATCCAGACTGTGAACAACTGTTGGCACGCTACAGTTTTGACCAAGAAGTGGTGCTGGAGAAATCAGGACTACTCAAAGCGTTGGAGCGGCTATCGGTGCTGACCGATAAGAAAGAGAGAGGGATTCAGTTTCGCTTTGATGGAGCGACCCAACAAATTCACCTTTCGATCGAACGGGAGTTTGGCAAGGGAGATGAAACGATTAATGCTCATATTCCTACAGATATGACATTGGATATCCAATTCAATCTTAAATACCTGGGAGAAGCGGTTAAAGCCATTCCTAGTTCTGGAATCAAGATGCATTTGAAGCAACCAGACTATCCAGCAATGTTAGTTCCTGCTGGAGATTTCAACAATCCGGAGCTAGAGACGGAAATGCGCCACTTTCTCTTTCCTCTCTATAAGCAACCAGAGTAAGTCGTTGTGGTGTGCTTAATAGTACACGCGACTATCTCCGTAGTAAACCTGAAAATATGTGGAAAGATTCTGGCTATCCACCTTCAGCAGAGTTTTATATGAAAAGCTTCCGCCTAAACACTGAATTTGGGGTATTAAGCCCATTCACCCACTGTAGGATCTAGGCGGAAGCTTTCTGTCTGCTAATTATTAGCCCTCCGTGTACCTCAATTTGGGGCTGGTTTCAGAAACAAAGTGCCGAAGCCGAGCGGTTAATGCCAAAATGTCTTTACTATGGTGTATCAGACTCAATTACAGTACATTTTAAGGGCTTAGTAGTATAGGCAGACACATAAAACATTTGGCAATTCAAAAATTGAGACTGATTTAGCAGAGTTGAAATAGTGCTTATGATTCAATCGATTGAAGATGGTAGAAGAGAAGCTGGACAAAGATCGATTGCCGATAAAATAATAAAGCGCCTACATGATCTGGAAAAAACTGTTGAAAATAACCAAGGACGCTGGGCTTGGGAGCTTTTGCAAAATGCGAAGGATAGTATTGCGGAAGATGACAATAGAACTATATCTATTCAGATAGAACTTGATGAGAATAGTATTACGTTTAGACATAATGGAACCAATTTTACAAGCCAGGATGTAATAGGGTTAATAGATCAAATTTCCTCTAAGGAAGTAGAAGAAGGGCAGAAAACCAAGAAAACAGGTAGGTTTGGAACAGGTTTTTTGACAACGCATCTACTTTCAAGAGTCATTAAAATAAAGGGAATCGTAGGGTCAGCAGATGGAAGTTTCCACAAATTTGAATTTTTGTTAGATCGAAGAGGCAGGACAACAGCACAACTCATGCCTCGCATCGCAAATTCCTGGAAAGAATTTGATGAGTCCATTGAAAAAATAATCCCTAATTATGACAAAAGTCGATTCAACACATCTTTCTGTTACCAATTAGACACAGAGGAACAGAGAAGAGTAGCTCAAATTGGTGTGGAAGAGTTCTCAAGATTAATTCCCTTTGTTTTGGCATTTATCCCTAAAATAGGGAGAGTCGAAATCATAGATAAGGTTGCCAGAGAAAGTACTTTTTATGAAAAGAATGGAGAGCTAAAAGACGATCTTATTGTGCATGTTTTAAAGACAAAGAGTGGTAAGCAAGAGAATGTTTCAATTTTATATTCCTCCAATAATAGAGTAGCTATTGCCACTGAAGTTGAAAAATGTGAAAGAGGATATTCAGTTAAAGGTGTAAGCGATCTTCCGAAATTGTTTTGTGATTTTCCTCTTATTGGAACTGAGAGCTTTCATTTTCCTGTGATTGTAAATAGCTTTTTCTTTAATCCTCAAACCGAGAGAGATGGAATTTGGCTAAAAGGTATTGACGATACAGAAGTAATCGAGAATCAAAAACTTTTAGAATCTGCTGTTGACTTATACAGAGATATGGTTTCTAGGATTGCACAAGAGAACTTTTTTAATCTTTACAACATTGCGGAAACCAAAACACCCTCTACAGATGACAGACATTTTGATGAAAAATGGTATCAAGAGTTCATTCAAGAACCGATTAGAGAATTCATTTATCATGCCTTAATTGTCGAACTGGAGGATGAACCTTCCGAAAAAAGAGCTATTCAAGATTTATGCTTTCCGAAAACCTCTTTTTCAGAAACTGTAAGAGATAAAGTCTGGCAATTTATTTTTGACCTAGCGCCCAACTCTGTTTGCAAAAAACTTCACCTGCATAACTGGTGTGGAATAGCCTGGAAAGATTGGAAAACGGTAGATTATCAAAAATTAGCTGAGGGAGTAGCCAGAAAAGAAAATATTCATAATCTTAGTCAGGCTTTGAGAAGAGATGAGAATAGCACTTTTAACTGGTTAAATTCTCTAGGTACTTTTCTGCTTGAAGACGATAATAACCTCTTCTTGATTCAAAAGAATTCAATAACACCTAATCAAAATGGGCAGTTTAAGAAGACAACAGCCTTGAACATTGATGCGATACAAGATGGCGAATTAGTTTATGTCTTGGAATTGCTTGGCGAGGATTGGAAAAATATTCTGCTTCACAAGGATATGAGTTATATAAGAGAAGATTTGGGTGAAAAAACGAAAAGAGACATTGCAGCTAAAATAACAGAAACCTTAAACAGAGAATTAAAGAATTCCTCTTATAACAAGAATGCAAATCTTGTCAAAGCTATCAGCCTTTTATCTGAGTGGTTTGAAAACAATTCAGAACAAGGAAAAGAATTGTTTTCGGAAATATATCGTAAACGTGCTGAAATTTTCATGAATACGATACAAGATAAGGAAAGCCTCTATAAAGTAATGCGAACTTGCACAGATCTATCGAAGCTTGCTGAAGTCGCAAAGGCAATTGAAGATGATTCAGAAATAATTGAAAAAATTCAAGGCATGAAAGAAATAACTAGCCTTCTAGA
The DNA here is from genome assembly GCA_015296075.1 of Leptolyngbyaceae cyanobacterium M33_DOE_097. Taxonomy (GTDB): domain Bacteria; phylum Cyanobacteriota; class Cyanobacteriia; order Leptolyngbyales; family Leptolyngbyaceae; genus DSRU01. The sequence continues at coordinate 7,029 of DVDV01000406.1, read as the reverse complement.
AGAATTTGAAGTTGATGACATATCTGATTTGAAGACTATGCTCAGGCTAGCTCAGAATGTTCTTGCAGATGATTCTAACAAAATAGAAATTACTCAGGAAATCCTATTGAGTTTAGGAGTAACGTCTATTGAAGAATTAGAAGAAGCTTTGCAGGATAAAGGGATTGCAGCTAATTTTATGCACACTTCTACACCGACAGTTGAAATGTTTATAACTGTTCAAACATTAATAAAACGAACTAAAAACAATGTGATTAAACATCTGCAATCTCTTGAGGATTATGACTGTACTGATGTAGAGGAATTGGCTACTACGGTTATTGGAGGAATAAAAAAGGATAGCTTGCCTATATATATTGTTGTAAGACCCTCAGACAATGGGGAAGTAATTATCTATTATAGTTCTGAAAAAGATACTTTAGATGATCCTAATTCAGAGCTATGGATTGATAATGGATCTGAGGAACCTAGACGATTAACATTGGGAAAAGTTCTTAAAACGACAGGCATTAATAGAATTCCAGTTAACTAATGGACATTACAAATGAGGTAGTCGAAATAATTGGGCAGACAGAAAGCTCTAAGCTTGAATATAAAGCTGTCTTGCCACCCTCCAGAAATATTGCCCAGCTAATCAGCTCATTCGCTAACACTGATGGTGGTTACATCATTTTAGGTATTTCGGATAATCTCGAAATAAATGGCTTGAGCGAAGATTTTCATGCTAACGCAATTACTCATAAAGCATTAGACCTTCTTTCACCTCAACCGCAAATATACTATCAATATGTTGCTCATGAAGGCAAAAAACTTTATGCAATCAAGGTTGATAAATCGGATTCATTAGTTGCTGTCGAAGGAAAAATTTATCAAAGAGTCGGTGCTAGTGTAAAACTTATAAACCCTACTGAGATTCAATTTAAGTCAGGTGGGTATCCAAGGATAAAAATCGTAAGCCAACAGATTGAAGCATATAAAAAGGAAGCAACAAATGCTAAAATCAAACTGATTGAACACTATCAAAGTATCTTGAAGATAATAGATGATCTTGGTCATATGCTTTATCCGATAGATCCGACTGTACCAACGGTTAATCAAGAGGGAAAAATTCTTGCAAGAATACTATTTTCCTCTTTTGTCGATAATTTTGAAACATATCTATCTGATTTGTTATATGAAATCTTTCTTGCAAAGCCAGCAACATTAAAATCTAACAGCCCAGTTACAATTAAAGAGGTTCTAGACTGTTCGGATTTGCAAGAATTTGTAAACTATTTGGCAAAACAGAAAATTGGTAAATTGCAAAAAGGCAGTGTAAAAGGCTTTATTTCAGACAACGCACAAATCAATAATTTGAATGTTATTGATAATCTCAAGCAAAATGAAATAGAAAAAATTTTGCAAATAAGACACCTATACTCACATAGAAATGGCATTGTAGATGAAAAATTTCTTCAATACTTTACTGGAGAATTCGTCCTGAATTTAGAGCATCAAATGTCCATAGATGAAATTTGTGACAAGCTGTGCTACTTGGCTGAAATTGCTCATCAAATTGATTCAGCAGCAATAGCTAAATATAAACTTGCACAAATGAATGACTAATGATGACAACCCTTCTAGAAGAATGTAAAGCCTTTTAAGATTCGTGCTTTTCTAAAAGGATAGGTGTAAAATTTCACTGAATATGCTGAAATTTTGATAAAGTTGCATATCCTTTCGATTGAACCCAATCATTATGCTCATTCTGGGAACTTCTCTCAGGATGAGAACGTTATAACAGGTTTGTAGCAAGAGAGATTACCTGATCAGGTGCCAGAATACCTCCGACTGTGATTACTTCCAGTCTTCCAGTTTCCTGGGGATGCTGAGTCTTAACTTTGGCGATCGCCTCCTCAATCCCTGCTGCCTGAGCAATGTAGATCTGCGTCTCGCTTCTCAGTACCCAAATCGGACTAGCCCAGGTATGCCGGGGTCGAAGGACGGCTTTGTGGATGATCTGATGGCTAAACTGAATCAGTTGTTTTAAGGCAGCTTCGGAACAAAACTCGGCAAGCTGTGACTGAAATAGTTCTTTGAGTGCCTCTGTTGGAACATGTGCTGTGACGTTTGTCGAAGCTGGCGGAGGCTCAGAACCCAAGGACTGACTCGAAGTCGGCATGACCAAAGACTCAAGCTGGCGTTGAATCTGAGTGGCGATGGCATCAAAATCTGGTGCCCTCAAACTATGTCCTAAATGCGCTTGCAAGAAACGCTTCAGTTTTTCATCCTCAAGTGCCATGTCACGGGTGCTGAAAGAGCCTGAAATGCTGTTTCCTAAAGCTCGCCCACAACCAACTTCACCATTGGCAGCGTCCTCTGCTTCAATTAACTCCATGAGGCGTTGATGGCGAGTCCCTTCATTGGGTGCGGCTTTCGGCTTGGCAGGAAACGATTGTGTCATAGGTCATCCATCCGTAAAGTCTCGAAGTAAACGAGGTGATCGGGTGCTTCAGGATCAGGACCGCAATCGAGCAGTCCAAGGCGCAGCTTTCTGTAAAATCCTAGCGCACCGGTCAGGGCATGTAACCCGATGCTGCCTTGATAACCCAATGCGTAGCTGCGGGCGACTGCGAAATCCACCAGCTTACCCCCAACGCCCTTGTCGGTCGGAGGCTTTGTGATGATAGGTCGGTTCCAGGGGGCGGTTGCCAAAGCACTGATGTAGACTAACCGCCGTCGCAACTGAGATTCAATCAGACAGCGTTTTTTTAAGACATCAACCATCATCAGCCCTTGGGTGATCCCTTCGCATTCGATCGCGTACAACTCATCACCTAGGAGCAACTTAGATCGACGGCTCTTGCCTACCCAGTACCAATACTCATCGTCTTGACCGCTCCCTTCCAAAATTGGCTCCCAAAGAGTGCTGGCATCCTCAAGGTGCTTGTCAGTCACCTCCGTCAGGATGGCATCGATGACCTGCTGGTCTTGAACTTGAAGCAGCTGAATGGTGCGATTCAACGGAGCAAGCAGAGTTCAACAACGGCTCTCATCATAAGGCTTTTAGGGTGTTGACCATTTAAACTATCGCTGCTGGAGCAAGCTGCCCCTGACTAGGGGCGATCGCCATGATGATTAAACCCATATCACCATGCCGACTATCGCCTTACACCAAAAATATCGCCCTAAAACCCTGGCAGAACTGGTTGGACAACCCTACGTTCAAACCGCTTTGACCAATGCCATCAACCGGATGCACATAGCCCCAGCGTATCTCTTCACAGGTTCTAGAGGAACTGGTAAAACCTCTACTGCGCGTATCTTTGCCAAGTCTCTCAATTGTCTGAGTTTTGACGGACCTACTGATGAACCTTGCGGCACCTGTCAATCTTGCCGCTCAATTGAAACCAGCAATAGCCTGGATGTGAGTGAGATTGATGCAGCTTCTAACAATGGAGTGGATGATGCCCGTGCCTTGATTGAGCGCAGCAACTTTGCTCCAGTTATAGGACGTTACCGAGTTTTCCTGCTTGATGAAAGCCACATGTTAACTACCCAGTCTCAAAACGCTCTGTTGAAGTGCATTGAAGAGCCACCACCCCATGTAGTCTTCATTCTTTGCACAACAGAAGTGCATAAGGTATTGCCGACGATTGTGAGCCGTTGTCAGGTGTTTCATTTTCGCGCGCTGTCGCTCCAGACGATCGCCCAGCACCTTCAGGAGATTGCGGATGCCGAAGCGATCGCTGTCAATGCTGACGCTTTAATGGCGATCGCCCGGTTTGCAGAAGGAGGCTTACGGGATGCCCTTCAGCTTTTGGGTCAGGTCAGTCTGCTAGGTGAAGCAGTAACCGCGAACCATGTGATCGAAATGACGGGTGGCGTTACGGCAACAGACCTGCTGACAGTACTGGAGGCGATCGCCACGAACGATACCTTTCAACTCCTTAAATTGGCACGATCACTGGTTGATTCTGGCAAAACGCCCAAACTGATTCTCAGCAGCTTGCTCCAAACCTACCGAGATCTGCTCATTCTCAAAGCAGCTCCCCAGGCAGCAGACCTACTTACCAGCCCTGTCAACTATAGCCAATTGAAGGCGATCTCCACTCAGTGGGATTTTGATGTACTCAATCAATCTCTGGCTCAATTGCAGAAAGCAGAGAGCTATCTTCGCAACACAACTAATGCCGCCGTTTGGCTAGAGACGTGTCTGCTGAACTTGATGCCGATGTTGAGATCGATCTCCTTCAGCTCTCCAGATGTGAAGCAGGCAGTAGGCAAAAATGGGCACAGCCGTAAAACAATCTCTGAGACAGCTTCGACAACCACAGGTCACAAACCTACTGATTTAGCAGCGCTCTGGCAAAAAGTTGTAGCCTCTGCCAAACCAGGAACTCAAAAGTTGTTGACCCAGGCGCGCTTGACCAAGCTACAAGGAACCAAGGCAATTCTGGAAGTTGCTCCTGCATCGTTTGCGAAGTTTGAAGCGAATCAACAGGCGATCGCTCGAATGCTTCAGCGAGTTACCCACAACCCGAAGCCTATGACTGTATTGATCAGAACGCTCACAGCCAGCAAAAATGGGAGATCAGTATGATTATTCTGTTGACTGGAGATGATCAGTTTGCCATCCGACAAGAACTAGAGCACTACAAAGCAGAACTTGACTCGCAGTGGTTAGAGCTTTGCTATCATCGCTTCCCATCCAGTGCTTTGGAGCAGGCAATGAGTGCAGCACGAACACCCTCGCTCAGTGGTGGTAAACGGCTTGTGGTCGTAGAAGACTGCAATCTTAAGCAGTGGGGTGATACCCAGTTAGAAAGTTTGCGGTACCTTGCTCAAATGCCAGATTCTACAACGCTTGTCTTTCTGGCAACGAATGTAGACAAGCGCCTGAAAATCTACAAGCATCTGATCAAGCACGGTCAGTGTTTCGAGCTTTCATTAATTCCACCTTGGCGTACAGACCTGATCGCAGAGGCGATCGCTACTCAAGCAAAGCAGATGAAACTACGACTGCCCAAAGATGTTGTTGAATATCTGGCAGCGGCGATCGGCAATGACATGACCCGTGCTGCTTCAGAACTTCGTAAGCTGGCAATCTATACGAATGGTCAGCCCGTCGGTCTTGCTGAAGTACAAAGCCTGATTCCTTGCCAGACTCAGAGCAATCTACAGCTGGCGGAGGCAGTTCGCAACGGGGAAAGTGAAACAGTGGTGCGTCTGATCGATGAGTTGCTGGCTCGCTCTGAACCAATGCTGGTGATGGTTGCGACTCTACTGACCCAGTTTAGAACCTGGTTATGGGTTAAAAGTGCGATTGCAAGTGGTATCCAGAACAACACTGAAATTGCTCAACTGTGCAACGTGGGGAATCCCAATCGGCTTTACTATTTACGGCAAGAGGTCGCAACCATGCCCCTCAGAACATTGATTCAGGCAGTAACCAAACTGGTGGATTTGGAAATGTCGATTAAGCAAGGTGCTGTGCAGGCAAACGCTATCATGCCATCTCTGCTGGCGATCGCGCGGTTGTTCCAGACCATTCATTCCAAGTGACTTTTGGGCGTAACAGTTTGAGGCGATCGAATGCCTGTAACTGTGCAGGCATCTGCCTTCCCCTATGGGGGATGTTTTGGGGCAGTGAGCGAAGCCAACGACCATGACAACGACACCGAACTACGGTGCTCTGCTCCAAAGCTTTTGGACACCACCGACGACTTCTATTGCAGAAAACCCTGATTCAACGAGCGATAGCCCCTCTGAACCAACCGATATCATTGAATTCTTGGGAGAAGACTTGTTCTGGCAGCAAACCATTCCTGCACAAGAGCCAGATTTGAAAGAGATTCCTGCTGATTTGCCGCCTGAATTGGTTAAGGCTCTTCATGCTCAGGGGATTCACCAGTTCTACTCCCATCAACTCAAGGCTTTGCAAGCCATTCGTGCAGGCAAGAGTCTGATTCTCACCTCTCCCACTGCCAGCGGCAAAACACTCAGCACCTACCCTGGCATTTTGGAAGGTTGCATGAATGCAGGACACCGGGCATTGGCATTTTATGGACTCCGCGCACTAGCGCTGGATCAGTTCCATAAGATCTCGGAGCTGCTTTCAGCCATCCCTGTTGCCGTCCGTCCTGTATTGGCAATGATGACAGGGGATGTGAAGACCGAAGAACGGGAGCAAATTCTCGCGTCCGATCCCCACATTCTGGGGGTCACGCCAGAACTGATTCACTTTCAACTCAAGCAAGCCTGGAAATCGGAGCGTTGGGCAACCTTCTATCAGCAATTGCGTTACGTGCTGATCGACGAGGCACATACGCTTTCAGGCAGCTATGGAGCCAATATGGCTTGGCTGATCCGTCGCATTCGGTTAGCAGTGGATCACTATGGCGGTCGATCCAGAGAGGTGCAATTCATCTTTCTGAGTGCAACTTGTGGCAACCCGAAACAGCTTGCCCAGAAGCTGGCGGGACTGAAGCCAACTAAGCGTGATCCAAAACCTCTCATTTGGATTCATAGGAGTGGAGCGGCGGTACCCCATCGCCAGGTGGTTGTGACTCAACCCAGCTACAACCTTACTTCGGATACAGCTCGTATTATTCAGTTCTTGTTAGCTCAGGGAAAGTCCGGGATTGCCTTTTGCAACTCGCGCCGGAGTGTCAGGGATTTAACGGGACTGCTGAAGTCAAACCGGGTGGCTGCTTTCTATGGCGGCATCAGTCCAGAGCGTCGCGCTGAAGTGGTTCAACAACTCCAGTCCGGCACCATTAAATGGATTATTGCGACGGAAGCCTTAGAAGCTGGCATTGACCTACCTGAACTGGAGTGCTGTGTTCTACGGGGCTGGCCCGGCTCCAAGATGGCATATCAGCAGCGCAGTGGTCGAGCCGGACGTGTCAAACCCCAACCAACTCAATACCCCAATTAGTCATCGATTTTCAACAGCACAAACCGTAACTGTTACAGATCCGAGACATCCTCTGTGTGGACGTACCCTACCTTTAGTTGGTATCACGAACAAGGCTTACCTCGGACGCT
>DVDV01000395.1 GCA_015296075.1 Leptolyngbyaceae cyanobacterium M33_DOE_097 | reverse complement strand
TTGAGAAGTATCGTCAGGGTCGTGTGCAAGCGACAAATGATATTGCTAACGCGGGTTTAACTGAGTGTCATCTGAACCAATTGAAGCCGTTTGAGGTGAAAGCAAACCTGGTTGCCCCGATTTTGGTGAACGATCGCCTGATTGGTCTGTTTATTGCCCACCAGTGTGCCGAGACGCGCGAATGGTCGGAGTTGGATACCAACTTTATGAAGCAGGTGGCGATTCAGTTGGGGTTTGCTTTAGAGCAAGCGGAGTTGTTGCAGAAGCAAACGCGGGGGGCTGAGCAGGCTTACTTGCTCAAAGAGATGATGGTGAGTATGCGGCAATCGCTCAAGCGCGAGAACATCTTTAACATCACCACCGATAAGCTGCGGTATGCGCTCAAAGCGGATCGGGTTGTGGTTTATCAGTTTAACCCTGACTGGAGCGGCACCATTATTGCAGAGTCGGTTGGCAGCGGTTGGCGCAAGATCCTCGATCAAACGGTGAATGATCCGTTCCGTGAGGGGCTGATTGAGGAGTATCGCAATGGTCGTGTCCGGGCGATGAATGATGTGGCTAATGAAAATATTGCTGATTGCCACCGCGATATCTTGGAGGGTTTTGAAATTCGCGCCAGTATTGTGGCACCGATTCTCAGACAGGGGGAACTGTTAGGGTTGCTCTCGGTGCATCAATGCGTCGGTGCCCGTAACTGGCAAGAAGAAGAGGTGGGTCTGGTCGGTCAAGTGGCAACCCAACTGACTTTTGCGCTAGAACAAGCCGAATTGTTTGAGGCGAAGGAGCAGGCGCGCTTGCAGGCAGAAACAATCTCGCAAGAGCAAAGCCGCCAACGAGAAGCCTTGCAAATGCAGCTTGTGGCTCTCTTAGGCGAGGTTGAAGGGGCCGCCAGAGGCGATCTCACGGTGCGAGCGGATGTAACGGCGGGTGAAATTGGCACGGTTGCCGACTTCTTTAACTCCATTATTGAAAGCTTGCGTCAGATTGTGACTCAGGTGAAGATTTCTGCTACCCAAGTCAACGAATCGCTAGGTGCAAACGAAGAAGCGATGCGGAGTTTGGCGGAGGAGGCGTTGCGGCAAGCGGAGGAAACGACACGCACACTGGACTCGGTTGAGGAGATGACCCATTCGATTCAAACGGTGGCAACCAGTGCGCGGCGGGCGGCAGAGGTGGCTCAAAATGCTTCGCTCACGGCTGAGGCTGGTGGGGATGCAATCGATCGCACCGTACAAAATATTCTCAACCTGCGGGAAACAGTGGGTGAGACTGCGAAAAAAGTGAAGCGGTTGGGTGAGTCATCGCAGCAAATCTCGAAGGTGGTCTCGCTGATTAATCAAATTGCGATGCAGACGAACTTACTAGCGATTAACGCAGGCATTGAAGCCGCGCGGGCGGGCGAAGAAGGGCAAGGCTTTGCGGTGGTTGCTGAGGAAGTGGGCGAACTGGCGGCGAGATCGGCGGCAGCAACTCAAGAAATTGAGAAGATCGTTGAAAATATTCAGCGGGAAACGAGCCAGGTGGTTGAGGCAATGGAGCAAAGCACTGCCCAGGTGGTAGAAGGAACTCATCTAGTTGAGGGGGCTAAGCTAAGCCTCAGCCAAATTCTAGAAGTCTCACATCAGATTGCTGAACTGGTGCAATCCATTTCTGAAGCGACAGTTTCTCAGGTGGAAACGTCTGAATCAGTCTCACGCTTGATGAAGCAAGTGGCTACCGTATCAAAGCAAACGTCTGAATCGTCACGCCAGGTTTCGACGGCGTTGCGACAAACGGTAACGGTGGCCGAAAAGCTGCAAGCGTCGGTTGGCACCTTTAAAGTTGAGACGGAGGTTTGACAAGCGGTTGCGCGGTCAATTCATCAGGGGCCACTTGCTGGATAGGGGATTTTAACCATCGTATGAGTCCACAAAAAATCGCTAGTTTCCCCTTTTGGGGGGACAGACGGAAAATGTTTAGTCAACATAATGCCTCAGCATTGCTGAATCTGATAGCGATCGCACTTCAAACAGTGCTCAATCTTGCACCGAAGCGGTCTCCCTCAATCCTCCTTTAACAAGGGGATGCCGGAGGTAAGGGGGACTGAAGGGAACCGCTCGCCGGGGATAACGGATCTTCCACACGTGTATTCAGTGCTATCGACTTCTACTGTGCATCGCTTATCCAGCTACCAAGCTTCTGACCTCTTCTTTGCTTTCACTCTATTCACTCTCACCTATATAACCCATGTCATACGACAAGGAACTGGAAATTCGGCGGCAGTTTCTCGACGAAGCAGAAGAGTATCTGCGGACGCTAGAAGATGCTGTACTCGGCTTATCAAGTAATCGCATTGATGCCCAAAAAATTAATGCTGCATTGCGGGCGGCTTACTCTGTTAAGGGTGGTGCAGGCATGATGGGTTACCAAACTCTGAATGATTTGGCTCATCGTTTAGAAGATTCATTTAAGGTTCTAAAAGTACAAAAACAAGAAGTTGAAGTTGATGCAGGTTTAGAACATTTACTTTTAGAAGCAGTTGATTGTTTGCAGCATGTGATTCACTGCGATCGCCAGGGGCATGATCTGGCTGCCGAGTGGCTCAATGGCAAAGCCCTTCCCATTTTTGAGCGGTTGCACGAATGTTTGGGCGACCCACCCGAAGAGGATGCCAGCTCCGTCCTGTCGCCTGAAGATGGGCAAGACATTGTGCCGTTGTTGTTTGAAACCGAGGTTGAGGACTGTTTGACTCAGCTGGAAGCATGTCTGGGACAGACGGATGCGAACGCTCTCCGAGAGGAACTACTGCGGCTTGGGCATGAACTGGGTGGTCTGGGAGAAATGTTGCAGCTTGAGGCGTTTGCCCAACTATGCGGCTCGATTGTGCAACATGCGACGGTAGCGACTGAGATTGAGCCGGTAGCAAGCGAGGCGCTGCAAGCGTGGCGGCGATCGCAGGCGTTGGTGCTGACGCAACAAATGGATGCCTTGCCACGTTCGATCTCAGTGGTGGGTGTAACAGTGCCAGAGACTGTATCTGAACCAACTGCGATCGCAGCCGATTTTGTGCCGTCGGAGCCGCTGGTCGAAGCCGATGCGTTTTGGGTGGAACCAGTCGCGACCGTATCAGAGCCACAAGTTACGCCGGAGTCGTTTACAGCTTCGGTTGAGTACGCTGCTAGCACAAGCAACGAAACGGCCTCAGATTTGCCAGACTCAGAGGATGCCGATGCTGATGCGACGGTGCGAGTGCCCGTCAAGCAGTTGAATGTGCTGAATGATCTGTTTGGCGAATTAACGATTGACCGCAATGCACTCAACCTGTATCTCAATCGGTTGCGGAACTTGGCTCAATTGCTGAGTCACCGTGTGCAAGTGCTGGAGCGATCGAATACTGAACTCCGCACTGCCTACGATCGCGCGTCTGGTAAAAATCGGCAGTTACCCGCGCTCATGCCAGCAGAGATGAAGTTGCTGCCTCCCAGTGGCTTCCAGGCTCCTGCCGTAGCTTCTGCTGGAACCTCTTTTACGGCTCAGCCTCACACTCAAAGCTTTGACACCTTGGAACTGGATCGGTATGACGAGTTACATCTCCTTTCGCAAGAGGTGATGGAGACGATTGTGCAGATTCAAGAGGTGACGAGTGATATTGACCTCAGCTTAGAAGATATTGAACAAACTAGTCGCAACCTCAACAAGACTGCGAAGCAACTGCAAACGAAGTTAACGCAGATTCGCATGCGGCCTTTGTCAGATATTGTCGATCGCTTTCCTAGAGCGTTACGCGAGATGTCGTTGCAGCATGGCAAGTCGGTGCGATTGGAGATGTCGGGCGCGAATGTGTTGATCGATCGCAACATTCTAGAAGCGCTCAACGATCCCCTTATGCATTTGTTGCGGAATGCCTTTGATCATGGGGTTGAAGATCCTCAAACTCGCATGGAGCAAGGGAAGCCAGAGACAGGCGTAATTTCAATTCAGGCGTTTCATCGGGGCAATCGCACGTTCATTACGCTGGGCGATGATGGGGGCGGCATTCCGATTGAGAAGATTCGGGCAAAGGCAGAGCAAATGGGGCTAGACCCGGTTTTGCTAGCGGCTGCCAGCGATGAAGAACTAGTCTCTCTCATCTTTGAACCGGGCTTTAGCACTGCCGATCAGGTGACAGATCTGTCAGGTCGGGGAGTCGGACTGGATGTGGTGCGCGATCGCCTGAAGCAGATTCGGGGCGACATTAAGGTGGATACCCATGCCAGTCGCGGCACAACGTTTACCATCTCGGTGCCGTTTACGTTGTCGGTGGTGCGGGTGCTGATTGTTGAGATGAATGGCATGTTGCTAGCGTTTCCGAATGATGTGATTCGCGAAATGCTGGCCTTACAACCTGAAGCCGTGATCCACACAGCAGGGAGTGACATGCTCAATTTGGGCGGCAACATTATTCAACTGGTGGTGCTATCGCGCTGGTTAAAGTTCCGCTGTCCGCATTACCCCTATCGTCTGGAAACGTCGCCTAGTATTAGTGTCCCCACGGTTTTAATGGTGGAACACAATAATCAACTGGTGGCGTTGCAGGTCGATGCGTGTTGGGGTGAGCAAGAAACGGCGGTTCACCGGGTTGAAGGGACGATTTCGCTGCCGCCGGGGTTTAGTAACTGCACGATTTTGGGAGATGGTCGGGTTGTGCCACTGGTCAACGTGCTGGAGTTGTTGCATTGGGTTGCCAGTGTGGCGGCTTCTGCAACGTCTCAGACTGAAGCGAAAGTGCAAGAGGCATCCTTAGAGCGCGTTACGCTACCCGTGTTGCCCACGCAAAAGGCAAATGTCTTGGTGGTTGATGACTCGGTGAATGTGCGCCGCTTTTTGGCTCTGACGCTTGAGAAAGCGGGGTATCAGGTCGAGCAGGCTAAGGATGGGCAAGAAGCGGTTGAGAAGCTGCAAGCGGGCTTACAGGTGAATGCGGCAGCAATTCTCGATATGAGAATGATTCTCATAAAAACGTCCGGTTTTAACGTTTATGAATGGCTGAAACCCGCATTCTGCCGTTTATAACATTGAGTGCACAAGTCTTTAGACACTCTGGCTACAGTACAAATGTTTCA
>DVDV01000257.1 GCA_015296075.1 Leptolyngbyaceae cyanobacterium M33_DOE_097 | reverse complement strand
GGTTGAAGATGATTAAGCGTCAAATGTACGGTCGAGCGGGGTTGGCGCTACTAAGCCGCCGATTCTTGCTGGCAGGTTGAACTCAATTGACGGTCTTACCTTGGAGCAATTTACTGGATCACCAAAAGTTGCCATGAACCTTGAAAGAGCAGGAGAAAGAAACTAAGAAGCAAACTTACTCTGAAACCTCCCTAAAGAAATAATCTTCAGGGAAATTGTATACAAGCCTAATTGTACCGACCTCGCCTATGTGATGGACAAGTTGCAGTGGTTGCCTTTAAAGTTGTCAAGCAGAATGCGATCGCACGTTTAACATAAAAGTCGTTAATTACTTCTGCCTTTATCTTTGCGCTGCCTTCAAGTTAAGTTCTTAAAGTGGTAATACTTTAAGAGGTATTGATATAAGTTGAATTTAAAATTTACCTTTTGATGTAGAAATATTTAACTCCTCCGCTATTTTTTCTACTATGGCAAAACGGAAGCCGATGCAAAGACTGCCAATTCTCAATGGTCAAAAATCTTTGACACATGATCAAGCAGCTGTGCTGGGGAGCATGGATTAAATAAAATCGAATATTTTGTCATTGTGATGGGGCGAACGGCGGAAGGGGATCCGGCAAAAGCCTATCGGCATGTCTGCGGCAAGGCTACGCTAGCGCCCGTCTGTAGAAATATTGAAGTTGTTTATTCCTCATTCCTAAATCCTTGGCGTCGCAAGTGTGAATGAATGTATCCGCTGTCTCTGATCCAAAGGAAGATCCTTTAGAAGTAAGAGAAGATACCAAATTAACAAACGATGGAGCGAAAAGCATTCTATGTCTAAGCTAGTCGCTGATGTGATGACTCCCAATCCAATTACTGCCACCACTGCTACTCCCCTCACTGAAGTGATTCAAATGTTGGCAGAAAAGCGGTTTAGTGGCTTACCTGTGGTTGACGAGTCAAACAAGCTGATTGGGGTTGTTTCTGAAACAGACTTAATGTGGCGTGAGTCAGGCGTGACGCCGCCGCCCTATATCATGCTGCTCGACAGCGTTATCTATCTCGAAAATCCGGGTCGTTACGAGCGCGAAATTCATAAAGCTTTAGGGGAAACCGTTAAAGATGTGATGAGTACAAATCCGGTGACGATCGCCCCTGATAAGCCGTTGCGGGAAGCGGCTCGGTTGATGCACGAACGAGAGATTCAACAGTTGCCTGTTGTGAATGGAGAAGGGCAAGTGGTTGGCATTATTACGCGTGGTGACATTGTGCGAGCGATGGCAAACGGTCACTAAGTAAGGTTTAGGCAAGTGAAGTTACGGTCTGATCGGTAAAGTGCCGCTTGTCTGAATTAGGATGCCAATGACTGACTGGTGGATTTTGAGCGAAGTGATTTTTCCGTTCGTTGATGGGGGAGTGTGGGCAATTATGAAGCAATGTTGCAGGTTTATTCAGCTTTTGGGTAACAATTCCCCGCTTCTCTTTCGTCGTGAACCGCTCACGCCAGATAATGTCCTGTGACTAACCAGTTGTTTTGAGTTTTTTTATGAGTATTACGCCCGAATCTGTTGAAGCTCTTTTAAAATCTGAGGATTTTGGCGATCGCCTGCGAGCGGTCAACCAGTTACGCCAGCTTGAACCCGCAACAGCGTTCAGCTTGATTCAAACTGCGATTGCCGACGGTAATCCACGAGTGCGTTATGCGGCAGTCAGCCAGTTGTCGAGTTTGGGTCAACAAAATGTTGCTTTGGCAGAGCAAATTTTGCGCGATCGCCTGCATGATGAAGAAACTGATGTTCAAGCGGCGGCGGCAGACTCAATTGGGGCGCTGAAGCTGACGAATGCCTATGAAGATTTACAAGCACTGTACAACAACTCATCGGAATGGTTAGTTCGATTTAGCATTGTGGCAGCTCTGGGTGAACTCGGTGACCATCGTGCTTTCGAGTTGTTAGAGGATGCTTTGAATTCTGACAATGAGTTGCTGCAAACGGCGGCAATTGGCTCTTTAGGAGAATTGGGGGATGAACGGGCGATCGATTTGCTCACTCCGTTTGCGGGAAACCCTGACTGGCAAATTCGCTATCGGCTGGCCCAAGCATTTAGTGGGTTTAAGGGCGATCGCGCGCAAGCTGTGTTGACCCAGTTAGCACAAGACTCAGTGGAACAAGTCGCCCAAGAAGCTCAAAGTCACCTGGCATAACCCAGAGTGATTTCAGGAAATAATTGCTTGACGGGCGCGATCGCTGGTCTAAGCACTATCAGATGAGAACTACCGAAATTAAGCCAGGGTTGGTTTAACAGTGGTTCTCATCTTTTTTATTGGTTAACGCTATGCGCAATAGGTCACCGAGTGATACCAATTCTCTATAGCGCTACGCATAGAAGTTGGTACAAGAGGATGTGGGAGCTGCGCTCCCAGCCAGGGGTTTCACCCCTGCACCCCGTCCTAACATTTTTCAGTATTGCTATAAATCCCATTTACAGATCCTCGTAGGGGTGGTTCGCGTTCGCGTAGCGTCTCCACCGGAGACAACGTCCTTACAGATAATCATCTGTAGCCCAGTTTTGAAGAATAGCCATAGTCATTTTAGTGAGGACAAAGTGCAGAGGCTTTGGCGGAGCTTCAACGCTCACATTCCCACACTCCCAACGTCCTAAATCACCGGGTGATAGCTACCTGTTTTCATAAAGATAGATATCAAGATTAATTAAAACCTGTGTTTTTGTAACCAAGGTAGCTTTTTCGTGGGAAAAAATTGGTGTACCGATGGATTTTTCTTGCAAACCAAGGAATAATGAGTTCTGTTTTTATTCGCTGGCTTGCAAACTAATCACACATTTATGCTTCACATCGGAGTTAACAAATGCCACTCAATAAAAAATTACTCGCTGAATTCCTCGGCACTCTCTGGTTAGTGCTGGGCGGTTGCGGTAGCGCAGTGCTAGCTGCTAAGTTTCCTTACTCGGCTGACCCCACTGGGGCTTCTAACTTCTTTGGTCTGGGCTTCTTAGGTGTTTCACTGGCATTCGGTTTAACCGTTTTGACTGGTGCTTATGCTCTGGGTCACTTCTCTGGTGGTCACTTTAACCCGGCTGTTTCTTTTGGTCTTTGGGCTGCAAAGCGGTTTAGAACTTCTGAGTTGCTTCCCTATATCATTGCTCAGGTATTGGGCGCGGTTGCCGGGGCTGTAATTATCTATCTAATCAATCCGGGTGCTTTGGGTTTTACGGGTGCGCCTCCAGCAGGTCTATTTGCCACTAATGGTTTTGGTGAGTTGTCGCCTGGTAAGTTCACACTTGCTTCCTGCTTTGTAGCTGAGTTTGTGCTGACTTTCTTCTTCTTGTTGGTGATTTTGGGTGTAACCGATATTCGTGCGCCCAAGGGTTTTGCACCTGCGGCGATTGGTTTGGCTTTGACCCTGATTCACTTGATCAGCATCCCGGTCACCAACACCTCTGTTAACCCGGCTCGTAGCACGGGCGTTGCTCTACTGGCAGGTCTGCCTTATATCTCTCAACTCTGGTTCTTCTGGATTGTGCCGATTTTGGGTGCGTTGTTGGCTGGTTGGTTGTACTACAACTTCTTTGAGCCGACCCATGAAGAGCGTGAGCAAATTGCCGCTGAAGCCGCAGCTGCAGCCCGCGCTGACTACTAATTGTTGCAGATCTAACTAGACTGCTTGAAGCGATCGCCCAATCCGCGATCGCTTTTCGTTTTCAGAAAGCGGGTCAACCCGGCAAAATGGTGGAATGACACATTTCACTAAGTCTCGAATCTGGATTGGGCTGTTAAGCCTGTTGCTTTGCGTTGCTCAACCTCTGCACGCCGAGCCTTTGACCCCAACTGCTTTTGCGGTTTCTCAAAAAACAGCGATCGCGACGGCTCAACTGTTAGATAAGTTGGCTCAACTCGATGTGGTGTATCTGGGTGAGACTCATGATCGAGCGGCTGATCATCAGGCTCAGTTAGAGATTTTGCAAATGCTGCACCAAAAACAGCCACGCCTGATTATCGCGATGGAGATGTTTCAGCGTCCCTACCAGGCGGTGCTGGATCGCTATCTCAAAGGTGAACTCTCAGAAGCGGAGTTGGTTGAGCAAAGCCAGTACAAAACTCGCTGGGGGTTTGATTGGGAGTTTTATGCACCGATTTTGCGGTTTGCTAAGGCGCAGCAATTGCCTGTGATTGCGTTGAATACACCGAGTGAAGTGACGCGTAAAGTTGCGCGGCAGGGGTTAGAAAGTTTGACTCCGACAGAGCGTCGATTTATTCCACCAT
This sequence comes from Leptolyngbyaceae cyanobacterium M33_DOE_097, assembly GCA_015296075.1. Classification (GTDB taxonomy): domain Bacteria; phylum Cyanobacteriota; class Cyanobacteriia; order Leptolyngbyales; family Leptolyngbyaceae; genus DSRU01. Next base: position 19,385 of record DVDV01000257.1, on the reverse strand, counting down.
TGTCAGCGATCGCGATAGGGCCAGATGCTTATCGGCAACGCCTGCAAGACGTTTTTGAGGCGATTCATCAAGGTAAAACCAACAGCATGAACTTTGACTATTTTTTTCAAGCGCAAGTGCTGTGGGATGAAACGATGGCCGAACGGATTGCCCAGGTGCAGCAACAAAATCCTGATGCTTTAGTGGTTGTGCTGGTAGGTCAAGGACACCTGTTTTTTGGTGATGGGATTCCTCAACGGGTGACTCGCCGCCGACCGATGGTGAAGCAAGCAACAGTTTTGCTCAACCCGGCTGAAGAGGTGCAAACAGAACTGCAACCCCCCATTGCAGATTATTTTTGGTCTACAGTGCCAGAGGCCGGGAGTAAGTAAATTGCGCCAGAGATGAGCGTTAAGCCAACCGCTACCCAAAAGGCACCCAGTGAGATCGCTTGCCACTCTTCACCCAAGGGCGCAATGAAGAGGGCGATCGCGGCAATTTGGGTAACGGTTTTGAGTTTGCCCCAGATATTGGCACCGGGTACGCCCCCGGACTGCATCGCCGGATTGACTCGCCAACCTGCGATCGCCAGTTCACGAGCCAAAATTAAGAACACGCCCCAGGCTGGCACTTGACCCAACTCGATTAGAGAAAGCAGGGGAGCCAGTACCAGGAATTTATCGACCAGCGGATCGAGAAATTTGCCTAGCTCGGTCACTTGATTGAGCCGCCGAGCCAGGTAACCATCGAGCCAATCGGTTCCTGCTGCGAGCAGAAACACGCCCAGCAAGATCCAGCGACTTTCGGGGGTTGGGGTACGCAAACCATAGAGCAGAATGGGTACTGCCAGGAGGCGCGAAACGGTGATCCAGGTGGGGAGATTCATTCGGCTTATTTGCCGCCGTAGTAGAAGGCGATTTCTTTTTCTTTGAGGGGGGCGAAGCCAGCCGTTTCGAGCATTTGATCGAGTTCGGCTTGGGGAATGTGTTTTGCCCCAATGCGCACAATCCGCGATCGCATGGTGTTGCTGACCCCACTCCGTTGACGGCCTGCTTCAAGCCCCATGACTCGGCTGTAAAGCTCTAACTTTTCAGAAGGGATCGGGCTGCCATCAAAATCAATGCCGCGTGCGATCGCTTCGTCTACTGCGTCTGCACCTAAGTTTGCCGGAGAAGAATTAATGTCTGTCATCGCTTGTTTTGTTACTGCGTCTACAGCATTTTATCAAGCGAAGTGATGTAAATCTTCGTCTGTAGGGCAGGCACCAATTGGAGATTTGGATGGGAAAAATAGAGGAGTAGGTCTTTACTCCACCAATTGCATCAAAATCTTTTGGGAACTTTGCTCAGGATTTTTGTCGGGTTGCCGTTGAATGTAATGCCCGTCAGATTGTAGCTCCCAGGCATTACGGTTATCGGCGAGCAAAACTCCTAAAATCTCCTGTAAGTCTTTGACGATCGCTTTGTCGATGACAGGCACAACGGCTTCAACCCGGCGATCGAGGTTGCGAGGCATCCAATCAGCACTGCCAATGAAGACTTCTTCATCACCATCGTTGTTGAAGTAGAAGATGCGAGAGTGTTCTAGAAAACGACCGACAATGCTAACGACTCGAATGTTGTCACTAATGCCGGGTAAGCCTGGACGCAAGCAACACATGCCCCGCACAATCAAGTCAATCTTGACCCCGGCTTGGGAGGCGGCGTAAAGGGCTACAATGATCGGCGGGTCGATCAGGGAGTTCATCTTGGCGACGATGCGAGCGTGTTTGCCATTGCGGGCGTGGTTAGCCTCACGATGAATGAGGGACAAGAAGCGATCGCGCAGGTTTACAGGGGCCACTAACAACCGACGGTAGGCTTGTTGGCGCGAGTAGCCAGTCAGGTAGTTAAACAAATCGGTTAAATCAGCACCTAACTCTGGTTGACAGCTAAACAACCCGATGTCGGTGTAAAGTCTGGCCGTTTTGGGATTGTAGTTGCCTGTGCCGATGTGAACGTAACGGCGAATTAGCCCTTCTTCACGTCGCACAACGAGGATGACTTTGGTATGGATCTTTAGCCCGACCAGGCCATAAACCACATGAACCCCGGCGTCTTCTAACTTGCGCGCCCAGTTAATGTTGTTTTCTTCGTCAAAGCGGGCTTTTAGCTCAATCAAGACAGCGACTTGTTTACCATTCTCAGCCGCATCAATCAACGCGTGAACGATGGGCGAGTCGCCTGACGTACGATACAGCGTCATCTTAATCGCTAGCACGTCTGGATCGTGGGCGGCCTGGTCGATGAAGCGTTGCACCGTTCTAGTAAATGAATGGTAAGGGTGATGCACCATCACATCCTGTTGTCGGATGATTGTAAACAAGTCATCGGCACTTTCTCTGCGGTTGGCGTTTCGTTTCGCTTTGGCAGATTCTCGCAGCGCGGGTGGCACGACTGATACAAGGGGCGGATCTTTTAACTCGTTGACAGGTAAATTTGCCAACGTGAAGAGATGGCGGAGTGAGAGCATCCCTTCAACTTCGTAGACATCGTTTTTGGTCAGATCTAATTCGTCTAAGATCGTCTCGCGTAGGGCTTCTGGCATCTCAGCGTGAACCTCAAGCCGTACAGCCGAGCCGCCAAAGCGCCGCTTTCTCAGTTCTTGCTCAATGGCTAAAAGCAAGTCGTCGGCCTCGTCTTCAGCCAGGTCTAGGTCGCCATCACGAGTCACACGAAAGGGATAATACTCCTGAATTTGCATCCCAGGGAAAAGGGTATCCAGGTTATGAGCGATGACATGCTCTAATAGCACCCCAGACCAGACCACGGTGCGATCGCCCCGTTGAAACCCGATATCTGCAGGTAATTCTAGAAAGCGGGGCAACAACCGGGGAATTTTAACCCGCGCCACTAACTCTTCGCCTGTAACAGAATCTTTGACGATCACAGCCAAATTGAGGCTGAGGTTAGAGATATAGGGGAATGGGTGTGCCGGGTCGATCGCCAGGGGCGTCAAAACTGGAAAGATTTGCTCTTCAAAGTAGCGTTGCAGGTAGTTGCGTTGCTCTTGGTTGAGATCGATGTAGTCAAGAATATGAATGCCATGCTCAGACAAGAGTGGCCGAATGGCTTGCTCAAAGTGACGGTGCTGCTGCGAAATGAGGGGACGCAGGCGATCGCAAATGCGGCTGAGTTGCTCAGCTGCCGTTAAGCCATCTGCCGAGGTTTTGGTCACACCCGCCGCAACTTGCTGCTTTAACGCCGCAACGCGCACCATGAAATACTCGTCCAGATTGGAGCTAAAGATCGCCAAAAACTTGAGCCGCTCTAATAGGGGCGTGCGTGGGTCAAAGGCTTCGTAGAGGACTCGCTTGTTAAATTCGAGCCAGCTTAATTCTCGGTTGAAATAATATTGAGGGTCGGTCAGGTTGATATCCTGATTGCTTTCTGAAATTGGCTCAGTTGCAGGGGCGACACTTCGCCTTCTGCCTCGACTCGTTTTCTCGCCCAGCGCTTTCTGATTTTGGTCTGCGTCTGTCATAGCCGCTTAAAATACCTCGTCTTCACGACCAGCCCACCATTCTCCCAGGTTCATCAGTGCTTGATGAATATCTGCTAACTCATTCTCATACTCAGAGGGAGTTAAGGTATCTTTTTGTTCATGTAATTTTTGTAATCGCAGTTGGGCCAGCAACCAGGGTTTTGTGATTCCGTCTGTTTGCTCAATATAACGAGCGAGGCGATCGCTTAAGTTTTGAGCTGAGTTTTCATCTTGCATCAGGGCGCTGTCCAATCGGGTCGATCTCTATCCTACTCTGGATCAAAGGTTTACATCGGCTGCTCAATTTCCTTTGCGAAGAGCTGCTTAGATGGCAACAGTTCTTGCGGGATCAGCACCCTTGATCAGAGAGGGATTTACCAAAAAGCCACATTAACATTTGTGTGGTTAGATTTGCATTTATTTAGAGAAAAGTTGTTCAGATGACGATTGCTACGGGTGAAATGCTCGAATTCTCCTGATCTGAGGCTTTATTTCCGACTCAACAATTTTGTTGCTTTTCTTCGCAAAACTATGAAAACGTCATGACATGAGATAAAAATAAAAGATGAGAGGCAATTAAAACTTATTTAACTGAGGATCTGCCGAGATGGATATCGACTTTCGAGTTGCAATCGTGTTGTTGCCAATTATTGCCGCTGCTAGCTGGGCAGTTTTTAACATTGGTCAAGCTGCACTAACTCAAGTGCGTAATTTTTTAGCTAGAGATTAAGCTCCTGAAATATTCGATATAACTACAGCTGTAGAAAATTAGGCGGTGAAGTCGGTTTTTTCCCAATTGCTGGGGTAACCTTTGGCTTCTGCCATTGACTTTTTAAAGATCCTGATTTTCTGGCTAGGCTATGCAAAACCTAAACCATGCCGATCGCTCTGATGGGGCGATCGGTTTTGTTTTGGGCACTGCTGGTGTAGATATGCTTTTTGGATCAGCATCCCCACGCTAGGGCGTTGCACATTCGCGTAGCTCTCCATCGGAAGCAACGCCTTTACGGAATTTATACACTCGCTCGGCAACACCTGTTTTTGGAACTGTTTCCTGACAAAACTGAAAGGCTGAGTTGACTGCTAAGAAATGGAAATTAAATCAGTTCGAGCTTGGGTCGTGGCGGGTTTTGCCTTTAAATCCATGGCTGGACACAGGTGGGTCTGCTAAACTCGCCCTTACAATTTGCGAATTGATTAAAATCGCGAGTCTATGGGCGATCGCTCCAGAAGATTTTGTCACTCTTCGAATTGGAATCGATACTATCTGATCCTGCGTACATGAGATATGTAAAAGTTTTGCAATAAAAGTTTTATCTGGCTATATAACTGTATAGTAGTATATTATCGTTCTTACCTGGTTGTCCGTTAACGCAATGCTAAAGGCTGCAAATAAGTTTGATTGGGTATGCGCTCAATTGCGCTTTTAGCTTTAGTAGATAGCGTTGGGGTTTTGGCTGATCGCTTTCGCAGATAACATTGACTGAATTTGGCTGGCTCATACTTGTTAGCCGGACTCGCTGCAATTGATGTTTATCAGTGGTTTTTGTTAATGGCACTACGAAAGATACGAATGTGAGGCCAATGCTGAAGAGTCGAAATGGTGCAGGGTTCCGTTAACTGCTCTGTGTACCTTTTTGATATTTTCCTTTGTTGCCAAAAACAATAAAAATATATTTAGGAGTTGTAACTATGGCTCGTGTTGTTGTAATTGGCGCTGGCTTGGGCGGGTTGCCTGCTGCTTATGAATTGAGACATACATTGCCACGCAGCCATCAAGTTACTTTGATTTCTAATCAGCCTAAGTTTACCTTTGTGCCCTCCCTTCCCTGGATTGGGTTAGGGTTGCGATCGCTCGATCGAATTCAGCTAGAACTTGCTAAAATCGTTCCTAGACATGGGATTGAGCTGATTATTGAAAACGTCCTCGCGATTGATCCGAGAGAGAAACAAATTACTTTAAAGGATCAAATCATTCACTATGACTATGTTGTGATTGCGACAGGTCCAGAGTTGGCTCTAGATGCACTGCCAGGGTTGGGGCCGGAAGGTGGTTACACTCAATCGGTGTGCAACCCTCACCATGCAGAGTTAGCAGGCAAAGCTTGGCAAGAGTTTTTGGCAGATCCAGGCCCGATCATCGTTGGGGCAGCACCAGGAGCTAGTTGCTTTGGTCCGGCGTACGAATTTGCACTGTTAGCCAATCATGCTCTTCATAAAAGAGGACTGCGCGATCGCGCCTCAATCACGATGGTGACTTCAGAACCCTATGCGGGGCATCTGGGGATCGGGGGCATGGCAAACTCGCGCTGGTTAATTCGTGCCATGCTGGCCGATCGCCACGTTGATATACTCGACAATACGGCCATTGCTCGCATTGAGCCAGACACGATGTATTTGTCAGATGGGCGCAGTTTGCCCTTTAAATATGCCATGATCCTGCCACCTTTTCGGGGGCCGCGTTTCCTGCGTGAAGCCTCTGGATTAACGGATGCAAAAGGGTTTGTTCCTGTTTTACCGACCTATCGACACCCTGACTTTGACTCAGTTTATGCAGTGGGTGTTGTCACTCAACTGAAGCCTGTAGAGCCAACTCCTATTCCAATTGGGGTGCCAAAGGTGGGGCAAATGACTGAGGAGATGGTGATCAGCGTTGCGCATAATATTGCTTTGGATTTAGGTGTCATCTCGGGGCAACCGATCAGGCCAACGTTGCAGGCGATTTGCTTTGCTGACTTTGGCGACTCTGGGGCACTGTTTTTAGCCGATCCACTGCTACCTGATGGCGAAGGCAACCGACGCCGAGCCTTTACAACTAAAGGAATTTGGGTTTCGTTGATGAAGGCCGCATTTGAGAAATACTTTATGGACAAAATGCGGGTCGGGTGGACGATGCCCTGGTTTGAGCGAGTTGGCCTGCGGATGCTCGGTTTACCGTTAGTAGAACCTCTGCCAGTTGAAGAAAATCCACCTTTAACGATCGGTTAGATGACGAATAAATGGAATTATCAGTTGATTCAAAAAATATAATTGAGAGATGGAATTTTGATCTCTTCTCCCTCACTTTTGCGCCTCCACCCACAAACTTCTTTGGAAAAATGGCTCATGGAAATGATTCTGAGTCCTCGTGAATTAGAAAACCTCGCAAGCCGATTCAAAATTTTGGCAGAGCCTGCCCGACTCCAAATCTTGACGGCACTTTGTAATCAGGAATGCAGTGTACAGGAAATCTGCGATCGCACTGGGTTACTACAGGGCAATGTATCCAAACACTTGCGATTGATGAAGGATGCGGGCGTTGTTGCGTGTCGTCGCGAAGGGGTCTGGCGTTACTACCGAGTCGTCGATACAGAATTACTTTCTTTATGTGCGAATACGCGTCGATCGCTTACTGAGTTATAGGGAGAAGCAACGATGGGATGTCGAATTCGGCAAATTTTTTCGTGGGTCTTATTGTTAGGAGCCATCGTATTAGGGGTTCTCTTCGGACTGGGAATGCTGAATACCCCTAGTGCGGCGGCGGCGATTCGAGCGATCGAAGAAGCGCCAGGTCAAATTGTTTATCAGGCTCGCCAAACGCTTAAAGATCAGCATGGTAATAGTTGGCAGGCGATCGCGTTTAAGCGAATAGGTGCTGACGGACAAATACGGTTTGATTTGCGTCTGGTAGGCTTTCCGGGGGTGACCGAGATTGATCGTTCTCAACCACTAACGTTAAGCAATTCCTTGGGCACTACACTGACAGCAAATGAAGATTCGAGTGGCCTCTTTACTGAAGTGACAAAGCCTGAACTGAATGTTGGGCAGTACAATCTTCAGCCATTGCTTTCAAAATTACGGTCAGAATTGCCGCTTAAGGCGACGTTACCTACGTTGGGAAACGAGGCCGTGACTTTATCTATTTCACCGGCGTTTGTTCAAGAGTGGCAAGCTCTTGCAGCAAAAAAAGGATAACAAGTTCTAAATTTCTAGCTTTGCTAGATACCTTCTAAAACACTAGACAGATACATTGGAGAATAGTAATGGCAGACTTATTTTCACCCGAATGGATGCAGGCATTTGGTGAGCAATGGAATGCGGAACCAGAGCTGTCAGATGCCCTTGCCAAGATTCATTTCAATTCGGTGATTGGTTATGGCTTTGAAGACGAGCCAAACCCGGTTGGAGTGCTGACGGTTCAAGCAGGTCGAGTCACGGCGGCAGGGGCTTACACTGGTCAATCTTTGAACTGGGACTTACGCGCCGATCGCAAAAATTGGGAGCAGTGGAAAACGAAGGGCTTGAACATGATGGGCTTAGGAATGGCTTACATGAGCCGAAAGCTACAATTTCGGGTTGGAGATTACACTTCTATGATCAAAGATCCTCGGATGGCAGGGCCTTTTATCAAATCATTTACGGTTATGAGTCGGGTTTGAGACACCAAGTTGATTAAGCAGATACCATTTCGTGATACGGAAAATGGCTGAAATAGCAGGTATGTAGAGCCTGTAGACTGTTTTCTTTTCATTTCGTCGCTTTCTTAGACTCGCTTCTGCATTCTTCCTCGCTTCACAGAAATAACCCATGAAATCAAAAACAAAACAACCGAAGACAAAAGCTCTCAACCCAACGTCACTGACTCCAACTCAACTCTTGTCACGTCAGAATCAACTGAAAATAATTGATGTCCGAGGCTGGCTTGAGTACGTGATGGGGCATATTCCTAATGCTGAGCGGTTCAACCGAAACCGCATCTTGAAAACGATTGATAAAGATGAGCCGATCGCCATTACGTGTCTTTCAGGTCATCGCAGTGCGATCACTGCACAGTGGCTAGTCAACCAGGGCTACACCAAGGTCTATAACTTGCAAGGTGGTCTATTGGCTTGGCAAAGCGCTGGTTTGCCAGTGAAACGTGGAATGACACGGTAATTTATTTTTCCTGCTTAGACTGCTGCCTTCTTTCACGCTTCAAAATCTCTCATCGTGCTTCCAAAGGATATCTATCAACTATGACTCACACCACCTCGCATGAATCACTCGATGAAACAATGGATGGAGCCGTTGAGCCAAAAGAACTGCCCGCACCCAGGCTGCCCCAAAAGAAATGGGGATTGATTGCAGGAGGGGCGTTGCTATTGCTTGGAGGGGTTTGGGTCATTGTTTCGCTGACGCGCTCAACGAATGCGCCAGAGGTGGCTATCACACCGACTACGGCAGTGGAAACCCTCACTATTCAGGCTCGGCCGATCGCCTCGACGCTTCAGCTTTCTGGAACGATTCGTCCGGTTGATCAGGCAACACTTTCAACGCGTGTGATGGGACGCATTACCCAATTGTCGCTCGAAGCGGGCGATCGTTTTCGTAAAGGAGAGGTGCTGGCACGCGTGGATGTGATGGACATATCTGCTCAAACCAATCAGGCACTCACTGCTGTTGCCCAGGCTGAGGCAGATGTCTCTCGTTCTCAAGCTGTCTTAAATCAGTTAGAAGCGCAAAAACTGGAAGCCCAAGCGGCCTTGCAGTTGGCTCAGATTCATCAATCGCGCATGGCCCGTTTGCAAGCGGTGGGTGCTGTTTCTCAATCTCGATTGGATGAGGCAAATAGCACGTTCGATCAAGCTAAATCTCGCGTGGCTCAAATGCAGGCAGGGATTCAACAAGCACGAGCTGCGATCGCACAATCTCAGGCGGCTGTGAATCGGGCCAAGGCGGGCGTGACCTCTGCCTCTGCCAGTGAGAGTTATGGAACGGTGATTGCTCCGTTTGATGGGGTTGTGGTGCAGAAGTTGGCCTATGAAGGTGAAATGGCTGCGCCTGGAACAGCACTTTTGAAGGTTGAAAATCCCAATCGATTACAACTTGAGATCTCTGTGCCAGAAGAAAACTTGCGGTTTGTGCGGGTTGGTCAACCAATTCAGGTGCGAGTAGATGCCGTGAATCAAACTTTGAATGCCACGATTGGACAAATTGTTCCCGCTGCTGACCCAAACTCACGCAGTTTTCTAGTCAAAATTCCACTCAATAATTTTGGTAGGTTGATTTCTGGTATGTTTGGTCGCATTGCTTTACCTTCAGGCAAGAAGCAAGAAACGATCCTGATTCCTGCGAATGCGATGGTTCAAAAAGGACAATTGCAAGGAACCTATGTGGTAGACACGAGTGGTGAACAGCCGATCGCGGTATTGCGATGGGTGAAAACAGGGCAACAGCATGATGGTCAAGTTGAAATTGTTTCAGGCTTAATGACGGGCGATCGCATTGTGACAAATCACATTAATCAACTCGCAGATGGGCAGGTTGTCGAGTTGGAAAAATAGCGGAGGATTTTAACCGCAAAAAAGTAGGGGTAGTGCGTTGAAATAATATCCCAGTGATGCGGTAGGGGCGAATGGCCATTCGCCCTTACAGATTTGCGGTATTGGTACAGTATTTATCTGCAAGTCCCTAGGTATCACTTCATCTCGGAACTTTTTGGTTCAGGTATTTCAAAACTTCTAATTTACTTTTTTCTACTACCCACCTGCTGCTACCTTTTCTATAGATTTACCTCTTCATTTTTTGTTCTCCTTGATCGACAACATATAAATCACTCCTCATCTCTTTTCATTCTTTCTTTTCCTATGAAATCTCCTCATTCTTCCTATAAACTTGGCTTTGTCGGAAAATTAGCAAAGCAGTTCATCGATTCCAAATTGACCCCCCTGATTATCCTGGTGTCGCTGTTGTTGGGGATCGGTGCAACGCTAATTCTGCCGCGTGAAGAAGAACCCCAAATTACGGTGCCAATGGCAGATGTGTTTGTGCAAATGCCAGGAGCGTCTGCTAAAGATGTGGAGCAGCGGGTGACTGCGCCGATGGAAAAGTTGATTAAGGAACTTCCTGGCGTTGAATATGTCTACTCTACTTCGCGTCCGGGTTCGTCGCTGGTAATTGTGCGATTTCTAGTAGGGCAAAACACAGAGGATTCGATTGTTCAGCTCTATAACAAGCTTTATGCTAATTTTGACAAGATTCCACCAGGGGTGTCGCAACCCCTGATTAAGTCGAGATCAATTGATGATGTGCCGATTTTGACGCTGACCTTGTGGGGTGAACAAAGCAGTGGAGCAGAATTGCGACAAATTGCAGCTCAATTAGATGAACAAATTAAACAAGTTCCAGATGTTTCAGAAACGACAATTATTGGTGGGCAGAAACGGCAACTCAGAGTCGATCTAGACCCAGCCAGATTAAATGCTTATGGCTTGTCACCTTTAGAAATATCAAAAGCATTTCAGGCACAAAATGCTGAACTTGCCAGTGGCGCTTTTAACCAAAATAATCAATCATTTTTGGTTAGAACTCAAAGCTTTGTCCGATCGGCTGAAGATGCGAAAGGCTTGGTGGTTGCAGTAGCGAACAATCAGCCTGTTTATTTGCGGGATGTTGCCAGTGTTACAGATGGCTCTGAGGAACCAGCTAGTTACGTTTTCTTTGGACAAGGGAAAGGACGACACGAAGGCGAAAAGTCAGGCTCCCCTGCTCCTGCGATCGCATCTGAAACGGAGGCTGTGACGATCGCGATCGCGAAACGTTCAGGTGCGAATGCGATTCAAGTATCTCACCGCGTGCTACACAAGCTTGAGCAGATTCAGCACAACTATATTCCTAAAAATGTTCATTTAATGGTCACCCGTGATTATGGCGAAACGGCAGCCGAGCGCTCAAATGAGCTGTTGTTTCACATGCTGATTGCAGTGGGTTCGGTGACGCTGCTGATGTGGTTTGTGATGGGTAAAAAAGAGGCGATCGTGGTTGCGGTTTCGATTCCAGTGACGTTAGCTCTTACCCTTGCCAGTTTTGTTTTCTACGGTTTTACGCTGAATCGTGTTACTTTCTTTGCGTTAATTTTCTCAATTGGAATTCTCGTTGATGACGCGATCGTGGTTGTCGAAAACGTGGGTCGCCATCTCCAATTACCGGAAAACAAAAGACGGTTGCAACTCTCGACAAATCGGCGGCGAACGCTTCAGCAGATTGTTTTAGAAGCGGTTGATGAAGTGGGAAATCCAACAATTTTGGCGACGCTGGCGGTGATCGCGGCGATCCTACCGATGGCGTTTGTGGGTGGTTTGATGGGGCCTTACATGCGGCCAATTCCGCTGGGAGCCTCCGCTGCCATGATCTTCTCAGCACTGGTCGCTTTTATTGTTGTCCCCTGGACGACGATGCGGGTGTTTAGTGGGGCGAGTCATCAAGCGCATGAGCATGGAGAAGATGCTTTAAGTCGGTTGTACCGCAAGTTTATGTATCCTCTGGTGCATTACCCACGACGGGGCACTTTATTCTTAGTTGCAACCGCGTTGGCATTAGTCCTAATTGTGGGGGGGTTAGCCGGATTTCGTCTGGTCATTCTAAAGATGCTTCCATTTGACAATAAGAGTGAGTTGCAGGTTGTTGTCAATCTGCCTGAAGGGACAACGCTAGAGCAAACGGCTCGTGTCACGCGCGAAATGGGGCAATACCTGGCGACAGTGCCTGAAGTGGTGAACTATCAAAGTTATGTTGGTACAGCTTCTCCCTACAATTTCAATGGGTTGGTGCGTCATTACTTTCTTCGCTCTGGTGCAAATGTAGCGGATATTCAAGTCAATTTTTCGGGTAAGGGCGATCGCAAACGTCAGAGCCACGAGATTGCTAAGGCGATTCGGCCTAAACTCAAAGAAATTGGCGATCGCTATCATGCTCGTATTCAAGTGGCTGAAATTCCTCCGGGGCCGCCTGTGTTGCAAACGTTAGTGACTGAAGTGTATGGTCCTGATTACCAGGGACAGATTGATCTTGCAACTCAAATTCGTCAGTTATATCAATCAACGGATGGGGTTGTGGATGTGGACTGGTATGTCGAAGCTCCCCAAACGGATTATCGAGTTGCGATCGATCGCGAAAAAGCGGCATTAAATGGAATCAGTCCGGCTCAGATTTCAGAAGTTTTGCAAATGGCTTTATCAGGTCAGAATGCTGGGCTACTGCATGATGAGAATGCGCGGGAAGATGTCGCCATTAATCTTCGCTTTGATCAAGCGAGTCGCAGCAGTTTGGCTGATTTGCAATCCATCAATTTGAGAGGAAGCAATGGAAATTTAGTGCCACTCAGTACGTTAGTGAAAACTGAAAAAACAATTGCAGACACGAGTATTTACCATAAAAATTTGCAACCTGTTGTCTATGTTTTGGGTGATGTTTCTGGCAAGGTAGAAAGTGCAGTTTATGCCATGCTCAATTTGCAACCCAAGATCGACAAACTGCTTGCGCACTCTGCTACTGCATCGGGTCATCCGCCCCACACCACGACTTATTTGACGCAGCAGCCTCCCACAACTGAAACCTACGCGATTAAGTGGGATGGTGAATGGCAAGTGACCTACGAGGTCTTCCGTGATTTGGGGATCGCTTTTGCTGTTGTATTGGTTCTAATTTATGCGCTAGTCGTTGGTTGGTTTCAGTCATTTACGACTCCGCTGGTGATTATGGCGGCAATTCCCTTCTCGCTTGTTGGCATTATGCCCGCTCACTGGTTGATGGGTTCTTTCTTTACCGCCACTTCGATGATTGGTTTTATCGCTGGAGCGGGTATTGTGGTGCGGAACTCAATCATTTTGGTTGATTTTATTGAGTTGCGGCTGAAGGAGGGAATGCCGCTCGAAGAAGCGGTGGTCGATGCGGGCGCAGTTCGATTTCGCCCGATGTTGCTAACGGCGGCGGCGGTTGTGGTTGGCTCAGCGATTATTTTGGCTGATCCCATCTTTCAAGGGTTGGCGATTTCGCTAATGGCCGGTGAAGTTGCTTCTCTACTGTTGTCGCGGTCGGCTGTGCCGATTCTGTATTACAAGCTGTGGCGCGATCGCAAGGGAAAGCAAAAGGATATAAACACAGAAGCGGATGAATCTGCTAGCCCGAGTATGAGTGATAGCATGATGAGCAGTACAAAGCCTACATAGTGTAATGTCCATTGGCAGTTTTAATGTCAGAATGATTCGATAGCCTTCACCCCTACAAAATCATATGGAACCAATTCGCATCTCCTACTTTTCTGATGTCCTCTGTATATGGGCTTATATTGCTCAGGTTCGCTTGGAGGAGTTGAAAACAACCTTTCAAGATAAAATCGCGATCGATTATCACTTTGTTCCTGTTTTTGGCAATGCTCGCGAAAAGCTAGAGAACCGCTGGCGTGAAAAGGGTGGCTTGAAGGGCTACAGCGACCATGTTCAGGAAGTGGTGAAGAAATTTAATCACATTACTGTTCATGCTGACATTTGGACGAAAGTGACACCTCCTTCTTCAACGTCCTGTCATCTTTTTCTCCATGCCATTCAACTACTAGAACTGAAAGGGATTATTCCAGCAGCAGAAAAAGCATTTGAGAAAGCAACCTGGAGATTTCGAGAAGCGTTCTTCACAGAGCTGGCAGATGTTTCTGACCGGAAGGTGCAATGTGCGATCGCGGAACAATTGGGTCTTCCGATCGCTGCGATTCAAGAGCAGATTGATAGTGGTGAGGCGTACGCTCTGCTTTCGAAGGATTTTGACCTGGTGAAAGAGCATACAGTTTCGGTCAGCCCAACGCTAATTTTTAATGAGGGGCGACAACGATTAAATGGAAATGTTGGCTATCGTGTCATTGAAGCAAATATTCGTGAACTTCTCCACAATCCGCCAGGTGAAGAATCCTGGTGTTAAATCTTTCTTTCGCAATGTGAAAGAACAGAAAGGGATTATGTTTAGTATTTGATAACCACTTGGATTGAAGCACTAGAACACCTAAAACAGTTGCTTATTAACTTACTACCAGGAGCGACTTTTAGTGAACACTTTTTGCTCGAAGTCTTGTGAAATGAGCTTCTTACAGCTTGATATGTTAACCATTTTCCGCTCTTGTTAGTAAGTTACCGTCTTTGCTAATAGTCATAATAGAACTCCGACTCAAATTATTGCTGTTCGTAGAAAAATTAAAAATAGTTACGGGATGGATTCGCTGCTAAGAATGCTTGCGATAATACTTGTAGCAATTCTAACTCATCACTATTTCAAGACTTGCGACAATCCTGACTCCTTAGAAGAGTACTACACTTGTGTGTCATACGACGTGTATTCTGTTAAATTGGTGTCTCTATCTCAAAAATTTTGAATTTCAAATAATAGCTTCTTAATGTGTTGCAGTATCTGAGAATTAAAAACTCAGAAGAAATAGTGTGACAAGTTTAGAATGCATCTCTTACTTAAAGAGATAAAAATTAGTATGTTTGATGGTGACTAATATGTTGTCTTTAATCAAGTCTCTTTCTCTACAAAATCAAGGTTCTGCTAGCTTAACAACTGAGATTCAGTCTTCTATCGTTCCAAATTCTGCATTGGATACTTCTATCAAACTAAATAAAAGCTCTAACTCAGGCCCTGTTAAAGTAACTTCGCCGAAAGCTCACGTCGGTGGAAGATCGCAAGCTGAATGGGCCGATAAGTGGTGGAAGGAAAATGCACTGATTCCTGCATCGTCAAATCCTACGGTTACAGAACAACCATTTGAACAATATGGCCCCGTACAGTTCTTAGCAGGTGTTGCAGGAAGTGGTTCTGCAGAGCGCAACATTACCATTTCTACCGGAACACATCTTTACGTTCCAGTGATTACTCAAGTTGTAGATAACTACGGTTTTGATCCAGCATGGTCAGAACAAGACTCTCGTGATGCTGCAAATGCAATTGTTGATACTGTCACAAGTCAATTCTTTAACTCAGTAACTAGTAGAGGTGAGACTTCTTTAATCTCAAACTGGGAAAATTATCGGCAATCTTCTAAACCTGGAGGATTTAGTTATGTAGCCGGAGAAGACAATGTCCTTGGCTATGAGCCTGGAGTACCAATAGATTATGCGGTTCAGGACGGTTATTGGGTAATGTTAAACCCTTTACGTCCCGGTGATTATACTTTTCACTTTGGTGCAACTGGCGACTACTCGAAGATGAAAGTTGACCAAAATGGTAATGGTATTGAGGGCGATACTCTGGGTGAGCAGCTGATACAGGATGTAATTGATTTTTTTGCTGAAAATCCTCAATATAGTTCCACCTTTTATCAAGACATCACATATCATGTGACAGTTGTCCCACAATCAAAGATGCCGACCCAAAATTTAGATATTTCAGCTTTGGCGTCTGTATAGAGCTTTAGTTGTCTAGTATGCGATGAGGTTTGGTGAATTTACTTCCCTGACCTCACCGCAATGTCAAAAACTATCTGGCTGCGATCGCTCTCCTGTTGCATCGCGAATAATATCAATTCCTCCGCGCAGTACTAATCCGGTAATCAGCAGGCCGATCACGAGGTCTGGTAAGCGTGAGTTGAGCCACCACACCAACACACCAGCGATGATCACCCCTAAATTGGCAATGACATCGTTTCTAGAAAAGATCCAACTGGCTCGCATGTGAACTTCGCCTCGACGGTGCTTAGAGATTTGGAGCAGGCAGTATATATTGGCTAGTAGGGCGATCGCGCCAATGCCCATCATCCAAAATGACTCTGGGTTGCTACCCCAGATAAATCGACGAATGACGTCTACCAAGACCAAGATGGCTAAAGTAATTTGAAAGGTGCCGCTCATCAGGGCAGCCCGGGCTTTACCTTGTTTTGAGCCACCTACCGCAGCCAGGGAAATGCCATAAACCGTCGCATCTGCCAACATATCGAGGGCGTCAGCCAGTAGCGCAGTTGAATGAGCGAGCAACCCAGTCGTAATTTCAATCAGGAACATGGCTGCGTTTACTGCCATTAGCAAGCGTAAGGTTTTGCGCTCGGCAGCGTTTTTTGCTTCCATTTCGCACCCGCAATCAGCCATGTGATCTCCTCCAGGTATCGGTCTTCATTTCTTTCTGTTGTATCTTACCCTTTCACTCTTTTGCCCCTTAGCCGAATGGTTATAATTGCTTTACAGGGCTTAACATGGGCATAGGCATGCTGAATTTGTTGAAGAAACTACGGGGCGGCGCACTGGTTGGGATTGGCTACATGCTTTCCCCACTTTCCTGGTGGAATGACCTGTTCTTTAACCTGCCGATCGCCCTGGTGTTTGGTTATGCGATCGGTTGGATCAATTCGACTTGGTTTTTACCAGGGACGATTATTGGTTACTGGCTCTCCAATGTGCTGGGCATTCTGATGATGCAGTTCGGTGCGATGGATATGTTTTTGACCGATGAAAAGCGAAATATTAAGCGAGATGTTTTGATTGGGTTGGGTGGCTCTACACTGTACACTCTTGTTATTTCGCTCTTGGTGTATTTCCATATTTTGCAAGTACCTGATTTCTTATCAAATTTGCATTTCTGAAGTTCTTAAACAAGAAAATGAGGAGATCGTTTTATTTATCTCCTCATTGCTGTTAAGTTAGGTTGAAGAATTAGCTGTGAGTTGCGATCGCGGGAGCTGAGATGCTAACAGGGATTGCTTCACCACTTGCGAGGATTTGAGGAAAGTGGTGCGTGTTTGGTGCATGCATGGCCTGGATGCCCAAGGTTGCCCGGTTTAGCAGATCAGCGTTGGTTGGGATCACTTTTCCCTGGCTATCTAAAATGGATTGGTTAAAGTTAAAGCCATTCAGGTTGAAGGCCATCACACTGACAGCCATCGCAGCAGACCAGATGCCGATTGTTGGTAATGCGGCCATCAGAAAGTGGATGCTGCGGCTATTGCGGAAGCCAAAAGGCGGGATGAGTAATCGTCCTAAATATCCTGTGTGGCCTGCGATCAGGTTATAGGTTGTTTCTTGCTGACCAAAGCGGTAGCCGACATTGGCAGATTCCTGATCAGACGTTTCTCGAACCAGACTCGCCATCACCAAAGAGCCGTGAGTCGCACTCAGCAATGCACCACCAAAAATGCCAGTAACGCCAAGCATGTGCAACGGGTGCATCATGATGTTGTGCGCAGCTTGAAAAGCAAACATAAAGTGGAAGGTGCCAGAGATCCCTAGGGGCATGCCTTCGGAGAAGCTACCCTGACCGATTGGGTAAACCAAAAGCACAGCGATTGCCGCCGCTACCGGAGCCGAAAAAGCGATCGCAATCCAGGGACGCATCCCCAGCCGATAGCTCAGTTCCCATTGACGACCCATATAGGCAACGATGCCAATCAAAAAGTGTAAAACAATGAGCTGATAAGGACCACCGTTATAAAGCCATTCATCAATGGATGCGGCATCCCAGATGGGGTAGAAGTGTAACCCGATCGCAGCAGAAGTCGGAATTATAGCCGCTGTAATCAGGTTGTTGCCGCTCATCAGAGAACCTAAGATGGGTTCACGAATGCCTTCCATATCAACGGCGGGTGCGCCAATAAAGGCCAGCAGAAAAACGGTGGTAGCGACCAGTAAGGTTGGAATCATGAGTACGCCAAACCAGCCGATATACAAGCGATTGTCAGTATTGGTAATCCAATTACAGAATGAGTCCCAGGTTCTAATGTCCAGTACTGATCGCTTTTTAAGTGCAACAGTCATGATCAAGCCTCCTTAAATGAGGAGAGAGTATATGGCTTGCAAGGTAAAGTGATGTGGTGGTAAACCCTACAAACCGAAGGATGTCTGATCGATAAATTGAAGTGTGTGAATAAGAATCAACAGTGATTCAAAAAAGATAAAAGTTGATTCAAGGTGCAGTCGATCAGATGGACAAAACCTTTAAAAAAGGCTTTACCAAAATTGTAGGACTTTACTTGATAACCAAGCAGCTATTTAATGATTTTTTAGCTCCATGTGAGTTTATGTTAAGGGAAAAAATTAAAGAGCATGGTCAACTTTCTTGCTGTACGGGTTTGGCAATGCCCGTTCAAGCCCTTGCAGGACGCGGATACGTCTGCTAAACCCACCCGTACAGTTTGCGGATTTATTAAATTCTCGTTCCTAAGCGTTGCTGAGTGTAGATATGATTTTTGGATCAGCATCCCCATCTTAGGCGCGTTTCGTGTTCGCGTAGCGCCTCCAGCGGAACCAATGCCCTCACGAAATTATGTGCCTGATCAGCAATGCCCCTAATTATGCTTCAAGCCCTGACTGGTTAATCGGAGCATCTCACGGGTGCTAAACCCAATCTGTTTGAGCGCTTCACCATAACGCACCAAGAATTCTTCAATTAAGAATTGTTTATGCATACCAATGGCTTTTGCATCTGGCTCAACCTGGTTAAGCATTTGCCAAATAATTGGCAGAATTTGTTGACTGGCGGCTTCCAATTCGTCTTTGACGGCTTCAAAGTTCGCTTTCAACCAGATTTCACCAAAGTTGAGATGCTCGTATTCATCTGCTACGACTGATTCGGTAATTTTGCGAGCAAAGGCATCAGCAACGGGAATGTAGTTGTTATAGGCCGCGATCGCAAAACACTCAATCACTAAGGCTTGAATCAGCAAACAGGTTGCAATTTTCTGATGTGATGCGGCTGATTGAAACTGATTGCGTAAGGCTTGAAAAAACTGGTGAGCAAACCCTAAATCGGGTATGACATCAAGATTGCGTCCACACGCTTCAAAACTTTTGCTATGACGACGTTCCATCTTGCCTAAACGCATCAACTCTTCGGTATCGTCGGGTAGCAAATTAGACAAACAGATGAAGTTGTTATACGCTTCTTGCTCTCCTTCAATCACGATGCCATTGATTCGACTGTAGGCACTGCGGTAGCGATCGCTCGAAAAATCTAGTGCTTGATCAGTTTGAGATTGCGTCATAAGCCCGTTCCTCTCCACGCTGGTGAAATTTACACTTTATAACTATATGTACATTAATTCCATAAATTTGTTCTTTCCTAAAGTTTTGGACTTTAGACTAAACGCGATTTTCCACTATATGTAAGGGCGAACAGCC
>DVDV01000275.1 GCA_015296075.1 Leptolyngbyaceae cyanobacterium M33_DOE_097 | reverse complement strand
GAGAATAATTCTCACAAAAATATTCATTTTGAACAGCTATCAATGGCTGGAATACCCATTCTGCCGTTCATAAAATTGAGCGCACAAGCCTTTAGAGGCTCTGACTTCAGTACAAATGTTTCAAAATGAGAATTGCTGAATAGCAACAGGGCTTCACACGACAAAACTAGTTGCTTCACCTTGAGCCGCCTGCCAGCTCCGCGCGTCGTAATAAAGGTCTTCTAGCGAGATCGTGTATAACGCTTCTTTGAGCTTTTGATGCAGGCGGTTCCACAAGGTAAACGTGACCCAATCCTCCGCTTGTGAACCATCGGGGGTATGGCGTGGCAGCGGATCCACACTTTCGCCAACTGCTTCTAAAATCTGTCCTAACGTAATCTGCGCAGGCGGACGTGCCAACTGGTAGCCCCCCTGCACCCCCCGCACTGAATGCACTAAACCCGCTCGCCGCATCTCGATCAACAGCTTTTCGAGATAGGGGGCAGGTAAATCCTGGCGTTGGGCGATCGCTCGTACTGAGGCAGGGCCGAACTTCGGTTGCAGCGCTAAATCTAACAACGCCTTGACACTGTAATGGCCACGGGTGGTAAGTTTCACAGCCTCTCCTGGGACAGTGCAAAAGCCATAGGCAAACAATTAATTTTGCCCAGCTTCTTTCGCTGATTGGGCCAGTGCAACGACATTAAAACCTGGTGGGTACGCCCCTTCTTCCTTGATCCGGCGAATAATATCAAGCGAAACGGGTAAATTCATTTTCTGAGCGATCGCTTGCACAACATCCCCCCGATCAATCACGCCCGACACAGCGCCCGCAGGCGAAAGGACTGTGATGCGGCGGAGTTGATTCTGTTCAAGAAATGAGATGACATCCACTAGCGACGTGGCCTCTTCAACAGATGATACTTCCGTCAAAGGATGAGTGATGTCTAACACGGTCTTTACTTCCCACTGGCTACGCTCGATTTGCTGTAAATCTTCCGGAGTCACCAAACCGCGATAGCGTCCATTAGAAGCCGCATAAAGTGCAGGCGGGGCGATCGTGTTCAACAAATAGTCATCTGCAAATTGCCGCAGTGTGATGTTAGCATCCACCACGCGAAACTCGCGAGTCATTGCATCGCCCGCTTTAATCGTGAGTAAAGTCTCTTGCAAAGCCGTAGCCTGGTCGTAGCTGCTCGCATTGCGTAACCCAAACAAACCTAGCAGAAGGATCCACAAGCCACTAAAGTTACGACCAATAAATAACTCAATGGCTCCAAAAGTAATGGCTATCCAGCCCAAGATTTTACCCGCTCTCGCCGCCCAATGAACGCCCTTAAACCGACTACCTGTCAATTTCCACACAAGGGCTTTGACAATTTGCCCACCATCTAGCGGTAAGCCAGGTAAGAGATTAAAAGTTGCCAAAACCAGGTTTAAGACAGCCAGGTCATGCGCTAAAACATGGGCCGGAGTGCCACTCGGCGGACGAAAGGTGCCCGGCAAAAAGTAAGCCACTGCGCTCAGCAAGCAGAACAAGAAGAAACTCACCGCAGGCCCCGCGATCGCCACTTGAAAAGCTTGCCCCGGCGTTTTTGACTCCTGATCAATCGAGGCCACACCACCAAAGATAAACAAAGTAATGGAGTTTACCTTGATGCCTTGCGATCGCGCGACCAGGCTATGGCCCAACTCGTGCAGCAACACAGACGTAAACAACAAAATTGCCATAGCCACACCCGCAGCATAGGCAATAGAGCCGCCCCAAGCGGGATACTGTTGTTGCCAAACAATCCCTCTTGGAAAGGCAATCAAAATCAAAATTAAAAACAGAGACGGATCAATAAAAAGCGGAATGCCAAAAACTGACCCCATCCGCCAACCTGACTGCATACCATATCCTCAGCCTTTATTTAAGGATAAGCCACTCTTCTGAGAATCCCCAGGTGGGTTTCCCGAAATTTACAGAGGTTCAGTGCCTTCTCCGAATACAAACTAGATTCAAAGCGTGATTTAAGTAGACGCTGAAGTGTTGTATTCAATTAGCTGCGATCGCTTACCTAGGAGCCGATTCCAATGAAATTGGAACAAGCCTTGTGCCTCAGCAAACTTGCCAACAACGCAGGCGATCGCATACAAACGACTCTCCTGGGGCGATCGTCCCGTGCTACGAAGATAGCGATAAATCTTAAACATGATGAGCGGGTAGGCCAGCAGCAATAAGAGGCTAAATCCGTGCGTAAACCAGGCTCCGACCAGAGCTACTGACGGCACCATCACCCCCCAAAGCCAGATACTCCGGCTTTCTCTGACCCAGTGACGCTCTGGTGAGGCACCGTGCAAAAAAGCGCCCTCGGCAAAGGCATGGCCAGATCGCTTGCTTCGCTTCCACCACTGGCTTGTGCGCGTCATCGCCGCATCATGCAAGGTCATTTCGGCATCCATTCGCCAAATTTTTCCACCCTTTTGCCGCAGTCGCACACACAACTCCGGTTCTTCGCCTGCAATTAGATTGGGATTGTAACCACCCACGGCTTGCACCGCTTTGGCTCGCATCATGGCATCGCCCCCACAGGCTTTTGCCTCACCGATTGGAGTATCCCACTCGATCTCACATAACCGATTAAAGAGTGATTTTTCGGGATAGCGCTCACGGCGACGACCACAGACAACCACGATCTCGGGGTGAGCATCCAGCATTTGTTGGGCTTTGTCTAGCCAGCCCTCTACCACCTCGCAATCACCATCCACAAATTGCACATAGTCAAGCGCGGGGCGGAGTTCAAGCAAGCGAGCAAAACCAGCGTTACGGGCACGGGCTGCCGTAAAAGGCGTTGAGAGATCCAGCGCCACCACGTCAACTCCAAGGCTGGCTGCCATTTCAACACTGCCATCGGTTGAGCCAGAGTCAACATAAACAACTTGTGCAGCCTTACCCACCACTGATTGAAGACATTGTTTCAGGCGATCGCCCTCGTTTCGGCCAATTGCCACGATCCCAATCTGGCTCACACAAATCCTCCGATATTGATTGATGCTCATTTCAGTACAGCAGAGTCAGCCAGGATTTGTCACGGGGTTGAGAACCCAACTCAGACAAACTACACAGTCAAATAGCTGTTAATTTGAAAACTTTTCATTTATCTATCCCCGTTTTGCTCTGTTTAGAACGGTCAGTTACCACAAGCAACAGATAAGTCTTACTTAAGAATGCGAGTCTCACTCTTAAATTTCTTTGAATGCGAATTATTTTAGATGGCTGTGAAATTGTCTGCAGCTCCCACTGGCAAGGCGCTTTAAGCACCATCGTGTCGCTTCAGGGAAAGAGGAGCCACCGTTTGATTTTCTTATGTACAACGGTAGAATAACTCTGCAAACGAAAGCTTAATCCAAGGTTGGCTAATTTTTGTGGGAATCAGTCGGATTGAGCAGCCCCAAAAGAAAAATTTTGGATACTACGTCCGGTTGACTCGTCAGGGTCAACAAACCGCCAAGTTTTTTTCAGATAAGCAATACGGTGGCAAAAGCAAAGCGTTAAAAGCCGCAGAGCAATATTTGCAGACGTTGACGCAGCAACTGCCACCCAAATCGCAGGCCGGTCGCCTGACCGTACGCAACACAACGGGGATTGTTGGGGTCAATCGAACCCGCTCAACCAGTCGCGGGCATACCTATGATTATTGGCAAGCATCATGGGGAAGCGGCTCTGAGCGAAAGAGCATGAAGTTTGCTGTCAATAAATATGGTGAAAAGAAGGCGCAAGAACTCGCGATCGCGGCGCGACAACGCTGGGAAGAAGCCACCACTTTAACAATCACTCAACAAAGTTTGGCGCGCTTACTCTTTCAATTGCAGTTGGGAATTGTGGATGCCGCCAGAGCTGAAGCGTTGACAACCGATGAAAAAGCCCTTTTGTTAGCGCAGGTAGCAACGCTGGCTCAAGTCCCCAAAGCAAAAACCGCCGCAAGCCGTCAGGCTTTAACCGAGCAGGCAAAGCTGATCTTTTTGCCCTTCTTTCAAAGTCACACTCCCCCAACTGACTACTTGCAGAATATCGAAGCCATCTGGAGCAAAGTTTTAGAGTATTTCAACACCCAACCAACCACTTAAAAAAAAACTCTAAAACCAGTCAAATCTCTGGCTAAATCTTTCCCGACCAATCGTCTCCAGGTTTGGTAGAGTGTCTAGGGCGACGTGTTTTATCCCCGTCTGATACTTTCCCATGACCCGATCTCAGAAGCCAAAAAAACGTGGGTTGGCAACGCCAACTTTGCTACTAACGCTCGGTGCTAGTGCGCTCCTTATCGGTGGTGGAGCAGCGGCACTGGTTTACTTTCTCAACCGAGGCGGCACTGTTGGCAACATGCCAGTAGGGGCAAATGTTGTGCCTCAAGATGCTTTGATGGCCGTGTCACTTAATACCGATGAAGAGCAGTGGCGCAAACTTCGTACGTTTGGCACTCCCCAAAGTCAGGCTGCTTTTGACCAAAATTTGGCTCAGTTACGCGATCGCCTGTTGACCGCAAATAACCTCAACTACGAGCAAGATATTAAACCCTGGGTGGGTGAAGAAGTGACTTTTGCCGTCTTCACGCCAACCGCCGCTGCAACCCCCAATGCCTTACCGTCACCGGGGGCTAGTCCAGAAGTTCTGCCGTCGCCTGTCCCCAGTCCCAACGCGTTACCCCCTGTACCAACGCCCCAAAATCAGCAGCCAACTCTGGTGATTTTGCCAATTCGAGATGGGCTGAAGGCAAAAGAAATTTTAGAGAAACCCCGCTCCCAAGCCGGAACAACCGCTGAGCGTACCTACCAGGATGTCACGATTCGAGAGGTGAAGAGCAAAGACCAAACGGTTTCATTTGCAGCGTTGGATGGCAGGCTTCTGGTCGTGTCGAATGATACGAAAGCAATGGATCGGGCGATCGATACCTATAAAGGGGCACCCTCTCTTGCTGCCGTACCGGGTTACAGCCAATCTCTGAGCAAAATTCAGGGGGGTAAACCCTTTGGCAAGCTGTATGTCAACTTGCCAGCCGCCGCCAGCAGCACGGGGCGCAGTAACCCACAGGCAGTCGCCGCCCAACAACTACAGGGACTTGCCTCCAACATCAACCTGGAAGCCGAGGGTATTCGGTTTAAGAGTATTTACTGGCTCAGACCCGATAGCGATCGCCAACATGAAGTGCGCAACAACGCTAAGGATATTGCTAAGCGCTTACCTGCCGATACATTACTGATGGCTTCGGGTGGCAGTTTGCAGCGGTTTTGGCGTGACTATAGCCAGGGCACAACAGTAAACCCTTTCCTGCCGATTAATCCCCAAGCGTTAGAGAAAGGGGTTCAACAAACCGTTGGCATGGATTTGCAGAAAGACTTTTTAAGCTGGATGGATGACGAGTTTGCGCTTGCCCTCGTCGCCACACCTGAAAATGCAGGTCCAACAGTGCCCTATAGCGTCGTCTTGATGGTGAAAGCGGGCGATCGGCGAGCGGCTGAAGCCTCGCTCAAACGACTGGATCAAGCAATGGCTGAGCGCTACAAGCTCAAAGTCGAAGAGTCAAAAGTTGGGAATCAACCTGTTGTGAACTGGACACTGCCCCTCGCAGGCCCCACGATTACTCACGGTTGGCTTGATGGCAATGTTGCCTTTCTCTCGCTAGGTGCGCCCCTGGCAGAGGGTTTAATTCCTCGTCCGGCACAACCTCTGGGCGAGAGTGCGGCGTTTAAGCAATCAGTGCCTCAAGATCTGCAACCCAATAACGGCACCTTCTTTGTCGATATTGATCGGGCAGTGACAGCCAAAAACCTACCGTTACTCCAGATTCCACCGGGCAACCGCGACTTGTTTTCTGCAATTCGCTCATTGGGTGTGACGGCTGCTTACAACGACGATCGCAGCATCCGATTTGACATCTTCACCGCTTTGAAAACGGGCAATCAGCCCACCCCCCTACCCAGCCCCACCGTGCCTGCTCCGGGTGCGGGTCTACCTGGCTCGGAGGCACCTGCGATCGACGCTCCGGTGCAACCCAGTCCCACAAATTAGGCCAGAGCGTCCCAACCGGATTGGTCGCTTACCCACTCTCAAATCGAAGCAAAACCCCCAGAGTCTTTCACGACCCTGGGGGTTTTGTCAGGCTCTAACTGATTTCAGAGCGCCCTAAATGGCAACGAATCAAACAGAGATAGAAACTCAGCCCGTCGCTTCGGTTGTCACCACATCTGGCTGAGAGGTTGTTTCTGGTGCTTCAGCAGGTACGGGCACCTCTCTTGCATCCGTTTTGGGATTGGGCTTCGTAATCACGCTGACTTCACCGTTAACCAGGGTTTGACAAGCCAGACGAAAATTAGCAGGCTTTCGCTTTAATTTTTGGTTTTCAACCGCTGTGCGGGGCGAGAGGTTTTCAAACCCTTCGGTGATTGCAACAACGCAGGTGCCGCATTGCCCATAACCGCCGCAGTTCATCATCTTGCCGGAGAAGGTATAGAGGTCTACCTGGTTTTCGAGCGCTTTAAAGCGCAGGTTGGCACCGTTGGCAGCGACAACTTCCTTATTTTCTTTAACAAATTTAATGACGGTCATAGATAATCTCAGGGTAACGATTGCTTAGGTCGGGATTACTTACCAATATAAAGACTGCCCAAGAAACTTGGCGAATCTGACGAGCGATCGCGGCATCGCCACAACCAAACGGAGAAATATTGAGTATTGTGAAACGTATCGTTTACTTGCGTAGACTATTAACACTAGTTACACTTTGTTATACATTTTCATTTTCTCAGACGACTGTCAAATAAATGGTCTGTATAGCAATATGCTTTTAACAGAGCAGGCGTTTGGGAGCTTGCCGTCTGAAAAGGTTCTAGGTTTTTGATTTACCTGGGAACCGTGACTTAATAGAATGCTTATAAGGTGTCGAACTAGAGCTTTAGCAAGGAGGAGCGTAGTCAATGGGACTACCGTGGTATCGAGTTCACACCGTCCTGATTAATGATCCGGGGCGGTTGATCGCCGCTCACCTGATGCACACCGCACTGGTGGCAGGTTGGGCTGGCTCTATGGCGCTGTATGAACTGGCGATTTTTGATCCCAGTGATCCAGTGCTAAACCCCATGTGGCGGCAGGGTATGTTCGTATTGCCGTTCATGGCACGTTTAGGCGTGACAGGTTCTTGGGGTGGCTGGAGCATCACTGGAGAGACAGGCGTTGACCCTGGCTTCTGGTCTTTTGAAGGGGTTGCTGCAGCTCACATTATTCTTTCTGGTCTGTTGTTCCTGGCTGCCTGCTGGCACTGGGTTTATTGGGATCTGGAATTGTTTACCGATCCTCGTACAGGCGAACCCGCTTTAGACTTACCTAAAATGTTCGGGATTCACCTGTTCCTTTCCGGTCTACTCTGCTTCGGCTTTGGGGCATTCCACCTGACCGGTCTGTTTGGGCCAGGGATGTGGGTATCTGATCCCTACGGCATCACAGGCAGCGTTCAACCTGTGGCACCTGAATGGGGACCTGCTGGGTTTAACCCATTTAACCCAGGGGGTGTTGTGGCTCACCACATTGCTGCTGGGATTGTCGGCATTATCGCTGGTTTGTTCCACTTGAGCGTGCGTCCGCCGGAGCGCCTGTACAAGGCCCTCCGGATGGGTAACATTGAGACTGTTCTGTCGAGCAGTATCGCCGCTGTGTTCTTCGCTGCGTTCGTCGTAGCAGGCACCATGTGGTATGGCAGCGCAACCACTCCAATCGAGTTGTTTGGGCCGACCCGCTATCAGTGGGATAGCAACTACTTCCAGCAAGAGATTGAGCGTCGCGTTCAAACCAGTCTGGCAGAAGGGGCGACGATTCAAGCGGCTTACGAGCAAATTCCTGAGAAGCTTGCATTCTATGACTATGTTGGTAACAGCCCCGCTAAAGGTGGTTTGTTCCGTACGGGTCAGATGAACAAGGGCGATGGAATTGCTCAGTCCTGGTTGGGCCACCCTGTGTTTACGGATAGCGAAGGTCGCCAACTGTTTGTTCGTCGTCTGCCAAACTTCTTCGAGAACTTCCCAGTCGTTCTGGTTGACAAAGACAACATTGTTCGTGCTGACATTCCTTTCCGTAAGGCTGAATCGAAGTACAGCTTTGAGCAAGCGGGTGTAACGGTTAACTTCTACGGTGGTAAGTTAGATGGTCAAAAGATCACTGAGCCTGCTGTCGTTAAGAAGTATGCTCGTGCCGCTCAGTTGGGTGAACCCTTTGAGTTTGACCGTGAAACCTTGAACTCGGATGGTGTATTCCGGACGAGCCCTCGTGGTTGGTTTACGTTTGGCCACACCGTATTTGCATTGCTCTTCTTCTTTGGCCACATCTGGCACGGTTCTCGTACCATCTTCCGGGATGTGTTTGCGGGTATTGACCCAGATCTGTCGCCTGAGCAAGTTGAGTGGGGCTTCTACCAGAAATTGGGTGACCCCTCTTCTCGTCGCCTTGAGCAGATCTAACGGTTTTAGGCTGATATGAATTCGTGATCTGAATTGGGGTTTGGTCTGAGGTTCTTTTTGCTTCGCTAAACCCCTTTTCAATTCTTGGTAGACTGTTAACTGGTTGCGTTGTCAGGAAGTTTGATATGGAAAGCGTTGCGTACATTTTGATTCTGGCTTTGGCGATCGGGGTTCTCTTCTTTGCGATCGCCTTTCGTGAACCCCCCCGCATTGGCAAATAACCTCATTGCAAACTCCCTCCAGGTTTTCTGGAGAGATGCCTAAATTTTTAGCCCAGTCCTAGGACTGGGCTATTTTAGTGGATTTGTAGGGGTTTAATGGATTTTGTAAGGGCGGTATTTCCTTCGGAAACGTTACACGAACGCGAACCGCCCCTAAGAGGGGTTAACCATTGACCTAGGTTGCTGCACTGATTTGTTGCCGCACAGACGCAACATAATTGGGTAGGTCAGCTTGCGCTACCACGTGTTGCTCACCAGAGGCCATCCACTTGAGTTGCACCGTCTTGGCTTCGGCTTCGGCATCGCCCAAAATCAGACAGGCGGAAGCCCCACTGCGATCGGCGCGCTTAAACTGCTTCCCAAAAGCGGAACCACTCAGATCCATCTCTACTGAGAAGCCTTGCTGACGGAGATTTTGAGCCACAATCACGGCTTGCTGCTCAGCCTGATCACCCCGTGAAACAACATAAAAATCGATCGCCGCTTTCGTTTGCGGTGCCAGTTGCTTGAGTAGCAAAATCATCCGCTCAAGCCCCATGGCCCAACCCACCGCAGGTGTATCTGGCCCGCCCAACTCTGTCACGAGTTTGTCATAGCGCCCGCCCCCAACGACCGTTGCCTGAGCGCCCAAATCAGCCGACTGAATTTCAAAAACGGTGTGGCTGTAGTAGTCTAGCCCGCGCACCAGACGGGTGTTGATTTGATAAGCTATCCCCAACTCGGTTAAGAGCGCTTGCACGAGATCAAAGCGCGATCGCGAGTCATCATCCAAAAAGTCGAGTACACTCGGTGCCTTTTCTAAAATCGCCTGGGTCTTCTCGTCTTTGCTGTCGAGAATCCGCAGCGGATTGCGATCTAATCGATCCTGCGAATCTTCGTCGAGATCAGCCTTGTAGGGCGTCAAATATTGAACTAAGGCGGCGCGATACTGCTGACGGCTCTCGCTGGTGCCAATCGAGTTGAGTTGCAAGCTCAGATCTTTAACACCCAACGCTTTAAGAATATCGGCAGCAACCGCGATCGCCTCTACATCGGCACGCGGCGAAGCCGTACCCAAGACCTCAACCCCCAATTGATGAAACTGGCGCTGCCGACCCGCTTGAGGTCGCTCATAGCGAAACATTGGCCCCAGATACCAGAGCCGCTGCACCCCGCCTTGGGCATGCAACCCATGCTCAATGTAAGACCGCACCACCCCCGCTGTGCCTTCAGGACGAAGCGTGATCGAGCGATCGCCCCGGTCTTTAAAGGTGTACATCTCTTTGCCAACCACATCGGTGGCCTCGCCAATGCTCCGCTCAAATAGGGCGGTTTGCTCAAAAATTGGCGTCCGAATTTCGTGGAACGCGGCTCTCGCCAAAATGTCGCGCGCGATCGACTCAAGCCGCTGCCAGTAACAAACTTCTTCGGGCAAAATATCGCGTGTGCCCCGGAGTGCCTCAATTGAACCCATTGTTCCGTGATTCCAAACTAAGTCAGTGCCTTGCGGCGCGATTGGTTAAACAAATTGATAGGGCCAGACCGTTTACGTCACTCGTAAACTAACGCACCTCAAGAGCGCCCGACTCGCCCATTTCCCAAACGCCATAGCGATCGCCATAATACGCCAAAATTCGTTGAGCTTGCTCATACACCTGGGGATCGACAGATTCAGGGTAGTAAATTTCGAGGCTATCGATCTGGCTCAGGGTGTACTCAAACTCAGTTGATTGTTGCGGGTTGAGTGCGATCGTCACGCCATCCAATAACTCTAAGTGGGCTGCAATTTCTCGATAAACAGCCAGTGGTAAATGCTTTAAGCGAATTTGTTGACGCAAACTAAACTCCCACTCGCACTCTTATTCCTGCACTTCTAGCTCTTTACCGTTAGTCGGCATTCCGTTTGAGGCAACATTGGGCAAAGGGCAACAATTAACATCATCAATGCAAACTTTACCCCACTGGAGCGCCCATCGCACCAATGCGACCCGATTGTCGGTTTCGGTTTTCGTCAGAATATTACTGATGTGGTTATCAACCGTGCGCTTGCTAATCTCTAACTGCTTAGCAATTTGCTCATTTGTTAAACCCGCTGCGACTAAATCAAGAACTTGGAGCTCTCGTTCTGATAGAGTTGCCTGCGCCTGAGACTCTCCTCCTCCCATGATTTCACCCACAAATGTGTATATTTACTCATTCCCGTATTTCCATTTTAGGGGTAACTTTGCGAAAAGCTCCAGGTAATTTGTAGCTTGACTTTGGGCAGCTTTATGGTTTCTGACAAATCTCCGTCGGTGTGGTCACTCAAACCCTGGTGGTGTCAACCCTGGTCAATTTTGTTAACCGGGTTCGGGCTGATTGCTGGCAGTTGGCTGGTGTTTCATCGCTGGTGGTTGACGAGTCTCATTGCGTTACCACTCAGCCTCTGGATGGGCTATTTTTTGCTAGTGTTTCCCCGCTTATTTGAGCAAGCGCAGATAGGGCAGCGGAGTTCTGAGGCTGAAGAATCGGGTTAAGGACACAGCCTACTGCTTGGGTTTAAGCATGAGGGCAGCCGCAATGCCAAAGCCAAACAAAATCGCCGCCCAAAACAGAATTGGGTCTTCTTCAGGCTCCGTTGCAGCTGCGGTGGATGCATCTGTTTTTTCGGCAGTGGGAGATGGCGTAGCAGCAGCCTGACCTGCCCGAACCGTCACCGGATAGCGAAACTGAAACGGTTTGAAGCTTAACCCATCTTTAGCCTTGCCTGAAATTTCTAAAATATAGCGACCGCCTCTAGGGAAAATGATTTTAGCACCGGGAATTTCTTGATACTTTTCCGCTGAGATTGGCTTGAGCGGCGGATCCAGAACTGAAAAATCACCTTTCTTGTAAGGTTCTTCGTAGACCTTTAACTGACAGTCACACTCACCTGCGGGAATCTGCTTGCCACCCGTTTGAGTCAAAACAAACCAGGTCAGGCTTTCTTCTCCAGCTCTGGGGTTATGGTCTGGCTCAATATGAAACGTCGCCGCCACCTCACCACTCGTCTGAATATTGTGAGCGATCGCCGGTTGACCACTGCTCACGCCCAGCGCGATCGCCAAGCCAGCCAGTTTAGTTAGATTCATGCAACCAATACGAAAAACCATCACGCGTCCGATTTACTAGCCCTGACTCAAACAATTCTCGCCTTAATAAAGCTGGGTCACCAAAAGTGTGATGCTTTTGCAACAACTGATTGATTTCCCGTTCAGAATATTTCGTGCCTGGCTCTAATTTAGAAGCGAGGTAACGCAGCACTAGCATTTGCACGGATTTTTTATTCCGTTTAGAAGGCCACGTTTTAACGCACTGCTGATCATCCAGATAGGGAGCCAACGCTTCCCACTGGGTAGGCGTAAAGAGAGCTGATGGTGACTGGGGCAATGAATCAGGTGATGTCATGGTGAGAAACCGGAGTGAGCGGAGCCGACCTTTTTTGGGGTTCGGCGTAGAACCGTTCTAAGGCAAAACACTGCCAAAAGCGGCGATCGCGACTCATCAACACTAACAAAACCGCACCAACTAGCACACCACTCAACCCTTTATTCACCAGACTAGGTTGCAAATTGCCCCAAAAATGTGAGCCCAACATGACAACGTGAACCGTCGCCAACACCAAAGCCGGAACCGTTAACAAATGTACCCAGCGCCAATATTTACCCAGTCGCGCCACCATACCATCAAAACTGGTCAAAGCTGCAGGCAAGAGTAACGTGACCGACGCAATGCCGAACCAAGTTCCGATCTGATGCGCTGGCAACATAAACTGCAACGCTTGCCACTGCCAGTTAAAGGTGTGATCCAGACTATGCAAAGCGTGCGCCACTGAGCAAACAAACGCCCCCACCCCGATCGCCCGTCGATAGCGCAATGGGGCTGACCACAACCGACTGATCGGACGCGCAACTAACGCCAGCATCAGCAGAGCGATCGCGAGGTAACCCGTATAGTCCACCATGGCGTCAGTGCGAAAAACCATGCCAATGCCGATTGCCAGCGTCAGCCATCCCCCCAACCGAAACAGCTGACTGCGGCGATCGCGGCTAAGCAAACCGCTAAACACACCAACACTCAGCATGGCGGGCATTGTGCCCAAACCAAACGCGAGCAACGTCGCACTACTTTGCCACAAATTTCCAGTTTCGAGGGCTTTGATCTGCGCGACATAAAGAAACCCGCAAGGAATGAGCCCCCAGACCAAACCCAGACTGAGCGGCATCCACCAGGTCTTTTGCAGTGAGACTTGTGACATGCCAGCCATTAACCGCTCATGCCACTTGCCCGTCAAAAGTGGATGCAGCAATGGTAAGCGGGGCAGTGACTTGGGGGCAATGTGAGATAACCCCAGCCAGATCAAAAAGAACCCTGTCGCGATCGCCACGCCCTGCCGCAAACTGCTGTCAATCCCTGCCAGTTGCCCCCCCGCGTAGACCATTGAGCCAACCGTACCGATCACAGCGCCGACCAAAACGTAGCTCAAAATTCGCCCCAGGTTAAGCAGCAGATGATAGCGCAATTGTTGATGCCAGGGAGTTGACTGCCCCGGTTGTTGCCCCAGCGAAAAGGCGATCGCAAGTGGGCCACACATCCCGACACAGTGACCAAAGCTGCCTAAAAAGCCAAGCGCTGCAATCAACAAAAGCTCGATCACCATCTCAAGCTGCACTTTAAAAACACAATTTAGCGATGTTCCCAGAAGTAACGAACAAGCGACCCTGAAGTCAAACGACAAGCGGTCGTAGATCATTCTGGCGTCTTACCGAGCCTGACTCATCAACCGCAGTAGAGAATTTTGACCGTCCACAGGCAATCTCTCGCTGGACGAATTAAGTCAGTGCTGTTAGTGAGCTGATTTTAGTAACCGCACAAAGCCTTCCTGCTCAAAATGCAGATCGGTAGACAATGCGTCAGAAACGCCGCGATCGCGCATCAAAATAAAACTGACTGCATCACAGAGTGAATACGTTTTGTCTTGATGAAACAGTAACAACTCAATGGCTGCTTGATGGATCGGTTTATCAACCCAAACGGTTTCTATGTCTGGATTGCTTAACAAGTCTACGACGAAAGTTAAAACGGAGGCACGCGAAAATCGTCGGGCATTGGCAAGCGCAACATACTCCGCAATGACGCAATTGTGGGTCAACCGAAGCGCCGCTTTTTGATAAGCAGCACAAGCCTGTGTATGCAACGGCTCCGTAGAAAAGTGTAGACAGAGCAACCCAGAGGTATCGAGGAGCATTAATCGCCCTCGTGGGCACTGGCATACTCTTTCGCCAGATCCGCATCAATGCTTTCGTTATCTAAATCTGTAGAATCGCCTGATGTTAACGTGCCAAAATGACGCTCAAATCTTACTCGCGCCGCATGCTTCTCGGCATCATCCAAAAGTGACTTGACAGCCTGTGGAAATTGCTGCTCTAGCAGGGTTGTGGCGAACTGTGCTGGAGAGATTCCTAACGCCTGTGCTTGTCGCTGAATTGCCGCAAACACCTGCTCACTCAGTTCTAAAGTTAGACTTTGGCTCATTAGGATTTAAGAATGCGAAGCTGGTCTGATTATAACTTTCCTAAAAGTGTGACTTTAGAAGGAACCAGGCGACCTCTGGTTCAAAATGGGCCTGGGCGATCGCCCCCCGTTAGAGGCTACAAACGACTCTTGGGGAGGGGCTACATTCAGATCAAGAATGTCATTCACATTCTCCTGTGTAACTTTTCACAGCGTTATCTCAGAGCCAGGCCAAGACATGCAGATTGCCGTCTCCGAGAACACGGGTGAATATGTCCATCACGCATTGTCAGGCAACAACCCTTTTTGGGCGAGCCACTCACGGTTAAACAACTTCGACTGGTAACGGCTCCCACCATCACATAGCACCGTCACAATCGTGTGACCAGGCCCCATTTGTTTCGCCATTCGCACAGCAGCGGCGACGTTGATTCCCACAGAACCGCCCATAAACAGACCGTCTTTGTAGAGCAGTTGATAAATCACATGCAGCGCTTCTTTGTCATCAATCCGAAGGGCATCGTCAATAGGGACACCTTCCAAATTAGCGGTAACACGGCTGTTACCAATGCCCTCAGTGATCGAGTTGCCTTCAATCGTGATTTCACCCGTCTTCACGTAGCTGTACAAGCCGCTGCCATAGGGATCAGCCACCACGCATTGAATCTCAGGATTCTGCTCTTTTAAGAACATAGCAACTCCGGCATAGGTGCCGCCTGTTCCCGTGGCTGCGACCCAACCATCAACCTTGCGATCAGTTTGCGTCCAAATTTCCGGCCCAGTGGTTTCATAATGAGCGCGACGATTGGCTAGATTATCGAACTGGTTCGCCCAAATCGCATTCTCCATCTCAGATGCAACTCGACCCGACAGCCGCACGTAGTTATTGGGGTCACGGTAGGGCACAGCTGGCACAGGACGAACTTCTGCCCCCAGGGTACGCAGCAATTCCATTTTTTCAGGAGATTGGGTTTCAGGAATAATAATCAGGCACTTGTAGCCTTTGGCATTGCAGATATGGGCTAAACCGATGCCCGTATTGCCTGCCGTCCCTTCAACAACGGTGCCACCGGGCTTCAGCAGACCCTTTTCTTCGGCATCTTTAATAATGTAGAGGGCTGCCCGATCTTTAACGGAACCACCGGGGTTGAGAAATTCTGCTTTCCCCAAAATTTCACAACCAGTTTCGTCGCTGAAGCTATTCAGCCGAATCAGAGGAGTATTGCCGATCGCGCCAACAAATCCGTACTTGATATCCATGCCATCTTCCTGTGGGCTTCCTTCAAAAGATTTTAGTGGTCAATGGGGAACAGACGTAAGTAAATCGAGAATTGGAGCCAGGAGTTTCCCCATAACAAATCATCTTTGTGTCACACGATTGATTGTCGATTTCTCAGAACAAAGAAATTTGTTGGTTTTCAGCAGCAATTGGTTGATTCTCGACAGCATCGATCGCGGGGCCAGAGGCAAGTTTATGCGCGTGGCGCGTCGTCTCTGGTAAACGGTAACGAGTCGTGCATCGCATCACATAAGCGATCGCGGTTTCGAGGCTAATCCGATGACCGGGTGAGATGTAAAGCGGCTTCGTCTGGGGACGGGTGCGCAAAATGGCACCAATTGTCTCCCCTTTATCAACCAAGGGCGACCAACTGCCACGCTCATCTGGCGGTTCAACATACTTGCCGACCAGCAACGATTTACCGACCCCAATCGCAGGTAACTGCGTCAGCAACCCAATGTGACAAGCAATCCCAAAGCGGCGCGGATGGGCAATGCCCATGCCATCGCAGAGCAGCAAATCGGGGGTGATCGTGATCCGTTCTAAAGCCGCCAGCACCGCAGGCACCTCGCGAAAGGAAAGCAAGCCAGGAATATAAGGAAACGTCGTCGGACGCCGAGCGATCGCCCGGTCGCGGAGTTGCAAATCCGCTAGACTGAGTACCGCAATCGCAGCACGGGTCACTTTTCCGTCGTCCTCAAAGCCAACGTCAATGCCTGCCACGTAGCGCACCTCGCCTAAATCATCGCGGGTGCTAATTTCACCGCGAAGCTTCTGCTGGAGGGCGATCGCGGCGGCTGGGGTGAGATTCCACTCGTGACGCGGTTGAGTCTGCATACCAAAATTCAGCCAGGGGTGGCGTGACCCATTGAGACATCTATTGTCATTGTGCCGCAGGCTTGCGCTGATGGACTTGTGCCGCAGGTAACAGATCCGCCGCCATTAGGTCTGACATCACACAATCTTGAGGCCGACATCACACGATTTTGCGAGCGCCATCAGTAGCCATGCCAGGGATGGGCTGATACAGTACATTCAATGAAACGCCAATGATCACAAAAGCGATCGCCATGACGGGGTGCCATGCTGGGTGAGCTGTTTGCCGGACGTTATCACGTCACTGAACTTTTAGGAGAAGGAG
The DNA here is from genome assembly GCA_015296075.1 of Leptolyngbyaceae cyanobacterium M33_DOE_097. Taxonomy (GTDB): domain Bacteria; phylum Cyanobacteriota; class Cyanobacteriia; order Leptolyngbyales; family Leptolyngbyaceae; genus DSRU01. The sequence continues at coordinate 3,409 of DVDV01000275.1, read as the reverse complement.
GCTTTGGGCGCACGTACATTGCCCAAGACACCCATCGGCCTGGGCATCCGCGTTGTGTTCTCAAACATTTGACATTTGCCAGCCGCAACGAAGACGTTTTGCGCCAGGTGCGGCGGCTCTTTCGCGCCGAAGCAGAAACCCTCGAAGAACTGGGCAAGCACGATCAAATTCCCCAGTTGCTGGCCTACTTTGAAGCCGACGAGCAGTTTTATCTGGTGCAAGAGTTTATTCCTGGCAAGGCTCTGAGTAGCGAACTGGGAGAGGGCATGCGCTGGTCTGAGGCGCAGGTAATTGCCATGCTAAAAGATGTGTTAACCGTGCTGGAGTTTGTGCATGGACATAGCGTCATTCACCGCGACATCAAGCCCGACAACTTGATTCGCCGACCTGATGGCAAACTCGTCTTAATCGATTTTGGGGCTGTTAAGAATATCGCGAATACGGTCGCTGAAACAACAGGTGAAACCTCGTTAAGTGTCCCGATTTACACCTCTGGCTATGGGGCGAGTGAGCAATGTTTGGGCCGCCCCCGCTATAGCAGCGACATTTACTCGCTCGGTATGATTGCCATTCAATCAGTCACCGGAATGCGACCGTCCCAGTTGCCCCAAGATCTGCATACAGGGGAAGTACTCTGGCAAGACCAGGTGGCGATCGGTGCCGGTCTGGTGCAAGTGCTAGAAAAGATGACACGGTTTCACTTTAACCAGCGCTACCAATCGGCAGCAGAGACCTTAGCGGCACTCAAAGAAATCGAAGTCCTCCCCGAAAATACGCAGATCTCGTCGAATGGCTCTCATCGAAGCCATCAGCAAGATGATTTAGCCAAGGCAGATGCCCGTGGCAGAGTACCCGAAATTTTGCCACTGACGAGCTTAAACCCAGAGGTGACGACGATCGCCCCGCGACATCGACTCAGTTGGCGGTGGGCGATCTCCAGTTCGGCGGTACTCGTGCTGGCAGCGGGGCTGGCGATGGCTGGACGCACGTTTTGGCAAAATGCCTCTGGTTCAGACGCGGCAGCGAGCGATCGGATCAGTGTTGGGGAACAGTTGCTCAACCAATGGCAACCGAATGCAGCCAAACAATCCGGTGTTGAACGGCTCGCGGTTGAGGACTATGCAGAGGCGGTTCGTTTTTTGCAGCAAGCCCGTCAGGCAGAGCCAACCGACCCCGAAACGCTGATTTATCTTAACAATGCCCAGATTGGCCAAAATCCCTCTCACACGATCGCAGTGGTGGCACCGATTGGTGACACTTTTGGCTCGTCACAAGAAATTTTGCGGGGCGTGGCTCAGGCTCAAGACGAAGTTAATCAGGCGGGTGGCATTAACGGGGTGCCATTACGCGTCGCGATCGCCAACGAAAACAAAGACACCGCTACGGCGCGTGAGTTAGCCAGAACCCTCGCAAAGGATCCAGCGGTACTGGGGATCGTGGGTCACAGCATCAGCGATACCTCCCTGGCGGCCTCTGATATCTACCAGGCCGAAGGAATTGTGATGGTCGCGCCCCTCAGCTCAGCCGTGCAACTCTCCAATAAGGGATCGTTTATCTTTCGCACGATGCCGAGCGATCGCGCCAGCGCAAAGGCGTTAGGGCAACATCTGCTGACTCGCCTCAAAAAACAAAAGGTGGTGGTGTTCTACAACTCTAAAAGTGACTATAGCCAGTCACTCAAAAGTGAATTTCGCAATGCCCTGTTTTATAACGGTGTCGAACCCGTTGTAGAGATTGATCTTTCTCGTCCTGATTTTGATGCCTACGAAAGCTGGCAGCAGGCGATCGCAAAAGGGGCAGAAGCCATCATGCTAGCCCCCGACTTTACGACAGTTGACCGGGCGATTCAGGTTGTGATTGTCAACCGTCGCCGTTTGCCGATCCTCGCTGGTGAAAGCGTTTCGACCTCTAGAATTTTGACAGTTGCCGGAACAGAAGCAACCGGGATGGTGATTGCAGTACCCGCCAGCCCCCACTCCTCCGCCTTTCGACAAGTCTTTACTACCCGCTGGGGTCAAGCTGCGCCATTGGGCTGGCGTACTATTTTGGCCTATGACGCTGCCATTGCACTCATCGCCGGACTCAAGAAAAATCCGACTCGGAGTGGCGTTCAACGCGCCCTAGCCGAGCCAAATTTTTCGGTGGTTGGAGCCGAACAGAAGGTTGAGTTTTTGCCATCGGGCGATCGCCAGACCAATGTCAGCCTACTCACGATCCAAGAAATTAAAGTCAACAACCAGACCAGGCTTGACTTTCAGCCTATCCCTTAATTTTTGGCAGGGGCTTCGGTTGGGGCCACGGGAGTCGCAGTCGAAGCAGGCGTTAGCTTCAATGCATCAGCCGCGCTCTGGGAATCGCCTGCTTCAGAGTTTTCAGGGGTGATCATGACTGGCCGCAACGAGCTAGAAGACCCACCCGCCTGACGCTTTAACTGCTCTTGCCGCCGCTTTAAAAACTCATTGGTTTCAGCATTGAGGTTGTCATTCTGCTGAACTGAAAAATCTTCAATGGTGGTCTTAGGCCCCAAAACTGCATTGTGGATCATTTCAGTGATGCCACGAGTCGGGCTACCTGTGCCGCCGTTGTCAAAGAACCCGCCACTGCGCTCAGGGTTAACCGAAGAATCATTAAATACACTACCAGCAGACGTTTGAGCGTTGCTAGCCGTCGAGTATCCCACAACCATCAGGGTTGCTGCAAAGCTAGCTCCAGCAAAGACGCGATGCAACTTTTTCAGGCGATTCATCACGATTCCTCAGTTTCAACTAGTTTAATTTTGCCGAAATTAGTTTGAAATTGCCAGTCTTCTTTAAGAGATCCACTCAGACTGTCAGAAATCTGAGACGTACCGCCTGCCAATTAGTTCATCTAGCGAACCGAATCATCAAAACTTCATAATTCACGTAAAAATACGGGAGATTTTCCCTTGAGGCAGGCGATCGCGCATCTAGCTATCCAAATGAGATTTTTCTCCTTTGAGTCTCATAACAAAGCAAGACAAATCCAACCAAACTCACGCATTCGCTCAAAATACACTGCTATATTAGCTGGGTAACTCAAATCTATTGCAAAAACCTGATTTAACTCGGCTTTTAGCCTAAAACCGGGATTTTGCTCGTGCGTTACCGTTGTTCCTTTAGTTTGATTAAGCGACTCAGTTCTGCTCTTTTTTCGCTTAAAGGATGATCTTTCGGGCTAAGGTTAGGGTGAAAGTTTGGGTAAAAATACTCAACTTGTGAGGTTTTAATGAAATTTCCAATGAAATCCCCCAGCAATTCTCATTTTGAAACATTTGTACTGTAGCCAGAGTGTCTAAAGACTTGTGCACTCAATGTTATAAACGGCAGAATGCGGGTTTCAGCCATTCATAAACGTTAAAACCGGACGTTTTTATGAGAATCATTCTCAT
>DVDV01000335.1 GCA_015296075.1 Leptolyngbyaceae cyanobacterium M33_DOE_097 | reverse complement strand
TTCACACTGTCCGGCGTTTGTGCCCAGTCGCAATCGCTAATTGACTCAATCGAGGGAGGAACGGGTTCATTCATCTTGCCACCCTAACAGCCGCCAGTGTTTTTCTCAATTAAATTTTGTCAACCCCTTGAACGGTTACACATTTGACTTACCCCAATTCGACTATTAATTCATTGGAGCAGCATCTCCCTTTCCCACTGGTGGGAGTGTATTAGCTGGCAACAGACTCTTGCGCTCACTGCAATCCCTCCAGTTGAGTGAACTACTGAATATTCTTTGCGATCGTCTAACCTGCAAGATCCTGCATTTGGAGCTTGAAGTTGCAGGAGAGGTTCAATTTGCAGCCTATGATCTGGGCTTGTCTTTATTCCAACCGACTGTTATAGAACGAATCTCATTGTCAGAATAGGCAGCCACAGAGGCAGAGACTTGATTGCCAGACCATCGCATTCCAGTGACGTGGTAGGTGTAGTTTGTCCCTAGTTTTGCCTGAGCCAGCCTTTTTGCTGTTGCTGCATCTTCTCCGGTCATTAGTGAGTGTATCCAGAATGCGAAAACAAGCACCAAACCTGATACAAACCCTAATGCAACCTTTGGGAATTTTGTGTCCATCCCGGCTGCTGCGTACACTTCCAACATGGTTTGACTACGCAGTTGCTTACAAGTCCAAACCAAGATGGCGAGTTGGCTGATGGAGTAGAGCCAATAGGCAATGGTTTGGGTTGGATACTGCCGCAATTCTACTGCCCATAATTCGAGTGGTTTAGCGACTAGACTGGCGAAAGAAACCCCATAGAATATAACCAGGAGAAATGGTAGAAAATTTCCTGTCCACCTTGCCAGCTTTAAATTTCCACGCCACAGAAAAACTCCGATGACGATAGTAACGATATTCACACTCACGTGTGATGAAGGATTCATGTCAGCAGTCACACGATAGACAAAGTAGATAATATCGATCAAGCCGAGGACAATCCAAAGAAGTCCGACTTGTTGAAGGATGCGGTTGCTGTCATTTGGCATCATTTTTGCTGGTATGCTGGTGTACAGATTTTCATTTATCCCGCAATGCTTTCTTATCGGGCTTTCCCAAAGCCGTGTAGGGCAGTTCATCTCGAAACTCGATCACGGCAGGCATTTGATAGCGAGCAACGCGCGGTTTCAACCAGTCCTGCAAGCAAGCAGGATTCAGGATTGCGCCTGGTCTTTTCACCACGATCGCTTTCAACCGTTGCCCAAACTCCACATCCGGGATACCGAAAACAACAGCGGCAGCTATATCAGAATGTTGCAGCAAGATGTTCTCCAGTTCAATCGGATAAACATTTTCACCACCAGATACGATCATGTCATCCACGCGGCCACACAAGAAAATGTCACCTTCTGAATCCTGATAAGCCAGGTCACCTGTTTCAATCCAGTCTTTCTGGCGCGTAGCCCAGGCACTACGAATGTAGAGATTTCCAATCTCACCGGAAGTGACAATATCCCCAATCTTCGCTTGAACGCCCCATACCGGGGAGCCGATTGAGGCAGGTTTGCGGCGCAGTAGCGCAGGACTCCCCAAAATGCAAAACCCTGCCTCGGATGTGCCATATAAATTGAAAAGAATCATGCCCAACTGCTCTAAAGTGGCTTGCGCCAAGGTTGGACTCAGGGCGGCCCCGCCACTGAGAATGCGCTGCAAGGACGACAGAGCTGCCGGATCATGCTTCAGCATCCGTTGCAGCATCAACGGTACCAACGTGATGACTTCAATGTGATGCTTGGCAATCAGAGAACAAGCTGCTCCAGCATCGAAGCGACGGCTGACGTACAGTTCACCGCCCAGAATCACCCCTATCAGCAAGGCTGCTAAACCAAAGCCGTGATAGATGGGTGTAGCAATGTAGAGCGATCGATAGCGATCGAGATGCACTTGCTCTAGTAGCGCAATAAACGGTGGTAAGAAATTCAAAACCGAGGGCTTACGGCTGGCAGGCTTGGGCTGTCCTGTGGTGCCACCTGTCATCACTACAATATTTCCCGTTTTGACTGTCTTGAGTCGTGTGTCTCCACGAGAACGCAACGCGAGCTGGTCGATGCAAGGATCGCTGGCATGGTAAGCCGGAATCGCCTGGCGCTGCTGCAACCGAGATTCTAGCCAGGCCAGAGTTGTTTGATCATTTTCGTAGTCGTAGATATAGAGATCGATCGCAAATTGTTCGAGTAGTGCTTCCGTCTGATCGCTGCTCATCTCCGGGTTGAGCAAAAAGACATGGGCACCTAGACGGGAGACTGCGAAGATCGCCTGGATGCCCGCTGCGTGGTTGCGGCAGGCGATCGCCACCTTTTGGCGGGGATGAATGCCGTAATCCGCTTGTAAGGCTACGGCAAGTGATTCAGACTGCTGCCAGAGCTGGGAATAACTGCATTGCCCACGCTCATCTGTGAGAGCGGTGCGATCGGGATATAATTGCGCCGCAACGCGGAGAAGCGCCATCAGATTTACCCCCGTTGTCAGAACGGCTTCCACCACACGGAACAGCCCCATGGGAGTGAACAAACCAGTCCGGTACAGTTTACGGATTAGCCCCACACTTGCACTCCTAGAGTTTTCGTTTCCAGTATCGTCGCAAGTACTGGCTTGTGGCAACTTCCCAGACTCCCCGAAAAAGAACGGAAACGAACTGTCCCAGCATCAACCACCAGGGGGCATAAGTGTGCTGGCGGGAAAGCATCGCTTTGCAGATAAGTTGCGCGACTTGCTCGGGCTGCATGGCAGGTAGATTGCGATAAGCCTGCGTTGGCTCAATCATACGAGTCCGCACCAGTGGCAGATAAATGGATGTAGTACTGACTCCACGAGCATTCAATTCGGGACTGACGCAGCGGAACCATTGATCGAAGGCTGTTTTAGATGCCTGATAGGCTGCCCACTGTGGGACGGGAATCAGCAAGACGTTCACAGCGGAAATGTTAATCACCTGTCCTTGCCGCTCGACTAAACCGGGAATTAACCCTAGCATCAGTTGCACCGGGGCGAAGTAATTTAGGTTCATGGTGCGAGTGAAATCGTGCGGTCGATCCAGTGAATCGAAGATCGATCGACGAATAGACTTCCCGGCATTGCTGACAAAAATATCAATACCACTCGAAAGCTGTTGCAGGCGATCGAGTAAGACGTTCACTTCATCAGCATTTCTGAGATCGCAGGGAAAAATGTCTGCTGTTCCACCGTTTGCCCTGACGCACTGTTGCACCTCCAACAGTTTAGCTTCTGTACGGGCTACGAGCAGTAAGTGAGCCGAAGTCTCGCCTAATTGTTCTGCCAAACACCTGCCAACGCCGTAACTCGCACCCGTAATCAGTACAGTTTTTCCCGCTAAGTGCCGCTGAAGCTGAGTCCTACTGAAATGTAGAAATGGGAAGAAAAGAAGTCTCATTGTCCGGGGGGGCTACAACCTTTCTTCCATATTCCCACGAGCTGACAGAAGAACAACTGGAACTTAGATGAACTTCAGCACCATTTAGAGGAGCAGTACGATGTGGTGTTTGAGTCGAAGCAATCATAGTGTGAATTAGGAGCTAATTATTTTGACCAGAAGCACCCAAAGCTAATTACGAAGAAATTGGTCAAGCGATTAGAGGGGATGGGCTATCAAGTCACGCTTGAATCTTAGCCTGCCTAGCTCTTAGCGGTGGAGTATTTCAAGTCAGTCTCAGATCGTTGCCATACCCCTAGTTGAGCAATTACGCTTTCTGAATTAATCGTTAATTTGTGTGGATAGAAGGATTTGATATCAGCTTTGCAGGAATGTGTATAACAAATTCTGTCCCCTGTCCAACATGGGAGATACATTTTAACTTGCCATGATGTTTGTCCACCACGATCTGGTGGCTGATTGCAAGACCTAACCCTGTACCCTTTCCAGCTGGTTTTGTGGTAAAAAAAGGCTCAAAGAGCCGCTCTTGAACAGATAAAGGTATTCCAGCCCCGTTGTCAGTAATATGAATAGCTACTTCATTACTACTCAACATCTTAGTAGAGACTTGAATTTGTGGAGATCTATTTTTCGTTTCAATTGAATCAGATGCATATTCATCCAATGCATCAATCGCATTACTTAAAATATTCATAAATACTTGATTCAATTGTCCTGCATAGCACTCAATCAAAGGTAACTCTCCATAGTCTTTGATGATTTCAATTCCTTTATGATTTGATCTCTCTTTGAGGCGACTGTGGAGAATCAACAATGTACTATCGATTCCTTCATGGATATCCACAGGTTTCATCTCTGCTTCGTCTAAGCGGGAGAAGTTGCGGAGTGACAAGATAATTTGTCGAATGCGATCAGCCCCTATCTTCATCGATTTCAAAAGCTTGGGTAAATCCTCTGCCAAAAACTCTAGATCAATATCTTCAACTTCTGTCTGAATCTGGCTAACGGGATTGGGATAATGGTGCTGATAAAGTTGAACTAAACTCAGCAAGTCTTCCGCGTACTGACTTGCAGGTTGTAAGTTTCCATAAATGAAGTTAATTGGATTATTAATTTCATGGGCAATGCCAGCAATCAACTGTCCCAAACTAGACATTTTTTCAGTCTGAACCAGTTGAGCCTGGGTTGTTTGCAACTCGTGCAGTGTTTTTTGAAGCTGTTGAGCTTGTGTTTGTGCCTGATGGGCAGCAGCGCGTGCTTGTTCATATAGATCGGACTGGTCAATTGCGATCGCAAGTTGGTCAGCAACATCTTGCATCAACTCAACCTCGCTCTCGCTCCAGGGTCGAACGGTGCTGACATGTTCACATATAATTACACCCTGACGACCAGAATGAGTCCGAAGTGAGACCGTTAGTAGAGAAGTAAATCCCCATGCCTGTAGCTGTTCCCGAATCTTATCGTGAGGCGGCTTTAGCGTAGCCACATCATTAATCTGAAACACCTGATGCTGAAGAACTATCTCACCCAACTCTGCAATCTCACGAATTGGATAATGACTTAAGTGATCAGGTGCTTCAGAAATGATGGCCTCATGGCTTAACTTAAATTTTGTTAAGCTGTTGTCTTCATACCACAAGAACTTACAGCGATCGACTTCTAGCAAATTACGAATCTCATATACTGCTGTGCTGAGAATCGTATCAAGTTCCAGTGATCGGCGAATTTGACTGGAAAGGTTGCGCTTCAGTAGCTCAACCCGATGGGTTAGTGCCTGCAGGTCTTGATTTGCTTCAATCAATTCTCGTGATTTTTGCTGCAACAAGCAACTGTATTGAATCGCTTGAGCTGCTTCTGCCAGCATGTCGATTACCAGTTCCGAGGTGGGAAACTGGACATCATCCACACCTAACCAGGGCTGGGGTTTATGCAAAGCATCGTTGCTGAAAACAATTTGAAACTGCCCGTCTGGTCGAATTTTGCCAATTCGACAGGTTTTCCAGAGGTGTTGGTTTTGCTCAATCCGCACGACACCACCCGGTGTGGTTAGGGTCTGCCCATAGGCAGCAGCACGTACCTGATCCACTTCAAACGATCGCGCTTTTTCAACGGACTGCTTCCACAAGTAGACCTGCACATACGCCGCTTCGACTGGATCGCATGTCACGCGTTCGTTGCCATACATTGTCTTAAAGTTATGGACAAAGGTTTGATTGAGGGGAGTCTCTAAGCTTTGAAAATAGTTGTGTGCTGCATAGTGACCAACCATTGTTTCTACCCCAATCTGACGCACTTCGTCTTCTGTGACGCTCACCGCCAAAATAGGAATATCTTCAGCACAAATACCCGCTGCTTTGTACTGCGGATAAAACCCTAGATTACTGTCACTGTTAACGGTGCTAAACACCACATCCGGCTGCGATCGTCGGATCCGTTGAACCGTTGCTTCAAACGACTGCACACCAATCGGAATATACTCCTCTCCTAGAACCGTTCCACCCACCTGTCGCAGTTTGGCTTTAATGATTTTGTGGCAGGTGTGCGAGAAGACGATATCTGAGCCAACGAGGTAGAAACGATTACCTTTATTCTCTAACAGCCAATCGACCGCTGGTTCAACCTGTTGGTTTGGGCAGGCTCCAGTATAGAAGATGTTTTTAGAACACTCCAAGCCTTCATACTGAACGGGATACCAGAGCAGCGTGTTGAGTTCTTCCAGGATCGGCAGGATATATCTACGAACAGTCGATGTCCAGCAGCCAAAAATGGCGGCAACCTGATCCTGCTGAACCAGCTTTTTCACTTTCTCCGCAAATATAGCAGGTTCAGATGCACCATCTTCAATAATGGGTTCAATCAGTTTGCCAAGAATTCCTCCTGTTTGATTGATTTCGGCAATTGCCATCAGTTCAGCATCTTTCAGCGCTATCTCACCGATCGCCCAAGGCCCGACGAGCGAATGCAAGATTCCTACTTTAATCGTCGCATCTTCGGAGTAGGCAGGTTGGTTCATGGAAGTAACTGAATTTAGATTGCGCTTTGAATGATTTCTAACCGCACATCCCTGCTGTACCCGTTAAGCAGAATGAGCGTTGTTCGCGTTTGAGGTTTACCACTAAAGGCTGGACAATTAAGACCTAGACACTAGAATGCCCAAACTATCTGGATGATCACTAATGGCCGCAATACACAATCAAATCAATTTCAACGTCCCCTTGGCCGGCCAGAGCAATTGCCCCGATCGTCGTTCGACCGGGACGACGCCCATCTTTGAAATAGGATGAGAACACGTCGTTAACAGCTTGATAATCACGAAAATCTGTCAGAAACAGTCGTGCCATTACCGTGTTATCAAAGCTGGCATTGGCATGATCTAAAACTAACTTCAAATTCTCCATAACTTGTTTTGTTTGTGCTGGAATCGGTCCACGGTTGATTTGACCAGTTACTGGATCTTCTGCCAGTTGACCTGTCACAAACAAAAAATCTCCTGCCCGTACCGCATGGGAATAGGGGGAGGGTGGTGGCAGAAGATTGTCGGGTAGGGTAATGTATTCGAGCATGGATGTTGGTAAAACGTCAATGGGCTTGGCAAATAGGATGGAATCCTACAATTCATTACTCTACTAGAGATCGGCAGTTACACCTTCCCGATCGAGGGCGGCAATTTCCGCAGCTGTGAATTCATCTAAAACTGCTTCTCGCTCAAGATGATGGCGCAGATGTGATCGAATGTCTTTTAATCGAGGGTCTTCTGGACTACGGGGGCGATCAATAGCAATAGGAATCACCTCAATCATACGTCCGGGGCTACCCGATATCAGCACAACTTGATCAGCCAGCATCAGCGCTTCATCAAGATCATGGGTCACCATCGTAATTGTTGCTTGAGCATGGTGCCACATTGCTAGCAAATAGCGCTGCATAACTCGCCGTGTTTGATAATCAAGGGAAGAGAAGGGTTCATCAAGCAGCAATACCTGGGGATTCATCACAAGGGCACGAGCAATCGCCACCCGTTGCCGCATGCCGCCACTCAGCTCACGGGGCAATTTGTTGGCATGTTCAACAAGTCCCACATCCGCCAATAATTTATTCGCCCGTGAGCGCCGTGCGGCACGCTTTACACCTTGAGCTCGCAAGCCAAAGGCAACATTGTCACGCACAGTCATCCATTCAAACAGATTATGGTGTTGAAAGACGATCGCAGTTTCGGGACCGGGCCGAGTCAACCGTCTTCCACCCAGCAACACCTGTCCACCTGTTGGGTGGATCAATCCAGCCGCAATTTCGAGTAAGGTGGTCTTGCCGCAGCCCGATGGCCCAATTAAAACGGTAAACGAACCAGCTGGAACAGTCAGATTTATATTGGTAACGGCAGCCCGATCGCCATACAGTTTAGTGATGTCTTGAAACTGAAGTTCAGCCACGATTGCCTCCTATCAGGCGTCCCTGCTCCCACCACAGTAATCGCCGCTGAATAAACAGCATTAATCGATCAATCGCAAACCCAATAACGCCGATCGTGATGATGCCTGCCATGACCAGCTTCATGTTGAACTGCTGCTGCCCCAGAATGATCAATGCTCCCAAACCGGAGTTGATGCCTGCCATTTCTCCCGCCAGGACCGCCATCCATGCTGCAAAGAAATTGACGCGGATGATGGTTAATAAGCTAGGCGACACTGCCGGAAACACGACCCACAAATATAAACGAATTCCGCTAATGCCCAAGCTACGTGCAGTTTTCAGCAATTCTTCTGGCACGCTACTAATGGCAGCGGCAGTTGCTAACGTCATCACTGCGAAGATGCCCATGAACACGACAAAAATCGCGGATTGATCACCCGTTCCCACTAACGCGATCGCAACGGGAACCCAGGCAACTGGAGCAATAGGCGCGATCGTCTGCATGATGGGCAGCGCAAATTGCCGAAAGATGGGCACACTTGCGATCAACGTGCCCAACGGCAATGCTGCCAGAATGCCTAACACCAAGCCTGCAAAGACTCTCACTAAAGTACGGACGATCGCCTCACCGTAACTAACCTGCTGCGGCCCAATTCCAGCCGAAAGTTCGCCCGTCAGAAGATACGGAATAACCTGGCTTGGTGGTGGCAAAATATCCGGATTAAGTACCTGCGTTGCTGCACCTAATTCCCACCCCAAGGCCAGAATCGCCCAACCAACTAAGAACCACAGGCTCGGTGTCAATCGCCGCAGCCATTTCCGACCAGTTGACACAGTCAACAGCGGTGGAGTTGAAGCCTGGATATCTTTTACAGAGGTTGGTTGCATAACCCTTGAGACAAAAAACTTAGGGGGTATAAAGGTAAACGTCAAGTGTCTTTAATCTGCGGACGAGACTAGTCATACATGGCGGAAAACGCCGATCATTCTGACTCAACACTCAGCATTGCCCAATCAGATGGTTGACGGATTAGGGCCCAAGTCTACTAGGTTAACTGAGATCTTGCACCAGTTTCAACAAGGGGTTGCCAAAGAAGGAAAAATCTGAAAGAAAGGGCGTAATCAAAATTTAACTGAACGGTTATGGAAACCATTGTTCAACACGCCCAAGGATTAGTGTATAGCCTGCT
>DVDV01000393.1 GCA_015296075.1 Leptolyngbyaceae cyanobacterium M33_DOE_097 | reverse complement strand
TTCACACTGTCCGGCGTTTGTGCCCAGTCGCAATCGCTAATTGACTCAATCGAGGGAGGAACGGGTTCATTCATCTTGCCACCCTAACAGCCGCCAGTGTTTTTCTCAATTAAATTTTGTCAACCCCTTGAACGGTTACACTTTCAGAGACACCTGGCACTAGGCTTTGGGTGATTTCTGACGATTACGCCGACTCGCAACCAGTGCAGAACCTGCTAGAGCAATCCCGGCCATTGTTGCAGGCTCAGGCACAGCAGTTGCATTCGTCTGGGCGCGACCCACTAAAGCACCCGTTAATGCCGAGTTATTTAAGAAACCAGCAAATTCTTGCGAAACCAAAAGATCGCCCGAAACTGTCACAGTATTGTCGGCTAACGCAGGAACCACATTCGCAATATCAAACAAAATTGCATTTGTTGTGAGCGTATCTTGCACAAAGAACCCACTGGCACTACCGCTGGCACGGTTTGCATCAAACCCAATTGAAAAGTTACCCACTGAAACGCTGTCATTAAACGTAATCGAGCCAGTGTGTTCAATCGACCCACCTAAATAGGTAAAACCGTTTGTATCACTAAAAGCAAAATCTGTTTCTGGTGTAATCGTGAACCCAACTAAAAAGTCCCCTGACACAGGCGGCACAACATCACTAGAAGCGCCTGTCAAAGTCAGACCAGCCGCGCTTTCTAGTGTCGGTAAGTCGAGAAAAACACTGGTTACACCTTCACCAATTTGAAAAGTAGCTGCCGTGGCCGGGGCACTGACCACAACCGAAGAAATCAACACGGTTGTCAAACCAAATACGGGGGCAAATAGGTGCGATCGCATTGAGAATCTCCTTTATTCACTGCACAATCCTGAATAAGCGGAAACTCAAATCCAGCAAGCTCAAGCGGCTATCTTTGGAGATGAACCACACTGGCGAAATTCGCTGAATTTTGAAAAGTCCCGAAAATAATACGGAAGGATCATAAAAATCGGTTTGCATTCTGCCGCAAAAATTTAGGAAATTTGTCAGCGTTGAGTTCGCTAGGATGACGGATCAAATAAAATCGGGTATTTTGCTGTTCAACCCAGTGTCGAGGTTATTTGATTTTCGTTTCTAGCGATCGCCCAAAATTTTTCCTTTTCTTAAAACCGATCATCCCTTCACCTGCGTATTAAATTTAAGAAATGTTAAGCTATGGCTGCTGTTGAATGGAGTCGAGGAATGGTTGCAGTCCAATGCTGGCTCAGCAAGGGTCAACATACGAAAACAAAAGCTTTTGAGGTTAGAGGGTTCGGCCAATGACTGATCTAAAGAGTCGAATATCCAAAGCAGTAGACTACCCAGAACGAGTCAGCGATCGCCTACTTGACGCAACTTCAACGCAACTCAGCTATCTCCCTAGTGGTCTGCCAAGCCAACTTTGCCAGGTAGAGAAAACGAATGACCAATGCCTCAGTCATTATCGACCCTGCAAAGCTCTTTTGGTGAACTATTAGCCTGATTCGTTGACATGGTTTACTCAAAACAGCCTCAGATGCAATTGTCTAAAGATCTTCCATCTAGGTTTTGCCCCGCTCGCCCGTCGAGTCATGCCCCAACAATTATGGATAAAGACTCAAACCAGCCACCATCGGTTACCTCGACTTCATCAGATACCGAGCTATTCTATGCGGTGCAACAGGGACAGGTGCATGCCCTGCGGCTGCTCTATCGGCGATATGTCAGACTCGTTTATAGTTTGGCGATCAAGATTTTGCACACCCCCGAAGAAGCCGAAGAATTAACCCAAGAAATTTTTCTCAAACTGTGGGGAACCAATAACTACAATCCAGAACGGGGTTCTTTGAGTCAATTTCTGGTGTTTCTAACCCGATCGCGGGCGATTGACCGACTGCGATCGCAGGGTTCTCGACAACGGGCTTTGCAACGACTTCAGCACATAACGGGACAAACGACGGTGATAAATCCTTTAGAGCAGGCATCAATGGATGAGCGATCGCGTTTAATTAAGTCCGCTCTTGCCCATCTTTCATCGGCTGAACGAGAGGTGTTAGAAATTGCTTATTACGAGGGCTTAAGCCAATCAGAAACAGCAAAACGGCTGGATATTCCCTTGGGGACAGTCAAAACGCGATCGCGTCAGGCTCTCAAAAAACTTCGTCAAACTCTAAAAAATACGTTTTAACCAACGATTATGACTCGCTTTGAACCTCCTGAAAATTGGCAAGATTTGATGGCAGGGTATGCCCTGGGCAATCTTGACCCAGAAGAGGCAGAAGCACTCCATCAGCTATTAACGACCAATCCAGAATTGCTAGCCGAGTTACGTGCTTATCAAGAGTCACTCGCGCTGCTTCCCTATGATTTATCGTCGCAGGTGCCCCGTGTGGATCTGGAAGCGGCGCTGATCCAAGCGCTGGGCGATCGCGAACAGTCACCCGAAGCACCATCTATGAATCTACCTGGACGGTTTCCCTGGTCCCTGATTGGTTTGGGACTGGGAGCCGCGATCGCCACTGGAACGATGTTGTTGCTCTCACTCGATAATCAACGTCTGCGCCAGCAACTCGCCCAAGCTCAAGGTTTAGAGCAAGAGTTACAAGCGACGCGATCGCAATTACGCCAGCTGCAAAAACAGCAAGAAACGGTTCAACCGCTGCTCACGACTTTACAACAGCCCAACACATTGATCTACTCCCTGCAAGGCACCGGACAAGCAGCCTCTGCCTCTGCTAGCTTGGTTGCTGTTCCCGGACATCGCCAAATGGTTTTGGTGGCTCACAATCTGCCCCAACTGCCCAAAAACAAGGTCTATCGTCTTTGGGCCGCTCGCGATCAGTCAGCCAGTTTAATGTATTGTGGTCAGTTTATTAGCACCCCTGCCGGAACAGCTGAGTGGCAAGCTCCTGATGAAGCGTGTAGTCAGAAACCCAGAAAATTACTTGTCACGGTAGATGCGGTAACTGACTCGACCAATTCTGGTGGAGCGCTGGTGATGCAAAGCCGACAGGTATGACCCTTACAACCGAAACTCGTCAAATTTAATAACGGCTGAATTTGGTTCGCGCGTATCAAACCGATAGCTGCTGATGGTGCCCGTTGCTGTATCGAGAATACTGAATACGGTGATGTCATTACTGGCAACGTAAGGCATTGGTTGCCCTGCTGCGTCGAGTAACGGGGCGATCGCTGGTGTAATTGGCTCTAACCCGTTCGGATTACCTTCCAATGCATAGTCGGCTAGACCTTGCAAATCTTCGGGAATGAACCGTTGTTTACCGTTGATATAAGAACCGTAGGAATTGCCAACATTCGACGTTTCTAAAAAATGCATCCCAGTTGGGCTAACAAAGCGATTCCACAAATGGGAGTGTCCGTAAAACACAAGCTGCACGTTTGCTTTCTCTAGCAACGGCACAACATCTCGAATAATATAGTCTGCTGCTTTGGGATACTCATACCGTACTGATTGAACACTTCTACCTTTCCGTTCAATCTTGGGTTTGGGGTCTGTGTAAGCTGGAACACTATTCTCACCCAAAGAATGGGGGGGATGATGAAACATGACAATCCGATATTTGGCTTGCTGAAATTCTGCTCTTTCAAGTTCTCGAACAAGCCACCGATATTGCTCGCTACCAGGTTGAATCGACTCAAAAACAAACTGCCCCCAACCCCAATTTTCAGGGTCTTGACGGGTCTTATCGCCTTCGTGATATTTACCCTTTTCGTTGGTCTTAATATTCGGTGTGCGCCAGACATTTGTGATGTAAAGAACAATCAACGCAACGTCACCAAATGTTGTGGAGTAATAGCGTTTTCCACCTGTCCGGCTTGTAGGTAGCGTAAACAATTCTTCGTAAGTATCTGTGTTGAATGAATTGTTTTTAATCCATCGATCGCGATCGCTCGCATTGATCTGAATTTTGATCGTTGATGGTTGATCAAACTCGCGAAAAATAGGAACCGCTTTTGCATCTGCTTGTTGGGTTGCAATTTGACGCGGATAGGCATTGCCAAATTGATCTCGTAAGCGTGCGATCGTTGAAAACCGCCCCATCACCTCATGGTTCCCGATCGCCGTATACATCGGTGTGTGCTGAATGATTGGCGCACCTTGATAGGTCGTTGTCACGCCATTTTTTTCGAGGGCAAACTGGGCACGCCCTTGCAACGCGGGGAAGAAAGCCCCCTGCCGGGAGTCATCAAACCATTCCGACGCGCGATCCGGAATATTGACCAAATCCCCCGCAAACAATACCAGATCTAATTGTCCAATTGTTTCGGCGACCTTCTGCAAGTTGGCTGTAACCATCGGTTTCAGTTGATGATCCGAGGTCAACAAAATTTTGAGTGGCGTACCTTTAGCAGGTGCAGGAGCCAGTGAAAATTCATTGCTGGTGACAGCAACCCCATCTTCTCGGATGCTGGTGACCCGATAAGGAATCCGTTGATTGGGTGCTAAACCTGTGACTTCAGCCTCATGTCGCCAAATGACACGTCGGGTTAATTCCTTCAGCGGCGTTGCTAAGTTGGAGTCGGCATCTTCGGCAACGCGACTTAACTGGATAGTCTGAGCCGTCACAACCTGCTTAAAGTTAGCCCCAAAATTGACCGTGTGTTGTTGACCAAGAAACTCTGTGAACCAAACGACTCGTACCGATGTGGAGGTTGGCAACTGCAAAAACGGGTCGGTTAATAACTGGGGAGGCGCAGTCATCGTTAAAACTCTCTGGGGCAATTGAGAACTTACGAAAGTAAAGCCAGCGGCACTCAGCAGAAAGCGACGACGGGTGAGTGGATGTTGCATCGCTGTGAATCTTGTTTTTTGCGATCGTAGCGCTCTCAGGTTAAAAAGAGGCTGAAGATTTAGCGGATGCTGCCAATTCGACTGAATGGAAAAAATCGGAAGATGGCACGCCCAATCACATTACTTTGAGGTAAAAAGCCCCAAATATGAGAATCATTACTGTTATTACGGTTGTCGCCCATGACAAAATAGCTGGCATCTGGCACCCTGACAGGCGGCATCTCGTAATCGGGCGGTTCTGCAATATAAGACTCAACCAGCGGTTGGTTATCAATTAAAACTTTGCCCCCTCGAATTTCAACTGTCTCTCCGGGGGTGCCAATCACGCGCTTGATAAATGCCTGATCGCGTGCGTAACCTCGCGCTTGCAGTTGTGGGGGTGGGTCAAATACAACAATGTCACCTCGCTGGGGCGGATCTAGACGGTAGGATACTTTTTCAACTACCAATCGATCGCCCACCAGCAAAGTTGGCACCATTGAATCAGAGGGAATATAACGCGGCTCAGCGACCAGGGTACGAATCAATAGAGCCAGTACCAGGGCGATCGCCACGATTTGAAAATTTTCTACCCAAGTCTTCCAAGTCGGCTTGGGAGTTTGGGGTTCTTGAGAAGATGATTGCTCAGAAGTCATAGCCTCATTGTGACAAGGCGTGTCACCAAAGGCAACTCAACCACCCGCGATCGCAGGTACGATGCTGACCTCATCTCCATCACTTAAAGTCGTATTGGGACCATCTAAAAAGCGAATATCTTCGCTATTGACATAGAAGTTGACAAACCGACGCAGTTGTCCGCTTTCATCACACAGACGGTCTTTAATGCCAGGGCAGTTTTGCTCAAGATCGTCTAACAACTCAGCGATCGTGGCACCTTTGCATTCAACCGTCGCTTGATCATTAGTCAACTTTTGCAACGGTGTGGGAATTAAAACTTTAACGCTCATGGAACAGAAAACTCAATCAAAGATAAAGAGTGGATAAAAGCACACAGTGTAGGATGGGGAGCTAACCGAACGGCGCGGTTTAACTTTGAAGCCTACCGTTTAGAAACTCCCCAACTCAGAAAATCTAGATTAAACCAAAACTTGTTGCCATTCCAAGCGCTCAAGGGTGCGAGAACGCTCAAGCGCCCGCTCGAAGCTATCGAGTTTGGGTTCAATGGTGAGAGGTTCGCCAATGTAACCTTGAATCGCTTCTTGAGTCTTTAAGCCGTTGCCAGTGATGTAGACCACAGTTGTTTCATCTGGATCGATCTTGCCAGCTTCAACCAGTTTCTTCAGCACAGCAACAGTTGTGCCGCCTGCAGTTTCGGTAAAGATACCTTCGGTTTCTGCCAAAAGCTTAATCCCTTCAACAATTTCAGCATCTGTTACGGACTCGATATTGCCGTTAGTCTTACGCGCGATGTCGAGCGCATAAACACCATCTGCTGGATTGCCGATCGCAATGGATTTAGCAATCGTGCTGGGCTTCACTGGAGAGATGAAATCGCGCTCTTCGCGAAATGCCTGGGCGATCGGCGAACAACCTTCTGCTTGTGCACCGCTAAACCGCACGGCCTTGTCTTCTACCAGACCCACTTCAACAAACTCGCGGAAGCCCTTGTAAATCTTGGTGAAGAGAGAACCCGATGCCAGAGGTGCCACGATGTGATCGGGAAGTTGCCAGCCCAGTTGCTCAGCAACTTCGTAACCTAAAGTCTTAGAACCTTCGGAATAGTAGGGACGCAGGTTAATGTTGACGAACCCCCAACCGTGAGTGTTAGCGACTTCTGAGCAGAGACGATTGACCTGGTCGTAGTTGCCTTGCACCGCCATCACTGTGGGGCTGTAGATTAAGGTGCCAATGACTTTACCCGCTTCTAGATCCGCAGGGATGAAAACACAGCAGTCTAACCCGGCATGAGCCGCGATCGCCGCAGTTGAGTTTGCCAGGTTGCCAGTGCTAGCACAAGAAACCGTTGAGAAGCCAAGCTCACGTGCCCGTGTCAAAGCAACCGATACTACCCGATCTTTGAAGCTGAGGGTGGGCATGTTGACGGCATCGTTCTTGATGTAGAGCTTTTTCAAACCGAGCCGACGGGCTAACCGATTGGCTTGCAGCAATGGGGTCATGCCCGTGCCAACGTCGATGGGGTCAGTGCTGGTAACAGGGAGAAACTCGCGATAACGCCAGATTGAGTTAGGACCTGCTTGAATGCTTTCGCGAGTAACCGACTGCTTGATTGCGTTGTAATCGTAAGCAACCTCTAAAGGGCCAAAACAGAACTCGCAAACGTGGGTCGCCTTGGGTTCATACTCGGCTCCACATTCTTTACATTTCAAAGCGCGAAACGTTGCAGCAGTTTTAGTTTGGGTTGCGACAGTCATGGCGTAATCTCTAGCTCTCTTTAATTAGGGTTAGCAAGGCATTCTTTCAGTTTGGCTGATGCTAACACGAGCATTACGCCTCGTCAAACAAACCCGACTCTTTTTGTCGGGTTTTGATCTCTCAATCGCTATTATTTGAGAAACTAATACAAGCGTTCATGCAATCTTAAAAAATATTTAAAAAGCGTAAAAATCGTCTCGTTTTTTGCATGTCTGTCATATAGGAGACAAAAAATACTACCGAGGGGGGTATGCTCTATTTGTCAAACGGTTGTTATACTTTGTTACAAGAGCAAAGATACTTTTTCCTTTTACTAGGGAACTATCTGGGGAATAAGTGATCACAGCTTGTAGAAAGTTCTACCCATTTCTGGGCAGGGCAACACGTTACTCTCTACCTACTCTCTCATTTGGAAGGAGATGTCTATGGAACCGACATCCTATGACTTAACAGTTGAGCAGCAATTTCAAATGCGCTTAATGGAGGAGTCAGCTCGGAACATGAGCCAAGAGCAACTGGCAGATACGCTCGTTCAGGCTTCTCGCCTGATCATGCTCAAAGACAACGTTATTCGGAGTCTGATGAAGCAAGTCCCGATCCAGTCGTTTGGCTTTGAAGGTTAATTTCCACGTTGTTTACTGTTCTCTACGGAGGAGTTATGTTAGATCCCCATGCGTTCGAACTAAGCTTAGAGCAGCAGTTTGAGGTTTGTCGCCTGCAGCAGCAAACTCAAGACATGAGCCGTGAACAAGCGCTTGAGTTGCTTTTGAAAATGACTCATCTGCTAATGGTCAAGGATAATTTGATTCGTGATTTAACGAAGCAAGTTGCCATCTAACTGATTAAAGAATCAGCCTCTATCTCTTGCTAAGTTCTTGAAGGAAAGTAGCTGGGGGTAAAGGGGTTGTTCTCCCACTAACCCAAAGTCATTTCTTTTTATATTCTTGTTTGTACTATTTGACTGATTGAGTTCAAGATCCATTGAGTAAGTTGAATCGGATCGATTGTAAGTTGAAGTCTGAATCTTGCTGCGAGTGCTTCTAGACTGAAAAAGTATTTTGCTCAGCCCTTCCTACGTTGCTTGTGTTGTAAATTTTTAGACAGTCAGGAAGATGTTAAAAAGCAGATCTTATTGTAATAAGTCGCTACCCAAAATTTAATCTTGTTGCTAGATGTTTGATCGCTGAATACATCAGGTTTTTAAGGCTTACCTAAAATTTGTCTGAATCTCGCATGTCTGGCTTGCTCTGTGATGTTTGCAGCTGAGTTGAGAGTCAGATCGGGTTTTGAAGCTCTGAGCATAGGGACGACTCGAAGCGTTTGCGTCAGCCATGTATATTAACTCAAATAATGGCTTATCCGTAAGTCTGTATTAACGATTGCTTTTTCTTAATTTGAAGTTAATTGACGCTAAGTCTTGCTGATTTTGAGCTTTCAAACCGAGTTTTCAAAGAAACATGATATTTTTTGGTTTGGAAAAACGGGTAATACGTATAGAGTTTTAGAATCACGAGAAAAGTTTTGAGAACCTATCTATGTTTCAGCGCCTGTTGATCTGCACAGACTTTAATGATGGAAACCATCGCCTTGTCAACTTTGTTTCTGACCTTGCGGCAACAGGCATTAAGCAAATCACGTTTTTACATGTGGTGCCGTTTGATGGAGGAATCACCATTCCTGCGCCTGATCAGAAGAAGCTTGAGCAAGCCCGCAAGTTACTTCAGCCTGCGTTAGACAATGCCAACGGTCAGGTGGAGGTATTTGTCGATGTTGAATCAGGCAACAAGCCTTGTGACGCGATCGCCCAAGCTGCCCAAAAATATAAATCAGACCTGATCATACTTGGCACACCCATCCGGAACCTGTTGACCGAAAAACTGTTTGGCAGTACGGCGATGAGTGTCTTTCAAAAAGTGGCTGTGCCCATTATGGTGCTGCGTCCTCAGCTCATCTCAACATATACCTCTGAAGAGTTAGCTCTGCGCTGTCAGCACCTATTTCGCTGTTTGCTGATTCCCTTTGATAACAGTGATGTTTCTCGCTCATTTATTGAACAAATCAAAGAGCGGGTCACAAATAGCGTCAGTAAGCCTCTAAAGCGGTTACACCTATGTTGGGTTGTGGATGCAGACCGGGCTGTGCCAGTTGAGGTGCGTGCAAAAGAGGCATTTCAAATTTTGGATAAGATTCGGGATGACCTTGCTTCTCTTGAAGTAGAGGTTGACCCAGCCGAGGTACGCCAGGGGGATCCGCTAACTGAGATTTTAAGCGCTGCTCAAATGGCGGATGTGAGTGCAATAGTTACTTCCTCTGGAGATCTGACTAAGAAAATTCCTCTACCAGGACCCAGCTTTGCAGCCGAGTTACTGCGTCGAAGCTGGCACCCAATTATTCTCTTTCCGCTAAAATAACTGGTTCTAGTAACACAGTGAAGGATGAGTTACTGCAACAACCGCTTAAGGCTGGCTACCATTACGGCTTCGGTTTGTCCGGTGACTGAGAAGACCATTGCTTCTCGAAAAATGCGTTGAGCCGAATGCTCCAGGTTGTTTGCTGCGCCACCGCTGGCAATTACGGCAGAATGGGCAGATCGAACGGCCAGGGCGATCGCCCGTGCCCGTAGCTCTAATAGCTCTGCAAACGGGTTGAGTTCGGGTTGTGCAGCATAAATCGCCTGGCGACAGTCGCTCAACTCGTGGAGGAGGTGCATGTAAACATGAGCCAGTTCTTCGTTTTGGCGTTGGTGCTGTTTTGTTAATAACAAATCCAAACCTGCCTGGGCACACCCCAGAGCATAGAAGCTATGCTGCAACACATTGAGCCGATCGCTCTTTGCAAGCTCTGATAGAGGGCGAAGGGTAACGATATTAGTTGCGGGTACGAACCAATCATAAAACTCAACCACAACTGTGTTTGTCGCTGTCAGAGCCGCAAGTGCCAGGGGTTCTCGGCAAATGAGTTCTCCCTGTGCTTGAGTCTGGTTTTGCAAAGGAATTAGCCCATACACCACCTGATCATCGGGTAAACGAGCTGCCGCAATAAACCACTGGAAGCAGCCCCAACCTGTGACCCAGGGCGCTTGCCCGCTAAATTCATAACCACCCGCACTCGCGATCGCCTTCAACGGTGAATCGGCTCGCCGTAAGTGAGAAAAGCTGATGCCGACTCCGACTTTGCCAGTCACCATATCGGGCAGTAGCGATCGCTTCAGGATTGAGTTGTCACTTTTTGACAGAAGTGTGCCTGCGCTTTGGTGCTGGGCTTGCAAAAACGCTAAGGCTCCAGAATAGCGGGCAAACAATTCTTGAAATTGGCGAAACTCAGGATCAGCAAGTTCTGCCCCACCCCAGGTTTGAGAGATGCGTAAACCAAGCAAATGGTGCTGCCCCAAAAGCTGAAACGCTTCAAACAACGCTTTTGGATCATGGTCGAGTTGGTTGGCCTGGGGCGCGATCGCCGTTTGCAAGAGTTGCTCAGTGGTGGAGAGGTGAGGGCGTGTCAGCATTCGCTTGGTCAATCACACAGGAATAGCTTGATTCGCTCTAGCGGGGGAAAAAGGCGATGGCTTAGGGTTGCGCGGATGGTTCTTCGTCACCCGCAATCGCGTCTAAGCGAGAATTCAGTTCCCGGAGTTGCTGATTCAGTTCCTCTTGTTGTTGAATCGCTGTTTCTAAATCAGAGCGGGTGACAAATTTCGGCTGTGCCAGTTGAGCTTCAATTTGCTGGAGGCAGGCATTCAGTCCGGCGGCAAACTCATAGCGGGTAACGGGGCGATCGCCCTCAAACTGATTGGCAGAAGTCCCAGCTAAACAACCTGTCTGCAACTGTTGCTCAATTGGTGAGGCAGGAGCTGTCTCTTGAGCAAATGCCGATCCAGAAAGCATGACCAGGGCGATCGCGCTACTCCCTGACAGAAGTGAGTGCCAACCTGGATGACCTTGGGTTTGCTGCATGGGAACCTCCGTTGATGGGTCGATTGCTTTTCTCACCATATCAAAATTGCCTACAAGCGGCATTTTGCCTGATCCAACTACCAATTTTTAGCAAGTCTGACAAAATAAAGGCCGCAGAAACCTGTTTCCTGATTCACAGTGTGTTGCAAGATCGACCAGGATGGGGTGCAAGCGCGTAAACTGGTGATCAAGATTGGTTTTCCATCACCTGAAGCATGTCTGACGTAATTCCACCTATTACGCTGCCGCCAGCCCATAACCCTGAGCAAGAGGGAGAGTGGCTCCGAGCGTCGCTGCAAAACTGGCTCAATCAAGAGTTTATTCCAGAAGCGGTGAATGCAGAGATTGCCCTACGAGCGTCCCAAATCTTTGTGCGACAACGGATGGAAGGGGAAAATGACCTAGGAGCGTTAGTGATTGCGATCGTCACCGAGATGGAGATGTTTGATTTTTCAAAAAGTTTCTTTAGCGAATTTGCCGTCGCGAACGCGGTTGGTGATTTGTTGTTAGATAGCCTGGGCATTGATCGCTGTTGTGGGCAGTAAGTCGTCGATGCTGATAGCACAATTTGATTGCATGGGTAGTGTGAACACGTGGGTAAGGTAGAACGAGACTTTTATCCGCCTCGGCGAAAGTTACCGTTAGTGCGTTTAGCTCAGTTTTTGGCTCCAACGTGGGCGTTTGTGACTCAGCGGATCTGGCTAGAGGCTGACTATGATAGTTTGCGGATTCTTTCTGAGTTGCGCCGCGATCGCGTGTTGCTGTTGCCTAACCACCCGACGTTCCAGGATCCGGTTGTGAGCTTTTTGCTGTCAGGGGTGACAGGCGAGAATTTTTACTTTTTATCGGCAGTAGAGCTGTTTGACAGTCCTCTAGCACCCTTTTTTCAGGGAATTGGGGTCTACTCTATTCGCCGTGGACTGTCTGATCGGGCAAGTATCGCTCAGACAATTGACCTGTTGACTCAGCCTGGGTGCCACCTGGTGATTTTCCCGGAAGGGGGTTGCTCATTTCAAAATGATACAGTCATGCCGTTTCGGGCGGGTGGCGTGCAGTTAGCCTTTCAAGCGCTGAACCGATTTGCTAAGCAGGGTGAGCCAATCCCCGATTTGTATGTAGTGCCTGTCGCGATCAAATACTTCTATCGGCGTGACATGACCCGTGTGATTAGGCAGACGATGGCCCAGCTAGAAAGATCTCTGGGGATAACTCCAGTAAAGGCTGATAACTACCAACGATTACGCGCGATCGCCCAAAAGGTGCTGGTCAAAGTTGAGCAAGACTATGGCATGCACTCGTCTGATGTGGCGTCAAAGTCGTGGAACGAGCGGATTGAACGTCTGCGCGAACAGGTACTTGCCCATTGTGAACGAGCATTAGGATTGCCGATCAATTCGGCGGAGGCGCTCCGAGAACGAACCTATCGGATTGAGTATGCCTTAAAGCAGCGAGCAGATGCGTTAGAGTCGGCAGAATCTACAGAAACAGACGCAGCGAGTGAGTCACTCAGAAAATACCGACTTCTCGAAAAGTCAGTCAAACGTTTGCTCAACTTTGATGCCATTTATGATGGTTACGTAGCCGAGAACCCAACGCCGGAGCGGTTTTTAGACACCCTTGTGCGACTCGAACGAGAGGTCTTCGACATCGACCAACCACCCCCCAAGAGCTTTCGCAAGGCGGTTTTAAAGGTGGGTGAGCCAATTAATCTGAAGGATTGGTTTGAGCAGTATCGGAGCGATCGCGGCAAAACGGTCAATGATTTGACACTAAAAATTCAGCAGGCGGTGCAAACGAACCTAGACCTGCTGAATCAAAGCTAAATCAATCAAGCGCCAATCTACCAGCTAGACTTCACAACACCAGGCAACAAACCTTGGTGTGCCATTTCGCGCAGGGAGTGACGGCACAAACCAAAATCGCGGTAAACACCGCGAGGACGACCTGTATCCCAGCAGCGGTTGCGGTGGCGAGTCGGGTTGCTGTTGCGAGGCAACTGCTGCAACTTACGATGAATTTCAAGCTTCTCTTGCTGGTTCTCAGCGTTTGCAAAAGCTTCTTTCAGTTCTTCGCGCTTTTTTGCGTATTTAGCGATGAGTCGATCCCGCTTGCGATCGCGCTCAATCATGCTTTTCTTTGCCATGAATATTCTCGGATGCTTTTCTACAGATTCAAAGACACAGTCACCTATAATAACCTAAACAGAGGCTTATTTGGTAGGTTTCTGAAAAAAATTATGAGGTGGTTGCGGTTTTCCGCAGTCGTCCGCCGGATCGCGAGTTGGCCGCTTTTGCCTTTGTCGGGGCAACCTTTTTAGCCGGGGTGACTTTGTTGGCCGAAGGGCAGAGGTCAGCTAACTGGCAGCGATCGCACTGGGGATTGCGGGCCATGCAAACAGCCCGACCATGATAAATCAGCCGAATCGACCAGTTTTCCCAGTCAGGTCGGGGGAGCAGCGGCATTAAATCGCGCTCAACTCGAACCGGGTCTGTCTGCTTTGTCAGCCCCAGTCGATAACTCAGGCGTTTGACGTGAGTATCGACGGTGACACCCATATTGATGCCAAACGCATTGGCTAAAACCACGTTTGCCGTCTTGCGTGCCACCCCTGGTAGCGATAGCAAATCTTCCATGGTTTGCGGCACCTCGCCACCGTAAGCTTCCATGATGCGGCGACACGCACCCTGGATGTTTTTCGCCTTGTTCCGGTAGAAGCCAGTTGAGCGGATCAACTGCTCAATTTCTTCGATCTCGGCACTTGCCAAAGCAGCTGCATCAGGAAACTGAGCAAAGAGTGCCGGAGTCACCATGTTGACGCGCTCATCGGTACATTGCGCTGAGAGAATCGTTGCGACAAGGAGTTGAACGGGGGTTTCGTAATCCAGTGAGCAGGTGGCATCTGGATACAGAGTTTTGAGACGATCAAGAATGGCGATCGCGCGCTTCTTTTTGGTCACTGGGGAATCAGGTTAGCGGTGTCACGAATGATCAAGAAAATCCCCAAACCCAACAACAGCATCAATCCGGTCTGCATCACACCTTCTTGAATCTGGTTGGGAACGGGTTTGCCACGCAAAGCTTCAATTAGCAAAAACGCTAAGTGCCCCCCATCTAAGGCAGGCAAGGGGAGGATGTTAATGATGGCCAGGTTGATGCTGATGAGGGCACCAAAAGTAATCAGATTGGTGGCATCAGAATTCGCTAACTTTGCACCTTCAGCGACAATTTTGACGGGACCCGCAACCTGATCGGCCATCTGACCAAAATTGGTCAGCAGTTGACCAAAGCCTTGCACCGTCAGCACGGTAATGCGTTGAAACTCGGTGGCAGCCGTTGTCAGAATCTCAATCGGGTTTGTGATTCGGCGGCGATCGATGGTGCCGTTAGGAGAGAGTTGAACCCCAATCTTGCCTTTGCCGTCTTCCCCTAAGATGGGGGTTACAGTCAAAGGTTGAGCCAGTTTCTGTCCGTCTCGTTGAATCTCTACTTTGAGCGCCTGACTCGGATTATTTTGAATCTCGCTCATGAGGGTTTGAATTGCCTCGCGGTCAGCCCCTAACGACTTACCATTGACTGCAAGAATCACATCGTTGGCTTGGATTCCTGCTTTGGCCGCCGCCGAACTCAGCTCAGTTTTAACAGCAGGAACCAAGACACCCGGCGCTGGCTTAAATTCTTGAATTCCACTGATCCCAACTTGGGTCACCAGCAAAAGGTAAGCAAACAAGAGGTTGGCAATCACGCCTGCACTGATGACAATCACCCGATCCATAACGGGTCGATTTTTGAGCAAGTTTGGATCACGAGGATCAAGCCCATAGGCTTCTGGATCATCATCAGGAAAACCAACGAACCCCCCTAGAGGAAAAGCTCGAAGGGCGTATTCTGTATTCTTTCCCTGATATTTCAGTAAAGTTGGACCGAAACCAATCGAAAATCGATTGGCGTAAATGCCTTGTAGACGAGCAGCACTGAAGTGCCCCAGCTCATGCACAACAATCAGCAGGGCAAGAACGGCGATCGCAGCCAGAACAGACATAGCAGACTCTTAAACAACGTTCACTTATTGTAACGGAGTCATCGAGAAAGTAGAGTCTGTTCCTCCATGCTTCTAATTACGATGCCTGCGGGGTAGGTAAGATGCTGCTGAAAGAGTGGAATACAATCGTATTAGCCCAAAAAGAAAAATTACACAAATCCGGAACTTGCTGTATATTACTGCTAACAATTATGGATTAGTGCATTTCCCACGGGGCGGGCGTTCCGGAAAGACTGCTAAAGTCCACTAAATAACCTCTCTATTTAAAGATATTAATCGTGCGCCAACCTGCTAAGCGAACACCAGAAACATCCAGTCAGCAAGAACTGCGCCTGAGGTCAGAGCTTTCACGGGCACGTCGAACAATTTCGCAGCTCAAGGCTGAAACGATTCAACTTCGTAAACAATTAGAACAACGCCAGGTCGTGAAACAACGTGTGAATTCCTCAGGGACTGCTGCATCTCGGCCCCCGCAAGCACGGCCGAACCATCAAGCACCTCCGTTGCCTCAACGTGAAGCA
This sequence comes from Leptolyngbyaceae cyanobacterium M33_DOE_097, assembly GCA_015296075.1. Taxonomy (GTDB): domain Bacteria; phylum Cyanobacteriota; class Cyanobacteriia; order Leptolyngbyales; family Leptolyngbyaceae; genus DSRU01. The sequence goes on along the minus strand of DVDV01000393.1, from coordinate 7,951 downwards.
GCTCCCCGTACTTTGCGTGTTCCACCGCAAAACCCTAGCTGGGGTAATCGTCAACCATCTGGTCAAAAGCCACGTCAAGCTGCTTCTGCTCCGGCTCAGCCAGGTGCTCGTCGCCGTCGTCGAGTCACAAATCGCTCTAACCGAATGGGGCGAAAGCTGTTTTCGGGCTTAGTCGCGATGGTGGGTATCGCTGTTTTGGTCGGCACCACTATTTCGCTCAAGCAATTTACCAGCTCAAAACCCTCTAATCCGTCTGCTACTGCCAGTAAGCCATCCCCTACTCCACTGCCAACAGCTCCACCACCAGCTTATGTCAATAACAAGCTGGTTTATAACGTGCGTCAACCTCCTACACTTGACAAGAGTCAGGAGTTGCAGACAGTTGTTAATAGTGCTGTTGATCTGGCTAAGCAAAAGGGCTTTGACACTGAAAATCTTTCTATTACCGTCATCAATCTAAAGAACAACCAAATTGCGGATCACAAGGGTGACCTGCTGCGCTATCCCGCAAGTGTTGCGAAGTTCTTTTGGATGGTGATGGCGTTTGCTCAGGTAAACGAGGGCACGCTCAAGCCTGATCCCAAATATGACAGCGACATGAGCGCAATGGTTGTGTATTCAGATAACGATGCAGCCAGCCGAGTCATCGATCGCATCTCTGGGGCAGAATCAGGCGGCATGCTTGAGGGTAACGACTTCAAGACCTGGTTCGATAAGCGGATGTATATTAATGAGTTCTTCCAGAAGTCGGGGTTTGATGGCCTTTATGTTGCGCAAAAGAACTACCCCGTTTATTCACTGGGTATGGAAGGCCCAACCGGACGAGAGACGCAATTGAAAGACCAAAATGGTCAAATGTTGCGCAGTCGGGTTACGACCAACCAGGCTTCTCGCTTGATGTATGACATTTACAACGGTTTAGCTGTCTCCGGTGAGCATAGTAAAGCGATGGTTGCCTTGCTAAAGCGCGATCTACGCCCCGAAGTGTGGAAGAAAGACCCGCTCAACTGTGTAGCGGGTTTCTTAGGCGAATTTTTGCCACCTAACACAATCTTTGCTGGCAAGATTGGCTATACCACCAAGACGCGCCATGAGGTTGCTTTTGTTGAAACGCCTGATCGCAGCGCGTCCTATGTCGTGACTATCTTTGGTGACGACGAAAAGTATAGCCGCAGTGAAACCATTCTGCCGGAGCTGTCACGGCACATCTATAACAAGATGACAGGGACAGCTCCGGGAGCTGCACCAACTCCCAGTGCAACCCCACAGCCATCTCCCGGTGTCGGTGAAAGCCAGATTTAGAGCGTCGTTTTACCACCCAAATAGGGTTGCAGTGCTTCAGGAATTTGAACACTGCCATCAGGCTGCTGGTAATTCTCTAAGATGGCCGCCATCGTTCGACCGACCGCTAAGCCAGAGCCATTCAGGGTATGAACGAATTGGGTACCTTTTTGACCAGTCTCCTTAAACCGAATGTTGCCACGTCGCGCCTGAAAATCTCTAAAATTAGAGCAGCTTGAGATTTCTCGGTAGGTGCCTGATGAGGGTAGCCAAACCTCAAGGTCGTAACACTTAGCCGCTCCAAAGCCAAGGTCGCCTGTGCAGAGTTCGATAACTCGGTACGGCAGCTTCAGCTTTTGCAAAATTGCTTCCGCATTTTGAACGAGCGCTTCATGCTCTTGCTCAGAGGTTTCGGGTTGCACCAGCTTGACGAGTTCGACTTTGTTGAACTGGTGCAGACGAATTAAGCCACGTGTATCGCGGCCATAGCTACCTGCTTCTCTGCGGAAACAGGGGGTGTAAGCGCAGTGATAAATGGGTAGTTGATCGGCATTCAAAATTTCATCGCGATACAGATTGGTCACTGGCACCTCGGCAGTGGGTGCTAGCCACAAATCATCATCGCTACATTTGAAGCTTTCTTCAGCAAACTTAGGCAACTGTCCGGTAGCGGTCAGTGACGTGGAGTTGATCAAAAAAGGTGGCAGGACTTCTAGATAGCCTGCGTTGATTTGCTCTGTCAACATGAACTGAATCAGCGATCGCTCCAGTGCCGCCCCTGCCCCTAACAGCATCACAAACCGACTTTGAGCCACTTTGGTTGCCCGCTCAGTATTGAGAATCCCCAATTTTTCGCCAATTTCCCAATGGGGCAGCACGTCATATTGCAGTTTGTATTCATCGCCCCACCGCCGAACTTCGACGTTCTCGGTTTCGTTTGCACCTACTGGGGTTGTGTCGCTAGGTAAATTCGGAAAAGACAACAACAAAGCATCAATTTGTGCTTTGAGTTCTTTTTCTTGCGGTTCTAGGTTTGCCAGCGTCGCTTTTAGCTCGTTTCCTTCTTCTTTAAGCGCCTGAACGTCTGCCCCATTTGGGTCAGCCCCCGCTTTGATCTGTTGCCCAACCAGTTTGCCAATTTCATTACTGCGGGCTTGAAGCTGCGATCGCTGCTGTTCTAACTCGCGACGTTTAGCATCTAGCTCTAGCACGGATTGAACGGAGTAGTCTCCATTTCGCGAGTTAAGTTTGGCTTGCACCTGTTCAGGATTTTCACGAATCAGCTTAAGATCCAGCACAATTAGCCCTCAGAAGCATTCACAATTTTGTCCATAGTACAGAATACACTGCTGCCATGGGGCATCCCAGTTTTAGGCAAAAATCCCTGAGCGTTTGAGGAGAGCGGAGAAGACAGAAGGGGACTGGGTTGATTGGTCAGAACCGGAGCATCGCCTGCCCCGATCGTAAAACTGGATCCAGTATGATGATTGTCAGGGGCAGCAGGTTAGCAGCTTGAAAAGCAGGGTTAATTGGCATGAACAAGGTGCTGAAGCGCACACTACCAAAACTGGCGATCGCCACTTGTTTGCTAGGTGGCCTTGGTTTAACGGCACCTGTGGCAGTGGCAAATTCTGGCGATCGCGCACCGCTTGACTCTGCCTCTTCAATCAAAACTCCTAAGCAAGATGCTGAAGCGGCACCTGAGCCTTTTCCTTCGTTTTATAGTGAGCAGCTTGATCGACAACTGCTCGAATACGTCGCTTATATCAATAAGTTTGGTGCCCCTGACATTTTAATTGTGGGTAGCTCGCGGGCGCTTTGGGGTGTAGATCCAATCGCGCTGCAAAAAGCGTTGGCAAAGCGGGGCTATCCTAACTTTCGGATTTATAACTTTGGGATTAATGGGGCAACGGCTCAAGTGGTGGATGTGGTGCTGCGGCGCTTATTGCCACCTGAGCAACTGCCAAAGTTGATCATTTGGGCCGACGGATCGAGAGCTTTTAACAGTGGGCGGCGCGATCGCACCTATGAAAAGCTAACCGTTTCACCGGGGTATCGACTGCTGCTGTCGGGGACACGTCCGATTCCGGTTGCGCCCAAAGTAGTTGAGATTCAGCAACTCTGCACGGATTTTGTTGAGCCGCTTTTGCGCTTTACCGCTCTCCTAAGTGAGATTGCGGGGGTTGCTAACGAACCTCAAGCCAGTTCTGTGTGTGAGCAGCCAAAGGCTGTGTTAGTGAAAGCCGTTGAACCTGTCGCCCCAGAACTACTTGAAAGTCAAGGTAATGCTGGGTTTGAGCCAGTATTTAAACGGTTTAACCCAACCACTTATTTTCAAAAGTTTCCACGTGTCGCGGGAATTTATGATGGCGACTATCGCGCGTTTAACTTAAATGGCAGGCAAACAACTGCTTTTCGTAATACGCTCCGGCATGTTCGGAGTCATAAAGTGCCCGTAGTGTATGTCAATCTGCCACTCACAAGAGTCTACTTAGATTCTGCACGAACCACCTACGAGCAACAGTTCAGCCGTTTTATGCAGCGCTTTGCCAACTACGGATTGCTGACGTTTTATGATTTGCGATCGCAGTGGCCAACCCAGCATCATTACTATGTTGATCCCAGTCATCTCAACCGTTATGGAGCAATGGCTGTCTCTCAATATCTTGGACAACGCCTCATCTTACCAGCGGCTCTTGAAAACCAACGGCTTCTATTTTAATCACTGAAAAACGTATTTATTAGAACTCAGTGTATACCTGAAGCCTGCCTGTAACTACTGAGATTTTCCTGAGAGAATTTATTGCAACAACACAAAAGCTTTACAGAGCCAGACTCAAATAAAAGATTGAGCAAATGTCACTACAGTGTGAGCCTGTGACCTGGTGAGATTGCTTATTGTAAGAGTACTTACTTTATTTAGCAATCATGGTATAAAACGTGACTACTTTACCCAGGTCTTCACTTACGAACACTTCTCTGAAAGGGGATACTCCGCCCACTTCAGTGAGGAAGGTTATATCCACCCCACAAAAGGTTGCGACGTTTAGCCCTTTGCCGAAAGAAACTCATTGTTCGGTGCAATCTCAATTCAAGCGGCTAATTGATATTGTGGGTGCGCTGGTAGGGCTTGGGATTGTAGCTGTGATCTTTGTGCCTGTGGCGATCGCGATTCAGCTTGACAACCCAGGGCCGATTTTCTATAGCCAAATTCGGTGTGGGTTACACGGCAAAACATTCCGCATTTGGAAGTTTCGCTCAATGGTGGCAAATGCTGACAAACTCAAGCACCTGGTCAATAATGAGGCCAAAGGTGGAATTTTTAAGAACCGCAACGATCCCCGTGTAACCCGTGTTGGGCGGTTTCTACGCCGTACAAGCCTGGATGAATTGCCTCAATTTTGGAATGTTTTGCGTGGCGAAATGAGTATCGTTGGTACACGCCCACCCACGTTAGACGAGGTCTTTCAATATGAACGGCATCACTGGCAACGTCTCAATGTTAAACCTGGTATTACGGGTGAATGGCAGGTAAACGGGCGCTCAAACGTGATTGACTTTGAAGACATCGTCAAAATGGACATTGAATATCAAAAGCAATGGACAATTACCTACGATTTGATCCTGATTCTTAAAACCATCATGGTTGTTTTAGCTAAAAAAGGCGCATTTTAAGATACATATAAAGCCCTTTTCTGTTTGGTGCATCAAAATTTTCTACATCGGAATTTTAAGTGATTCTGGCCTGTAGCTTTTCCTCATCCGTCATAATAGATGATGCGATGAAACAGTGAGAAAGACTGAAATCGCCTGAATACAGTATTTTTGAGCTACTGAATCACATTTTGGTTGAAACGGTTGAGCCATCACGCATCATGTTGGTTGCAAAAGAGTGAGGTACGTCTAAACCGAGTCGATCGCTTTGACTCTTTTCAAGTCAGTTTTTACGTTTTCCTCACTCTTTTGTTTGGTTCAGCGCACTCAATTATTCCATCTAGGTTTTCTGCTTGAATTAGTCATCAACTTCTGCCGCTGCATCGATTTGAATGGCTGCATCGGTTTGTGAGTTTGCGCTTTGAGGAAGCGTGGCAGTTGGTTGGTTCGACGACTCAAGCATATAGGAGTAGACAATGCGAGACACCTGTTGAATATAAACTCGCGCAACCGATGGAATCGAATTATTTTCAACTAGCACCGCTGCCAAATAACGTTTGCCATTCGGCATGTAGATGATGCCAGCGTCGCCTAAAACTGAGCGAATATACCCCGTTTTATGGGCGATCGAGGCTCCTGAACCTAACCCGGCTGGCAGGAGTCGTTTGTTTTTTACCCTTTGCAAGATGTCGATCGCCTGTTTGCGAGAGTTAGGGGTAAGGAGTTTACCAGTCTCTAACATCGCCATCAGCGTGACCATCTCTCTAGCGGTTGTGCGATTGGTTGCTCCTAAGTCAGGTAGCCAGTTACGAACGACCGTATTGGTTAAACCCCAACTCCGAAAGCGACTGTTTACAGCATTAAATCCACCCATTCGCTTGATGATCATGTTGGTGGCAGTGTTGTCGCTCACGATGATCATGTTGGTGACGGTTTGGAGGGCGGTATATTTACTGCCAATCGGACGATCTTGCATAAACCCTGAACCGCCTGCTTTCACATCGCGGGTAATTGTCAGGGTTTCGTCTAAGCGAATCTTGCCTGCATCCACATCTTGAAAGAAGGCGATCAGGATCGGTAGTTTGATTACGCTGGCCGTGGGCACATTGCGATCGCCCCCGATGTTGATGTGGTTGCCATTATCCAAATCAAGAATGTACATGCCAGGTCGCAAACTGGCAAACTTGCCTGTGTTGAGGGCTACCAGGCGATCATTCAGCCAGGTCAGAGAAGCTCCCTGCGGCACCAGATCACCAAAACTGTCGGCTGGTGCAGGCGGAACCGCGATCGCGATGGGTTGGTCGTTTGTTACCCCAGGCGTTACTTCAGGAGAAGCATTGACTAAGGTGGGTTGAGGCAGTTTAACGCTCCAGCGCATTGCACTCGAAGGAGTCACCTTTACCTGTTGTGGGTCAACCCGATAACCAGGAGCCAGCTCAACCACTAAGCGGGTAGTTGAAGCATTGAATTGTCCAATCCGAATATTTTGAATCGCTCCACCTACGGGTTGACTGATCTTGGGCCGTTTGAGGCGAATTCCGGGTAGATCAATCACCACTCGATCAGGGTTCGGAACCAGCTGTGCAACTGGCTGCACACTTTGATCTGTAGCAAACTCAAGCTGATTTTGTTGGGCATCAAAGCGCCAAGTTGAGAGGGTATCGGCGATCGCAGAGGTGGCTGTGATTAATCCGCCAGCCGCCGCAATGAACAGCGATCGAGCAAAGCGATTCATCAACGGGGAAGCAGGCTGCGAGCCTGAAGGGGATTGGTAATTGTGCATGGTGTAAGGAAGCAGGGACGTTGCAAAATTTAGGACACATTATGCCTTGCAATGAGACATTTGTAACGAGTAGATACAAAGCCTCTTTTCCCAGACAGACGACCAAAATCCTGACAAGTTTCAAAAAATTAGCGTATTCCTTCAAGTGAAGGGCTGCGAGTCCAAAAACGGAACTCAAGCAACAAATTTGACAAAAGATCCCCAAAATCTTGACGATTCTGAGGATCTATCTCCATCCATCTTCTTGTGGGAAGTCAGCAAACTTTAGAGTTTAGCGAGGCCGAACGTAGATTTGAGTGAAATAGAGCGCACCGCGATCGCCCATTGCCACTCCAATACCCGTAATGCTGAAGTTGTCTTCAATCGCTCGTCGATGGCTCTCACTCCGCAGCCACCCTTCAAAAGCCCGTTTAGCGGGGTCATTGTGGCTAAAAATGTAAGCCACATTTTCAGAAACTCGACGACTTGAAATAATCCGGTCAACCTGGCGTGCCCGTTGCTTAAAGTTGTAGTGCCCAAACGGAACGCGGCGATCAGCCATTGCTCGGCTGTGGGCGCGGGCCTGGACTGCAATGCGGGGGTCAATGCGTAAGGCCCGCATCCCACGTTGCACGCGATACTGATTCACTTTCTCGAAAATCTGGCGTTCCAGCTCTGGCAGCGATGCCTCTGTAATGGTGGGAATGGGTTGAGGTACAGGTGTCTGATTGAGCTGGCTCGGAAAAAGCGGTTGCGTGTATCGCAGTAAGGGGCGAGGTGAATGCTGCAACGACCTGGCAGTGGCAAATTCAACCCCGAACACTACACTTAAACTGAGCAGTGCAGAAGTAAGCGCGATCGCCCAACGTACCGTCATAGATGTATTTTTTTGAACAAAACCCTACGGATAGTTTGACTTTTTTCTGCCCAAAGAGTTCCTGTAACTTACTAATTTTGTTGGCCAGGGATTTTTTAAGTTCAGCATCTCTACCAACCACCTCCGGCACCGCCTCCGGAGCCACCCCCACCAAAGCCACCCCCGCTAAAGCCGCTACTGCCCCAGCTATACGCTCCCGCATAATGGTTATAGAGGCTTCTGTTGCGAATATAAGTTCCTAGTGCAGGCTAGCAGGAGTGACTGACCAGCTTAGATGACTTGATCAAACCCTTTAAACTTCCAGACAAAAGGCTTGGCAAAGGTGCGGTTGAAGTAGTCAATGAAGCTCAAGATCTGCTGCTCTAAATCAGCTGTGG
>DVDV01000153.1 GCA_015296075.1 Leptolyngbyaceae cyanobacterium M33_DOE_097 | reverse complement strand
TTGTTCCCTTCGATTATCTGGTTTCAGTTACTCAAACGCATCCAATCTCACGCTGATATTGCGGCTCATTTTGGGTTCGATATTGACCTCAAACCTCGCTTAGAATCGGCTTATTGAGAATGCTGCAAGATCTCAGATAAGGCAGAAGTGCGAGCAGCGGGTATGCGATCGATTGACCCGGATCTGGTGTTGGGGGAAGGGTTGTCGTTGGAAGAGTTTAATGAGCTGATCGAGGAGATGCGAAATCGTCTAGCCAATTACAATACGGTGCTGGCAAATGCAGATAAGGCCCGGAATGAAGTGGTGGATATGGAGCGGAAGTTGGGTGATGTATCGGAACACATGCTGTTAGGTGTGGCGACGAAGTACGGCAAAAATAGTAATGAGTATGAAATGGCGGGGGGAGTGCGAAAGGATCGGCGCAAGCGGAAGATGCCAAGCGGTAGGGTTGTAGAGGTTTAGCAGCCGGAGGGGAAGGGGTATAGCATTCGGGCGAAATGGAAGGGATCCGTCAGAGATGGTGAGCCGAATGCTATACCCGTACAGATTTGGGAGAGGATTTGGCGATCGCAGGGGGAGAGGGATTTAGCATCCGGGGGGGAGGGGGTTAGCATTCGGGGCAGAAAAAGGGGAATCATCAGAGATGATTGGCCGAATGCTAAACCCGTACAGATTTGGGAGGATGGGGATCCTATGGGGGATGACGGGCCAAGGGATTGCCTTTATAAGTTATTTTTTTGGAATGGTGGAAATCGGTTGTCTGTCAAGTTCTGGTAAAGACTACAGATTTTTTTCGTAATTGCCCTGATTCGCCATACTGCTACAGAAAATGTAGGCAGGCAATTCACGAAGAGTCACAACATGAAATCAAAGGTACTCAGGGTTAAGGCAGATTGGTCAACAAGCCAGACGGGTAGAAATGATGGCCTTTCTGGCGACTGTTTTGGTTGCTGGCAAGGTGAAGGTCAAATCTGACCAATTGAGCTGATTTGTCTGGCAACAGGGTTTATTTCTGCCTCATAGGGCAATGCCAATCAACAGTCATTTGGCATTTGTTGAGTATTGCAGGGTTCTTAGCTCGAATTGAGTGAACCTGCTGATTTGTTCTGTCTAGTGTTGTGCGGTGAGGCTCATGCATTTAAAGAGACCCCTTGTTCTGCAACGGTTGATTAAATCGACGGGCTTCTGGAAAGATAATCGCCTGATTTTGCGTGAACTACGCCATTTTCCTGGCATTGTGCTGCTGGCTCTGCTGTTCCCACTGCTAGCTGCTATTTTTGAAGGGTTTGGGATTGGCTTTTTACTCGCTTTTCTGCAAAACCTGGTTAGTCCCAATACTCAGCCAATTCGGTCAGGAGTTGAGTGGATTGATATTTGGATTTTGGGCACCAATCAGTCAAGTCTGAATCAGCTCTACCGGATTTCTGCTCTGATTCTTCTCTCTACCTGGATCCGGGCTGTTTTTAACTACCTTTCGGGGGTTTATTTGGGGTTGGCTCGCGTGCGTCTGGTCAATCGCCTCTATAAGCAGATTTTTGAGCAGTTGCAGGCGCTCAGTTTTAGCTTTTTTGGTAAAACGCGAGTGGGCGATTTACTTAATACCCTGACAGGCGAGGTAGGGCAACTGACCCAGTTTATTTCGACCTTTGGGTTTCTGCTGACAAAGGGGTTGGTGTTGCTGGTTTATGGCTTCATTCTGATTCACATTTCCTGGCAATTGTCGCTGGCGGCGATCGCGTTGTTTAGCCTGACGGTGGTTGGGTTGAGCAATTTAAATCGACGGGTGCGGGAGGCGAGTTTCCCAGTTTCAGCGGCACGGGGACAGTTTAGCGCGATCGCGACTGAATTTATTAATGGCATTCGCACAGTTCAAGCATTTGCAACGCAGGACTTTGAACGGCAACGGTTTTACCAGGCCAGTGACGAGATTGCCCGGACTGAGATTCATGCAATTCGCAGTATTACGATTGTGCGCCCACTGGCAGAGGCGCTGGCTAGCACGATTTTGATTGGCATGATCGTGGTGGGAGTGGCAGTGTTTGCGACGAATGGCAGTTTGCAAGTGGCATCGCTGTTGACTTTTTTGTTTGTTTTGTTTCGACTGGTGCCTGCGATTCATGAGATTAACGGCAGTCTGGCAACGATGAACAGTTTTCAGGGAGCAATTCAGAAAATTGAGGGGTTTTTGAGGCGGGATAACAAGCCCTATTTGCAGAATGGACACCTTTCGTTTGCTGGATTGCGACAGGCGATTGAATTTATTTCGGTTGATTTTGGTTATGACCTGGGTGCGCCTGTGCTGCAAAACATCACGTTGACGATTCCAAAGGGTCAAACGGTGGCACTGGTGGGTGCTTCTGGCGCTGGGAAATCGACGCTGGCGGATTTAATTGCTCGATTCTATGACCCAACGCAGGGGGAGATTCGGCTGGATGGGGTGAATCTGCGCGAGTTTGATATTACGTTGTTGCGTCAGCGGATGGCAATTGTGAGTCAGGACACGTTTATTTTTAATACGTCGGTGCGGAACAATATTGCTTACGGATTAGACGATGTGGATGATGCGGCGGTGATGAACGCGGCGAAGCTGGCAAATGCATTTGATTTTATTCAAGATTTGCCGGAGGGGTTGAATACGGTGTTGGGCGATCGCGGGGTCAGGCTTTCGGGTGGGCAGCGACAACGAATTGCGATCGCGCGGGCGTTGCTGCGGAACCCTGATATTTTGATTTTGGATGAGGCGACAAGTGCGCTAGATTCGGTTTCGGAGCGGTTGATTCAGGCGTCGATTGAGAAGTTATCGGTGGGGCGAACGGTGATTGCGATCGCGCACAGATTATCGACGATTGCAAATGCGGATAAGGTGGTGGTGATGGAGCAGGGGCAGATTGTGGAGCAGGGCACCTACTCTGAGCTGTTGGCGATGCGGGGTAAGTTGTGGAATTATCACCAGATGCAAAACACCTCATCCAGTCTTGAAGCCGAACCGGAACATAGTTGAGACTATGAAATCCACAACATTATCGTGGCACTTCTGCCTGCAAGAACTGCGGTTCTAATAAATGGCTCAATCATGCCCATTCCAATACTTCTCGGTTAGTACTTCCGAGAAGTATTGAAACTTCTTTTTTATATACAAATTATCTGCACAGGTAGATGGATTTTCCTAAATGTAAATTCGACTTTTCAATCACGAACGTATTCAAGGTCAAAGCTAGGAGAGTTTATGAAGGTACTTGTAGTTGGTTGGTTTAGTTATGAAAACTGCAACGTTACGGCTGGTGATTTAATGGCTAAAGATGTTGCTTGCAATTGGCTTGAGCTTATTAATTGTGATTATGATGTTGCTTTCGCGCCTCCATTTTGTGGTGGTGTTAACTGGCGGTTAGTTGAACCAAGTGCTTATTCACATGTTGTTTTTGTCTGTGGCCCCTTTCCGTATAAAGATATTACTATTGAATTCTTGAACCATTTTCGTTCTTGTCAATTGATTGGTTTAGATCTCTCAATGATTGAACCAGTAAATTATTGGAATCCATTCGATTCACTATTAGAACGAGATAGTTCGGCTAAGGCACGCCCAGATATTTCATTTTTGTCCCAGCAGTCTCATGCACCAGTTGTCGGAGTTATATTAGTCCATCCACAACATGAATATAAAGATAAGTGTAGACATGAAATTGTAAATGAGGCAATTCAACGACTAATCGATTCAAATTCGATGGTTGTAGTCCCTATCGATACGTGTCTTGATCCAAATAAAACAAATCTTCGAAATGCAGTTGAAGTCGAAACACTGATTGCTCGCATGGATTTGGTCATTACTACACGTTTACATGGAACTGTATTAGCGATAAAAAATGAGGTGCCTCCCCTTGTAATAGATCCAATTGAAGGAGGTGCAAAAGTTTCTCGCCAAGCACAAACAATTGGTTGGAAAACTGTCTTGACGACTGACGACTTATCAGACGAAAACCTTCAAAAAGCTTTCGATTACTGCAAAACAAAAATGGCTAAGGAGGAAACGATAAAATGTAAAATTCGAGCAATTGAATTACTTGAAGAGGTTCGAAGTGAGTTTATTTCTTGTTTGACTAATCCTAGTATATCAACTTCAAGAATTGATTTACCTTATGAATTATCTAATCATAATCAACCTAAAACTACTAATCTTTTTAGAAGTAAGATTAAAACGTTAATCTATCCCATTGGTAAAGTAGGAAAACGAAGTCTACATAAAATAGGTAGACAGTTGATGAAATTCTAACTGTTTTGTTTATAAATTTCATTTATTACTTTATAAAGTTGGTTGATCTAATTTCTAAATTATCCTTCAGATTCAACAACTTCCATTTTCCCAAAACTTCAGAATTTAGGTCAAATAGCTCGGAAATTAAAAATAGAGGGTAAATCAGGTGTCTGAGCTAAATAGCAAGCAATAAGTGCTTCTCATCAGAAGTTTAGTCTAAGTGTATGTTATTTCTTTAAAGAGAGTTGCCTCGTATCAAAGTAAGGTAATTAGCGTCAAATCTATCTCTCAAAATCCTCAAAACATCATCTAAAGGGTAGTTGAATAGGTTCAAAGAAACAAGCAATTTAACGCTTTGATTGTCAAGGCTTATAAAGTTACTGCAAAGAAGAAGAATGATCTGGGTAATTTTCCTGATCTAGTCGCTTCACTTTTGTACAACTTATTGCGCCTAAAGGTTAATTCTATTTTGGCTCATTTTAAGAAAGTCTTTTTCTCTCCGGCTTAAGGATTGGAGTTGCCATTCCTCTATTTATTTACACATAAGATGACTGAAACCCAACATCTTCGAGCAATAATTCTGCCTGTAGCAAAAGAATTACAGCGGCCTTTGTGGTCAGTTATGATTCCTACCTACAATTGTGCTGACTATTTGCGTGAAACTTTAGCAAGTGTCCTGGAACAAGATCCAGGGTCAGAGTTCATGCAGATTGAAGTTGTGGATGATTTTTCAACAAAAGATGACCCGAAAGCGGTTGTGGAAGAGTTGGGTAAAGGGCGTGTGAAATTTTACCAGCAACCTCAAAACGTAGGTTATATCAGTAACTTCAACACGTGTTTGCAGAGATCTCAAGGGAAGCTTGTTCACCTATTACATGGTGATGACTGTGTCAGGAGAGGATTCTATCATCGTCTTCAACTAGCTTTCGAGAAACAACCTAATATCGGTGCAGCGTTCTGCCGAAATATTGTAATGGATGAAAATAGTAATTGGCAGTGGTTTTCTAGATTATTAAGGCAGAAGAGTGGTGTTTTAGAGAATTGGTTAGAGCAAATTGCAATCATCAATCTTCTCCAACCACCATCAATAGTGGTGCGCCGTGACGTGTATGAACAATTAGGGTAACCGTTCAAGGGGTTGACAAAATTTAATTGAGAAAAACACTGGCGGCTGTTAGGGTGGCAAGATGAATGAACCCGTTCCTCCCTCGATTGAGTCAATTAGCGATTGCGACTGGGCACAAACGCCGGACAGTGTGAA
>DVDV01000405.1 GCA_015296075.1 Leptolyngbyaceae cyanobacterium M33_DOE_097 | reverse complement strand
ATCTGCTCGAGTAGGTGCTGTTGGCGTTCGCTTAACTGGATAGCGAGGGCGTAAGGGGTCGGCATGGTACAAGAACTGCTGGATTTTAGACATCAGTTCTATTCTAGCTGTCTAACTACTCTTGCCTTCATGCACTAGCAGGGCTAACCATGAGTTGATCGCCATCGAAGTCTGCCTGATGATATTCCTCAGCATCTTTGGGGTTAATCCAAATGACATTGCGAGTTTTCTTCAGCTCCGGGTCTTGGCTATTGCGGTAGAGGCGAATATTGTCTGAGTTAACGATCGGGTAGCGGGTCAGAATCACATCTCCTTCTGGCAGATGAGGCACACAAACCGTGCCACGCGGTAAGTCATCCGATGGCATCGCCATACCAGAACTATGGCTGTAACCGCTCTTAATCGCTAAATCTCGCCATCTACCTGCCACATAATCCGTTGCAAACTTCCGAAACTTGGGAGTTTCAACCAATTGCCCATATTTGTCGCTTCTTAGCAGTGAAATCCAGCGAGATTCTTGCACCTGGTTGTTGGCATTACCATCCTCATCCTCAAAGTCTTCTTCCGACCGCTCCTGTCGTCGTTGCTGCTCTTTGTCGTATTCCTGCACGATGTACCGCGCCAGTGCCAAAGGATTCCGCTGTAAATCTGCCAAAACTTTGGCTTTTTGCTCCGTCGGCTGCTTCAAATCCTGCCGCACTGCATCCTCGGAATACCAGATGGTAAATTGCCAGCTATTGTCGTAACTGGTGGCTCTAGCATTGCCCCGGTTGCCCATGGCGGCTCGCGGAAACTCATAGTCCCCACACGGAACCAGCTCGTCCAATCGGGCTTTTTTAATCCCCTTGATCGACGATCGATCCATGATGATGTCATAGCCCTCTGCCTCAGTCAGTCGGACATCAGGCAGTAGCGTTCCCTTAGATAAGAAGCTGACACGCGGACAATTTTCTTCGCTTCCTTCTGCCCATTGCTTCCTCCAGGCAAACCGAAACTGAAACGGACAGTTCTGCTCACCCCCCAGTTGACGAGCCAACTGCGGTGAAATCTTACCGTGACAATCGCCAGTCTTGTAGTGGGAATACTCCGGGTCATTAAAATCCACAATCTTGACCCGCAGGTTCTCCAACGTGTCAGACCCTTTGTAGCAATTACTCACTAATAGAGAACCATACCGACAGGCAGTATCCGGCTCTGTCGCAAATAAGCGCCGGATCTTCTTACGCAAGTCGTCATCCGCAAAGTAGTAACTGTTGCCAGAACTAAATGTGAGTCGCCGCGAAGTGCCATCGGCAAAATTGCGCGCCCGCAGATGATTTGCATTAGGATTACGATTGTCAATTTTTACGAGCAACAGCGATTGCAGCTCCTCTGGCTCGAACATCTGTTCCAGCAAGGAGTTTTTAATAATCTCCGGCTCAGACAAATACCGTCCTTTCCCGTTGTTGTGCGCCCTATCAAAAATCGGGATACTGAGACCGGAACCCTCAATGACCCGCGTGGTCAGATCCATTACCTACGCTTCATGATATAAACGTACTATTATTTAACTTAGAAAGCGTTAGACTGTTTTTTGACCTTTACATAAAGCAGCACTGGCAAAATCAGCCAGGTGGCTATTCTTGAATTGAACAGCAAGGAGGATAACAATGCCGTGGCACATTAAACGTCTGGAGAACGGTTTGCTGGTACAGGCATACGATCAGGAACCCGATGATGAAAGTGAAGAACTCCTGACCCCATATGGCAGAACTCAAGATGAATGTCACCCGCGCTTTGCTCATCTCAAGCCTGGGGAAAGTTTGGTACTACCTGATGAACCCAAAACTACGACTTCTGGCTCCTGGTATCCCGGCCAATATGAGGATCTGGGCGAGTTTTTGAATGGTGATCCGGGGGCGATCGATAAGTTAGATAGCGGTAGAGGCTCTCGTCGCTACAACTGGCGCTACTATGAACCCGACGAATCTCTATAATGACCAATTATTAGGGTGATTCTCTTGAAACCTTACTTCTCCGCCCAGTTGAGAGCGATTGCTACCTCCGC
Organism: Leptolyngbyaceae cyanobacterium M33_DOE_097; assembly: GCA_015296075.1. Lineage (GTDB taxonomy): Bacteria > Cyanobacteriota > Cyanobacteriia > Leptolyngbyales > Leptolyngbyaceae > DSRU01. The sequence goes on along the minus strand of DVDV01000405.1, from coordinate 3,230 downwards.
TTTCACTGGCACCTTTCTTAAATACCTCTGTCCAGCCTGCTCCATCACTTGCTGAAGAATCTGTGCAGCTTGCTCTGCCTTACCCTCTGGAGCTTCCAGCAAAATTTCATCATGCACTGTGCCAATTAACCTGGCTCCCGTTTCTTTCAAGGCTGTAGGAAGTTTTGCCAGAGCAGCTTTGGTAATATCGGCGGCAGTGCCCTGAACTGGAGTGTTTAGCAGCTCTGTTAGCTTTGGTTCATCTTTCCAGCATCGAAGGCGATCGCCCATCGTCCTCATCTCCCTTGGCAATCTTCGCTTAATCGCCCCATGCCAGCGGGCAATCCCCTGATACGCCTCAAAATATCGCTTGCGAAAAGTTTCTGCCTGCTTTAGGCTCATCTGGACTCCATAGTTGTTGTAGGCGTACTCAGCCAACCCTTTGGCACCCATCGCGTAAATCAGCCCAAAATTGACGGCTTTGGCTGCCTGCCGCTCTGATTTCTCAACTTGATCCAAGGGTTTATCAGCAATCAGGGCAGCGGTTAGCCGGTGCAGGTCTTCATCATTCTGGTATGCCTCAATCATGCGGCGATCGCCACTCAGTTCTGCTGCGACCCGCAGTTCAATCTGAGAGTAGTCTGCCACAACTAAGCGATAGCCTGGAGCCGGAATAAAACAACTGCGAAAGATTTTGTCTCTGGGAATCTGTTGCAGGTTAGGGTTACGACAGGACATGCGCCCGGTGGCAGCGCCCATCTGCTGATAGTCGGGGTGAATGCGTCCGGTAATGGGGTGGACGTGTTTAGGCAGGCTACTAGCAAACGCCTGAACTGATTTTGCTGCTTTGCGGTAGTCCAGCAAAGCTCTAACCGGTGGATGCTCGTCTGCCAGGGGAATCAAAGAGAGTTTACTGGTATTCTCTACTAGCACACCCATCTGCTGTAGTGCCTCTAATACTTGCGGCTGACTATCCAGATTGAGAGACACCTCATTCCCCAAGAGATCAAGTTGGGCACTGAGCAAGGCTGGCTGAAACTGTTGTCGTAATTCACCTGCCATCTGGTCTCTTTTTTGTTCCAGTTGTTGTCGCAGGGAATCCCAGCGAGAGAGGTCGAGCAGCATTCCATTAACTTCCATTTGGGCGATCGCTCCCAAACAATCAAACTCTAGCTTGGCAGTTTCCACCAAACGAACACCTGTTAGCTTGGGTTTCATCACCTCACGCAACCGCAGCAGAATCGCTGCATCTCGCGCTGCATAATCTAACTGTTCAGAAGAAAGACTAGGATTACTCCAATCACTTCGCTGCTGTTCTTTGGAGAGTTCTTCTCCCAAGTAGACCTTGACCAGTTCCGCCAGGTTGTAACCGTGCGATCGTACCCCTGCATCCAGTAATTGTGCCGCTATCATCGTGTCGAACAGCTTGCCAGCAATGGGAAGTCCTGCCTGTTGAAGAAACTTTAAGTCAAATTTGGCATTCTGCAAAACTTTGATTGGAGTACCTTGGAGCAGTTCGCACAGGGGATCTAGCGTTTCCTTCGCAACTTTAAACAAGTCAATGATAATAACAGGTTGATTAGCCGCAGCAATTTGCACTAAACGAATTCGATCTTTTAAGGGATCAAGTCCAGTGGTTTCTGTGTCAACCGCGATCGCCTGACAATTTTGCAAGGGCTTAAGTACTTCTGCAAGCTGCTGTCCATCTTCAACAAACTCATAACTCACAACAGGATGAGATGAACTAGAATCTGCTTTCTCGTCTATATAAAGATTTTCTAAATCCATTGCAGATACACTTTCTGTAGCAGCGATCTGGACTATTTCTCGTAGCGGCATCAAGCAATCTGAATCGATCGACTTCAAACCAGAAAAAGCATCACTGCTACACCAAACACACCAGATATTTTGATGCTGTCGATAAACGTTGATATACATCTCCTGAACAACCAGTACAGCATCGATTGGAATACCAGCAGGCACCCGTTGAGAGTCTGGACGGAGAACAACTTGTTGACCAATCTCAAAAGTAGAGGGATCTTGAATTGACGCCGTACTGGGCAGAGAAGATGTCAGGTTTTTGAACTCTGGAGTTTGGGATTCCGTTTGGTTCTCTTCTTGAGCATCCTTTGCCTCTACAGCTTCTGCATCTTCCATTTTTTGATAAAGTGCATCAGAAGAAATAACTTTTTGCCTAGCCATCCTTGAAGGTAAAGTCGGGGGAGTATACCAGGTTTCAATCCAGGTTTCTGTTTCTGTCTTGCTCAGTGGTTCTGTATTATCCGATCTTGAATTTATAGAAACACCTTTAGCACGATTCCTCAAGAACTGCTGCTTACGCTCTTTTGCCCAATCCATCAAATCGTTGTAGAAGGGATCTACTGGAGTGTTTAGTTCAACATTTGGTGATGGTGTAGTAGAGCTAGAGATCCTCAAATTCATTATCCCCTCCCAAGTCAAGATCAACCGGAATAAAGCGGTGATATGCCCGCTCATAGACAAACATGGGTTCTGCGGTCATCCCCCCTCGATTCTTGAGCAGGCTGAGACGTGCATAAGTAGCTTTCGCCTTTTCATTCAAAGGGAAGCGAGTCCGGACATCCTGAAGCTGTCGCAGCTTTAGGTGATTACCTGCATATCGCTCTTCCAATAAATCAACCTGGTCTTTGGGCTGATCATTGCCTCGCTGTGCCTTGCCCGTTTGCAACAGCATAATGCAGTCCGCAGCATGAGCAATCTTAAACGAGTCTCGTAATGCCCCCATATCAAGGGTTCCAGTCCGGAGCGCTTCTTGATAAGCTGCCTTGTTGATATCGCTGATGGCAACGACAGCAGTATTTGTATCTCGCGCTAATTGCTTCAGCCCAGTTGCCACTCTGGAAACCCGCAAAACTTCGTTAGCACCGGAATCCAGCTTTTCATCGCCGCAGCACATCAGTTGCAGATAATCAACCACCACCAACACGGGCGCATTTTTGCTCAAACTAGCAGTCCGTCTAACCTGAGCAATCACACCTTTAAGGTGAGCTACTGTAACTTCTGGTCCTGCTTCAAGAATAGTTAAATGTTCTGCAATCTGCTGGTCGTAAGCGCGAATCGCCTGAGCAACTTGGGTTCATGGCAACTTTTGGTGATCTAATGGCAGGATCAAGATGTCTACCACTAGGAGATTGATCAACATTTGGAATTCCTTCAGTATCTTTTACCTGGTCAAAACCAGCTTCACCTCGAAAATTGGAGCCTCGATGGGT
>DVDV01000242.1 GCA_015296075.1 Leptolyngbyaceae cyanobacterium M33_DOE_097 | reverse complement strand
TTGACACTCCCCACCGCATAGGCGATGGGGATTCTTGGTTCTACGAAGTTGCTTGCCTTGGCAGGATCGCTCCAACCAAAGTAGAGGCATCTTCTCCCCAAGCGTTGCTCGGATCAAGTCCGAAAGTTCCGGTATGTCCTACCGTACTCAATCCCCGACGAAGGATGATTTGTGCCGATGCGTGATCTCGCTGCAACACACACCCGCATTGACAAGCATGGGTACGGGTTGATAGAGATTTTTTCACAATCGCATGACACTCAGGGCATTCCTGGCTTGTTCCTGCTGCTGGAACGGCAATCGTGATCTTGCCAAACACCTTGCCAAAATACTCCAACCACACTCGGAACTGATACCAGGATGCGTCGTTAATCGACTTTGCAAGGCAGTGATTCCGCACCATATTTTTGATCCTCAAATCTTCGTAAGCGACTACATCGTTAGATGTGATGACGCACCGTGCCAGCTTAATGGCATGGTCTTTACGCTGCCTACTTATTTTGAGATGGCGTTTACCTAAAACCTGTCTTGCTTTTCGTCTGTTGTTCGACCCCTTCACACGCTTTGATACGCGCCGTTGAGCCATTTTCAACCTACGCTCTCCCTTACGGAGAAAACGCGGATTATCAATCGTTTCATTATTGCTATCGGTGTAGAAGTCGTTTAGCCCAACGTCTAACCCAATAGCTTTCCCGGTCGGCTTGTTCTGCTCAGATCGGTCAACTGAAACGCAGAACTGAACGTAGTAGCCATCTGCCCGTTTTACCAATCTCACCCGCTTGATTTGGTCAGACTGATAGAAGTGCAGATCTCTCGTTCCTTTCAGCTTCAATTTGCCGATACCGCATTTGTCGGTAAAGGTGATTGATTTGCGGTCATCTGCCAACTTCCAACCAGATGTCTTGTACTCAACTGAGCGACAATCTTTCTGGAATTTTGGAAAACCCTTCTTGCCAGGAATCTGTTTCTTGCAGTTCTCGTAAAAGCGATTGATGGCTGACCACGCCCGTTCTGCGGATGATTGCCTCGCCATTGAGTTGAGATTGTTTGCAAACTCATACTCTTTAGCCAGAACAGAGCAGTATTTGTTGAGGTCAAAACATGACTTAGCGCCACCGTCCATCCACAATCTAATGCACTTGTTACGAATGAACTGCGTCACCCGAATCGCCTCGTCAATTGCAATGAACTGCCCTACTTTACCGTAAGTTTTGAACTCTAAAATCAGCATCGTTTCGACCGTTTACGATACTTTTATGATAGCGCAGTCATCATAAGACGTGCAGAGTCTTTTGCTGCGATTCTAAGATATAGGGGCTTGCGCCCCGTCGCTATCCATCCCCAAGCTAAGAGCATGGGGTATTCCGCGAAACTAGATAAACAGTGCTAGATCCATCTGCTACAATCTTTCCGGCAGGAGGTCCCACAGGACTTGATTTCTCTGCCTGCGTCGCGGGAGCACACGCATGAAGTGAAATTGTTGTAGCAATCGCAAGAAAAAATAGTCCCATTCGGATCGGGGTATTATGAAGCATCAACATTTCTTGATCTCAGAGTTCGGTGAATAGCAGATAAATTCGCTAATACTCAATGTTTGAGTTTCGACATGTTATCGAGGCATTTCCGCAGCTAAATCAGTCAAGAACAGCCGCAAAAAAAGTAAGTATCGATGTCGCTTCTCAAAAGAAGCTCCTTTATCATTTCAAAAATAGTTGATTTAACTAGGTGACCTAGAACACACATTAGAAAAGTTTACTTTGTGGAAACGTGCCAGGTCTTCAAGCACCCACGGCTTGCCCCGACATCCCTAAAAAATCAAGCTCTGCCAGTATTGTCCTATCAAGAACCTTAACGACCCGGGGAAACGGGTTAAACGATAGTTTCCGTTTTCGTGAAATATGACACTGAGCAATCATCTCTTCACCCTACCCGAATCACCTGTGCTCCCACTCCTCAGACTGACAAAAGTCCTCTATTCTCAATGGTTCACAACTCTCACCGTCGATTTTGCCTTGTCCTTTCTCGCTTACAAAGAACCATCGTCCCCGTCGAGCCTGCCCCAGTCAGTTAAAAGCAAACACATAATTCATCCCTTCAAGCAAGCATTCAGTCGCTTGCACCAATGTTTGCAAGCGACGACCACTCCGTTCAGTAGCACAATTTTCGTGTCAGGGCGGCAATCGCTCGGTCAATGCACGCTGGTGAAGGGAAAAGTAAACCCTTTAAGTGAGTGATAATCGCTCACTCAGAGCGTATCGTTCGTGAACGTAGCGATCGCTCTCTCGATTGTGAAAGCCTGATGAGAGATACGATCGCTCGGTTGATTACAGCCATTGGTGAAAGCTGCGATCGCTCAGGTATTGTCAGAATGTGAGCGTCAGGGCGGCGATCACTCGGTTGATTGTAAGGTTTGAAAGGGGCGATCGCTCCGTTCAATCACAGAATTTCAGCACCAGAGCGGCGATCACGGGGGGAACAAGCGTGGTTTCGGCAGATGCGAAAAAGTAGTACAATCGGTCTGTTCTGACTCGACGACAGCCATCATGCGGCGAGATTCCATCTTCTTTCGGCTCTTTCAGCAGTCGCCCCAATTGCTGTTTGACCTTTTACCAACCGCTCCCACAAACGCCGCTGAGTACCGCTTTGATTCGGTGGCAGTGAAAGAACCCCGCTTTGAAATCGATGGCGTATTTCTCCCACCCGATGACGACCCCACGGGCACCGTCTTTTTTGTCGAAGTTCAATTTCAAAAGGATGAACGGCTCTGTGAACGCTTATTTGGTGAGGCGTTCCTCTATTTCTACCGGAATCGAGATCGCTTTGCTGATTGGCAAGCCGTTATTCTCTACCCCTCCCGCAATCTTGAGCAAACCGATGTGTATCCGTACCGGGCACTCCTAGCCAGTGACCAGGTGCATCGCATTTACCTCGATGAAGTCGGGGACATTCGCCAAGTGCCCCTCGGCGTTGCCTTGATGCTTCTTACTACTGTAGAGGAATCCCAAGCTCCCGAAGCCGCCCGTTTCCTCTTAGCTCGCGCCCAGCAAGAGGCAATTGAAACGCGACGTGGCATCATAGAGATGATTACCACCATCATCGTTTACAAGTTTGGGCAGTTGAGTCGTCTAGAGGTCGAAACCATGCTCGGATTACGCTTACAAGAAACGCGCGTTTATCAAGAAGCCCAAACCGAGGAAGCCCTTCGTTTGGTCGTCCGGCAATTAACACGCCTCCTCAAACAAGACCTACCCGAATCCATCCAAACCCAAATTCAGGCGCTGCCGCTCCCCTTACTCGAATCACTGGGTGAAGCACTCCTCGATTTTCGTCAACTCTCTGATTTACACGACTGGCTCCAGCACCACCCTCCTCAACCCTAAACCGCCATATCCTGATCAAACCTGCACTGGTTACAACTCGTTGACCTGCTGCTGTGAGATCGCTCGGTTCAATCGCACTATCTCAGCGCCAGGGCTGCGATCGCTCAGTTGGTTACAAGCGCTGCATGGGTGGCGCGATCGCTCAGTCGGTTGCACGGCTTGAAAGGTGCGATCGCTCGATGCACTACCTCGATCCGGTGTGTCTTGCAGCCTTTTGATGGAAGCTAGTGGCCGCTTCGCGTCAGGCCAAACCAGAGGCTTTTGAGTGGTCGATCTCAGGGGTTGTACCGTTGGATGAAAATTGAGGCAGAGCAGCTCCCTTGAATCGCATCGCTGGGAAAACGCGGCCCGATTTGCACGGCTGACTTCACCTCCATCCTCCCCTTTGCCCAACCTGCGCGAATTGCAACTTTTGATCACCCTTTTACGATCGCGCCACCGAAAGTACATCTGCGTTAAGCACCGCGATCGCGCTCGGGCAGGTGCAACCGCTCAGTTCAGACTGACACACCGTTTCTCAAACGGAACTCTGATATAGTTGCTGCACGAACGCTTGAATTGCTTGGGTTGCCTCTCGCTGCCATACCGATTGAACCTGAAGGTACACCAAAACGCCCATCAAAAACGACTTGAGCCGAGGTCAACAAATACACGAGTTGCCGTTTCATCAATGCACCACGATACATCGCATGTCTAGTTTTCCCTGCTGACTAAAAGATCGCGATGCGGATCGAGACACTCCCTCAATGACGCGATCGCTCAAAGTCGTGCCAGGATTTTAGCGCCAGGGAGCGATCGCTCTGTTCAGACGGAAGCACCGAGAAAGCCGCGATCACACAATTACTGATAGCAAAAGGTAGAGATAAAAATAGGTGGAGATAAATCGGGTCAAGGAATTAAACTATTCGATATCGATCGATCCGCTTGCTCGCGTTCTCTAACACCCATTCTCACAACGTGGGTTCCTGGTTGCACTCAATCGCAGGGTTAGAAATAATTTTTATCCCTCCCTCACCGATCCCAGGCCCAATACCCTGCACCTTAGTCCGCTTCAAACTGAATCCCAAAGTTAACTCCCGTTCAAGGTCGTACCAATACGTCCGACTCAATCCCACTTCCTCGCACAAACGCTCTAACAGCAATCGCTCAATAATCGGGCTGCGTTGATCCGCTGCCCAGTCCCAGAACCTCCACTTCTTGAATCCTTCGCGCTCGCATCCCACTTCCTCACTTAGTTCCAGGCTTACCACTGATCCTCGACCATCTATGCCTCCAGCATAGACTCCTTGATCCAGAAGGTGAGGCTTCCTCGTTGCTTCAGCCCAACGTTATACTCAGACCAGTGGCAGATGCGGTATTGAGGTTTCATGAAGTACGCAAACTGCACACAACGGGAGAAATTAAACCGATGGTACAGCAATTAAGCAAGCGTTGGATGATTGAGGTCGCGCTACTTGGGCTTGGTGGCACGACCTCTCTCAGCCTTCCAGGATTGGCTCAACCGTCTGTAAATCCATTGATGTTGTCTCAGTCTAGCCCTGGTCCGGTGCTATCTTCCCTACCAACGCCTTCTCGCAATTTCTACAGTCTGACCACGTCTCCTAATGAGTTAGTGGATGAGGTTTGGCAGATTGTGGATCGGACATACGTTGATGGCACATTTAACCAAAAAGACTGGCAGGTGGTTCGCAAACAATATACCAGCCGTTCCTACAACTCTCTCGAAGAGGCATATCAGGCAATTAATGAAATGCTGAAGCTGTTGGGAGACCCGCTAACTCGCTTTTTAGATCCGCTGGCCTTCAAGAATTTGCAGGTAGACAGCAGCCGTGTAGGAATTGGGTTGCAGTTAACACATGACACCAATAATCCCCAAAAAATCAAAATCATTGCTCCAATTGAAGATGGCCCCGCCTGGAATGCCGGAATCTTGGCAGGAGACATGCTTACGAAAATAGATGATAAAAGCACCGATGAGATCGGTGTGGATGCAGCCGTTGCGTTGCTTCGGGGCAAACCAGGCTCCTTCGTAACCGTGACGATTCTCCGAGATGGCAAGCCTTTAGAGTTCCGAGTGCAACGGGTAACGTTTGAAGTCCGCCCTGTTCGCTATCACTTGCAGGAAACGAAGGGCGGTAAGGTTGGTTACATTCGCCTAGTTCAATTCAGCGCTGAGGCGTCAACCGAAATGCGAACGGCGATTAAGCAGCTAGAGCAACAAAACGTCAACGGTTACATTCTGGATCTACGTTCTAATTCTGGTGGACTATTGTTTACGGGTATTGAGATCGTTTGTATGTGGCTAAATCAAGGTCTGATTGTTGACATCATCGATCGCAATGGAAAAGAGCGGGAGTCAGCAAATAACCGTGCGCTCACTAATCAGCCTCTGGTTGTTTTGGTAGATAGCGGCTCTGCGGCGGCTAGCGAAATTCTGGCGGCGGCACTCCAGGAAAATCAACGCGCGGCTTTAGTTGGAACCCACACCGCGGGATCGAATTCAATTCAATCTGTCCGACCGCTGAAGGGTGGCTCTGGTCTTGCCGTCACAGTCGCGAAATGGTTAACACCCAAAGGACGAGACATTAACAAAGTTGGGCTTGAACCAGATGTGATGTTCAAGCCGACCGAAGCACAACAGCGCCAATTGACAGCTCAACGGGGCAAGCTGGGCTCATCGACTGATGCCCACTATATCAAAGCGCTAGAAACTTTAAATCAGCGAGTCAGAGCAGCCAACTGAGGCAGGTTCACGTTCTCACAAAAGATAGCGTGACTTTCAAATTTGTGGCGTATATCCCCTTTTTTACGAATATGCCTTACTCTAAGCAGCTGTATTAAGCTTTTACGCTATGAATTAGAAAGTGAGACTTGATATGTGCTGAGAGATAAAAAATAATATAACCCTTGTCCTATCAGGGTATATACCTAATGTCAGTTCGGGATAAGGAGGGGTGGAACAGATACAGTTGAAAGTACCTAATTCTCAACGCATCTGACCACCCTATGCTTAGTTTAGAAGCCTTGTTTTGCCATGTCGATGACTTCTGTCAACGGTTTGAACCCCAG
>DVDV01000135.1 GCA_015296075.1 Leptolyngbyaceae cyanobacterium M33_DOE_097 | reverse complement strand
CTGGGTAACACCGAACGGGGAATTCGGCGAGACCAACGGCGACGGATGCTGGCGATCGCGGCGGCCTTAGAGCAAGTGGAGCGGCAACGAGGAGCGATCGCCCCGCGTGAGCGAGTGGTTGATCAAATCCTGGCGCAGTAAGCAAGTTGCTTTCTGTACTTTGACAGCCCCGATTCATGTAATCAGCAGACCTAGACTTATTCATGGGCAGACCAAATTCCGTAGTGAAGGGGGCTGCCCATGATGCTGTTCTTCCTTTGGAGAGAGATCGTGAAAATTTGCTAGTCTTCTACTATGGATTCCTATAGTTTGCTGATTACCCGTTTCAGAGATCCTGAATTCTCTTAGCCAGTAGGAATTTTAGGGTCAGCTTCACTACCACTTCTTAACCTTGATTCTCGACACCTTCAGGTATTCTGACAAAATGAGCAACTACTGGTAGATAGATTTTGGTGGGCGATCGCCAACGATAAATTCCACTAGCTGCGGTTGCGTACTTATTGATATTGGCAAGTCGGAGTCTTTATTCGCTTGGGGCTGATATGTCTAATTTGTTTGATTTGATCCAGAAGGGCGGTCCCGTCATGTACCCGATTGTCGGGTTGTCAATTTTGACGCTTGCCTGTGCTTTAGAGAGAGGTGTCTTCTGGTATCAGTTGATGACCGGTGAAGGCAAAATTGCGCGCGACATTTTGGCAACAGCGCGCTACAGCTTAGATGATGCTCGTGAGTTAGCTGACAAAGTGCGGCACACACCCATTGGTCGGTTTTTATTGGCCCCCTTGAGCCTTAATGATCCCTCGCCTGAGACTTTTCGACTAGCGCTTGAGGCCTCGGCAGATAAAGAGTTTGTGCAAATGCGCAAGGGCGACAAACTGCTTGAAACAGTCGTGGCATTGGCACCGTTACTCGGTTTGTTGGGCACCGTTACTGGCTTGATCGCGACGTTTGGCAACATCAACATCGGTGGCGGTGGAACGGGCGAGTCTGCGACCAAAGCAGCCGCAGGGATTGGGGAAGCGCTGATTACAACGGCAGCTGGAATGATTGTGGCAATCTTAGCGCTCGTTGTTTTTCGGGTCTTTGTCACGCTTCAAGCTCGTCAAATGGACTACTTCTCAGAAGTTGGTAGCGAAATGGAGCTGATTTACCGCCAGGTTTGGTATGAGCCATCGGTTGAAAGTGACCCTCGTTCCTTACCCCCTGTATCAACGCCCCAAAGTTCGTTCAATCGTGAGAGTTACTAGCATTCGACCAATGCGATCGCGTTCATCTTTCTAGAGCCAACCATCATGCAGCGTGACCGAGCTGAACACGGCAAAATTCCTGAAATTAATCTGATTCCCATGTTGAACGTCATGATGGGGATCTTGGCGTTTTTTGTCATGATTGCTGCCTCACTCAGTTTTGAGAAAGGGGTAGATATTTCTTTGACTGGTGGGGATGACCCGGCTCAACAGGCAACAAATGAGGTTTTGCCTGACCCATTGATTGTTGATCTAAAGCCTCCTGACCAAATTTTGGTGAATGGCAAAGCCGCAAATCGCGATCAGGTCTTGGCTGACATTAAGACTTATCTGCAGGCAAATCCAAAAGGAGCTGCCCTACTGAGAGCCGATCGCGCCATTGAGTACGAAACGGTGATCAATCTGTTGGGAGATATGCAAGTTGTTGGGGGCGATCGCGTCTCGTTGGCCTTAGAAGATGCGGGCGGAGGTGCAGCGAACCAGCCAGCTACGGGGCAAGCGGCAACTCAGCCGGATGTATCAACGACGCAGCAAGCTGCACCTACAACACAGCCCGACGCAGCAAATGATCCAAGTACTTCTTTGCCACCTCAGCAAACACCAACGGACGAGACTCCGGTTGAGATACCTTCTCCGGGAGTGGAAATTGAAGATCGGGGTGAAGACTATGATTCGTAGTCAGCGAGAAAGAGAGGGAGTAAATGCGAACCCGACGAAATAAGGTTAGTGGTCAAATTCCAGAAGTAAATCTGGTGCCGATGATGGATGTGATGATGACGGTATTAACGTTTTTTATCATCATTTCGATGTCATTGTCGGGTTACAACATCGTGAATGTTAAAGTTCCGATTTTGGGTGGCACTGGAGTGGGTGCTGCGGTTGAGAAGAATGAGCCGAAGAAATTGACGATTGGGTTAACCAACACAGGTCAACTTGTGCTCGATGGTAAAGACATTACGGTTGAGCAAATGGCAGATGCAATGGTGAAGTTTTTGAATGAAAACCCAGACGGGATTGTGATTCTCAAAGCAGATAGTAAGTTGAAGTATGAAAGTGTTGTCAAGGTGTTAGAAGTAATGCGCGATATTGGCGGCGATCGCGTTTCTCTCGCGGTTAATCGCGAAGGTAGTTAGAGTTACCAAAGCAAGCTTAAAGTCCGGGTGGAAGCTGCTTCCACAACACGACACCTGTGTACTCTTTGCCAATAGCGGGTTTTAACCGTACTGTGTTGATGTAAGCAGTCGTACTACCAATTGTGGCCTGAAATACTTCGCCCCCACCGTAACTCCCAACCGAGCTAATGCCATAACCCTGCTGCGAAAAGTAGTCGGTTATTTCTTGCTTAAACGTTTCTGGCACTGTGTTTCCAACAACTAAAAAGCCACCCGGCACAAGACCCGGTACGCCACTCTTTAAGTCAGCACCAAAGAATGATTGTGGATCGGAACCGCCATTAGTAAATTCGTCTGGCTGAGGCATCACCGCCTCAACGTTGGTCAGGTAGTTGCCGTCAACATCAGTGACACCAGAAGAGTTTGTGAGTGCATCAACAAAAGGGACAAACTCAGGTGGTAATTGTGCGCCCGATGCATCCCCACCAAGATTGGGTGCCAAATTTGTCCCAGCTTGAGATGATGTCGATGATTCAGGAGTCGGCGTTGTGTTGTTATCGATTGGCTGGTTGGCCGGAGTCTTATTAGACTCTGGGGTCGGCGTCTCGGTTGGAGTGGGTTTTACTTCTGGTGTTGGCTTCGGAGTTGGTTTGGCTGGCTTGTTTGGTTTCGTCACCAGAGCGGGTGACTTTTGCGCCACGACTCGTTTTCGACGGGGGGGTGGCGCTTTGGGTTTAGCGATCGCCGCTAATGGTGCCTTAGGTCTTGCACGCGGAATCGGTTTTTTTTGTGTGGCAGGTGAGCCAGCGATCGTCGTCAGCTTCACTGGCTCTGGATCTTTGTTTTTGTCAGCTTGATTGGGTGTGCTGCTGCCTCCCATCGGAATCAACATAAATAATGCATGAGCGCCGAGCGATGCCCATAACATCGGGTGATAGAAGACTTTTTGACACAGCCGCAAAAAGTTGCCGCGTCCTTGCTTGAACCTGTCGAATTGTTCAGTGAAGCGATCGCCCATATTTCTAAAACCTAAACTTGAGATAACTCAACACAAACGATTTCAGCCACCTCGGAAGTGTTTCACGTTGAGCTGACAGGTGAAGAACGAGAACTAACAAATGGGTCGGAATTAACCAAATCGCCCCTTAACGTAATCTTCGGTCTGTTTATTTAAGGGGCTATTAAATAAAGCCAGGGTTCGATTAAATTCGACCATTTCGCCCAGGTACATAAACGCGGTGTAATCTGCTAGGCGCGCCGCTTGTTGCATACTGTGCGTGACAATCAAAATGGTGACTTGTTGCTTCAGCTCCGCCATCAACTCTTCGATATTGGAGGTTGCGATCGGGTCGAGTGCGGAGGTTGGCTCATCAAATAAAATTAACTCTGGCTCCGTTGCCAGGGCACGAGCAATGCAAAGTCGCTGTTGTTGCCCCCCCGAAAGGGCATAGGCAGGGCTTTTAAGCCGATCTTTGACCTCATCCCAAAGGGCCGCGCTTTTGAGTGCTCGTTCAACCTTGTCATCGATCACACTGGTTTTCCGCTCACCCTGAACACGCAGACCATACGCAACATTTTCATAAATCGATTTGGGAAACGGATTGGGACGCTGAAACACCATGCCAATTCGCATCCGTACCTCAATCGGATCGACTTTGGGACTCAGAATGTTAACGGCTGAGTCAAATACGATTTCACCGTTGTAGTGATTGTCAGGATACAAGTCATGTAAACGGTTGAAGCAGCGAAGTAGCGTCGTTTTGCCGCAACCAGAAGGCCCAATCAATGCCGTGATCTGGCGATCGGGCACGACAAGATTTACCCGTTTCAGCACATGGGTAGAGCCGTAATAGAAGTCGAGGTCGATCACCTCGGCCTTTGGTTTAACAGCAGTTACGTTGAGTTGAGAGACTTCTTCTACCATTTGATGCCTTTGCGAAAACGATATCGGAGATAAACAGCCAAACCATTCATAAGGAGCGTCATCGCAACCAGCACGGTACCAGCGGCGGCGGCATTGACCTGAAAAGCTTCTTCGGGCCGTGAAACCCAGTTAAACATTTGAATCGGCATCACCGTAAACGGGGCTTTCAGCCATTCAAACGACAGGTAAGGAAAGTTGCCGGATAGGGGAGCGGGCGGCAAAAAGGCGATGAATGTGAGTGCTCCGATGGTAATCAGAGGAGCCGTTTCACCGATCGCCCGTGAAAGACCAATAATTACGCCAGTCAAGATCCCCCCAGACGAATAGGGCAAGAGGTGATCCCAAATCATGCGCCACTTGCTCGCGCCCAATGCATAAGCCGCCTCACGTAAGCTGCGAGGAATCGCCCGCAAGGCTTCGCGCGTAGTGACAATCACAACGGGTAAGACGAGCAAGGCTAAGGTGCAACCTGCTGTGGCAATGCTGTCACCCAGTTTGAGGGTTTGTGAGAAAAAGCCCAATGCCAACAAGCCGTAGACAATCGAGGGCACACCCGCCAGATTGGTCACGTTGATCTCAATTAACCCAGAGAGCCAATTCTTGCGGGCATATTCTTCTAAATAGATGCCGGAAGCAATCCCTAACGGAACGGCAACAACGGCAGTGACTAGCATGACCAGAGCGGTGCCGACCCAGGCCGAAAAGATACCAGCTTCTTCTGGTGAGCTACTTGGGAAAGCGGTAAAAAACTGCCATGAAAGCCGAGGCCAGCCACGAATTGCCATTTGCAAAATTAAGGCGACCAGCACCAAAATCGCGAAGAAAAGCACGAGCAATCCGGCGATCGCAAACAGTTTGTCAATCAGTTCTCGGCGCGAGATCGATTGGCGAATTTCAGTCAGATCTCTAGGGGTTCCCAGTTCGGTGTGAGTCGTCATCTTAATACTCCTCCCGGAACCGTTTGCTAAGGAAATAGCCAATAATGTTAAGCACCAGCGTCACCAGCACCAACACCAGACCTGCTGCAAAAATTGTTTGATACTCTAGCGAACCGTGAGGAATATCACCCAGGCTTACCTGCACAATAAATGCGGTAATCGTAGCGGCGGAGTTAAGCGGGTTAAAAGTGAAAATCGGCTGTAACCCAGCTGCTACCGCGACAATCATGGTTTCGCCCACTGCTCGCGAGATCCCTAATATATAAGAGGAGGAGATCCCTGACATGGCTGCCGGAAACACAACTTTCCAGGCGGTCTGAAAGCGCGTTGCTCCAGTGGCGTAAGAGCCTTCGCGCAATTCAGTCGGCACCGATCGCATCGCATCTTCACTAATCGAACTGATCAGCGGTGTAATCATGATCCCCATGACCAGTCCGGCACTCAGCATGTTGAAACCGCCAAGATCAAGCGGAACATCGTTATATAACCAGTCACTCAACCCACCCGCTGGCAACTTTTCGGTAAACCCGTTGACCAATGTGCCCAGGGGGGCATAGAGCTGTTGCAACAGAGGCGTCACAAATAACAACGCAAAGTAGCCGTACACCACTGTGGGAATACCTGCTAGCAGCTCCAAAACAGGCTTAATCACCTCACGGACTTTTTGCGGGGCAAACTCACTTAAGTAAATCGCCGCGATCGTTCCCATAGGAATCGCAACCGATAATGCCACCAAAGTGGTTGTCAGGGTGCCCGATACCAGAGGCAAAATTCCGTACTCTGGGTTATCAAACAAGGGCGACCAACTCTTGCTGGTGAGAAATTCAAGAATAGGCACTTCTTTAAAGAAGCCAACAGACTCGCTAATCAGCAACACCATAATGGCGATCGTGGTGCCGACTGATGAGAGTGCTGCTAACAATAGCACCAACTCAATAACACGCTCCGTCACGCTACGAGACGCACGCTTGCGTGAAAACACCTCAAAATTGGGAGCTTGAGACATCGGATCAGACATGCAACTTTAGCCAGGATTTGACAGAAATTGCCAGGGACAACCGAAATGGCATCCCTGGCGATCGCGTTAAAAGCCCCTATAAATTAGGGAAAAAAACTGAGAGCACCGACTACTTTGAAGCAACCGCCGACTCAAACATCTTGAGTGCGTCTGCGTACTGAGCATCTTTCAAAGGAACATAGTTGACCTTTTGAACTGCTGCCTTGGCATTGGTCAGGTAGTACTGTACAAAGCTCTTAACTTCAGGCTTCGTAGCGGCCTTTTTGCTGACGTAGATGTAGATCGTGCGAGCCATCGGGTACTTGGTCGCATCCACGTTTTCAGGAGTCGGAGCAACACCATTGATGTTAAGTGCTTTGAGGCGACCCTTGTTGGCTACATAGTAGGCATAACCAAAGTAACCCAACGCATTTTTGTCGCGGCTAACGCCTTGCACCAGCACGTTGTCATCTTCGCTGGGAACGTAATCTTTCCGGCTAGCACGAGCCTTACCAACGATTTCCTCAGTGAAGTAATCAAAAGTACCTGAGTCGGGGCCAGGGCCAAACAACTTCAAAGGCGCATTGGGGAAGGACGCATTCACCTGATTCCACCGGGTGATTTTACCTTCTGCTTCGGGTGCCCACATCTTCTTCAACTCTTCAGTTGTGATGTTGGAAATGGCACTGTTGGGGTTAACAACAACCGTCAACGCATCGATCGCCACAGGAATTTCGACGTACTCAGTGCCACTCGCTTTACAGGCTTCGATTTCTTTGTCTTTGATTTTGCGAGAAGCGTTAGAGATATCGGTTTCGCCAGCACAGAACTTCTTGAAGCCACCGCCAGTACCAGAAACACCGACTGTCACTTTGGCGTTGCCAGCCTTCTGGAAACCTTCAGCAATCACCTCAGTGATGGGATACACCGTGCTAGAACCATCAATCTTGACAATCTTTTCTTGAGATTGAACAACGGAACCAACTGAAAGAGTGGCTCCTAATGCGATCGCGCTGGTCAGCGCAACACGGTTAAATAAGCTTTTCACCGCCATTTCTAGTTACTCCGTAAAGCGAAACTTTACCTACCACAGACCAGTAGTAGATTAGCGGCCTACGGTTAAGAAAATAAAATGGAACATTATGCGAAAGTTAAGAAAAGCTTCTTCAGAGAATTAAGTTTGGTTTAAAGTTAGCCACTAAAATTTTGTTTTGAACTTTTAGTTGATTTCAAATTGATCGAATTGATCTAACCAATCATGGAGTAGGTGCAGATCACGCCACTTCTGATGGCACTACTCGAAAGAATATGGAGTTTCTAGAAATTAAAATTGTCTGATTATTTTTCCTTTAAGGAGAAGCGGATCTATATTTTTCCTTAAAGGTAGCTTTTGGTAGCAAGCTGTTAATCGACAGAAACACTGAAATGCTTCTCGGATGTTGTCCATCCCTGCTTTAGGTTGAGAAAAATTCAATGGTTTTTCTAGGAGTGAATGTTGCATCTCTTGGTTAAAGCGTAGTGATTCCACCGTGTTTTCAGAGCAACATCTGCTTAATATTTGCCTTGCTCACAAGCACCATAAACCGTAATCCATGCCACAGCTCTTTCAAAAGTGTTGTGGTAGCAGTTCATCTGTGAAATAATTCTTGCTATTCGTGTTTCATTCAATTGCTGTTGCCCTAAACATGCATGGCAGCGATCGCAGGGGGATTCGCCCTCTCTTGCAGCATTGCTGCACACAGGTTCAAATTTGGCGATTCAATCAAAGCTTTAACTTTGCTTAACGCTTTGGATGTAATCTCGAAATGAGCTTTTAGCGTCAAGAAAAATTGGATGTGAGGAGATCTATGTCCAGCGTCATTTGGAAATCTTTATTAGCAGTTCCTGCTGCCCTCAGCGTAGCTTTGCTCTCTCAAGGTAGTGTTCAAGCTTCTGAAACTACTTCTGAGGAATCAACCCCTTCTTTGGCTCAAATTGAGGCCTACAGCAACGAAGGCGGCAATGCTTCTTTAGACCAAGTTACTTCTGTTTCTCAGTTGACCGACGTTCGTCCTACTGACTGGGCTTTCCAGGCTCTCCAGTCATTGGTTGAGCGTTATGGTTGTATCGTTGGTTATCCTGATCGTACTTATCGCGGCAACCAAGCATTGAGCCGTTATGAGTTTGCGGCTGGTTTGAATGCTTGCTTAGACCGGATTAGCGAGTTGATCGCAGCTAACACCGCTGACTTCGTGAAGAAGGAAGACCTTGATGCGCTGCGTAAGCTGCAAGAAGAGTTTGCGGCTGAATTGGCAACTCTGCGAGGTCGTGTGGATGCGCTCGAAGCTCGTACCACTACTTTAGAGAAGCAACAGTTCTCTACTACCACCAAGCTGAATGCTGAAGTGATCTTCGCGATCTCAGATACCTTTGGTAACAGCACTGTCGCTACGGGTGACGACGACAACACCAACACGACTTTTTCGGATCGGGTTCGTCTGAACTTTGATAGCAGCTTCACTGGTAACGATCGCTTACGCGTTCGTTTAGAAGCGAAGAATATCGTTCCGTTTAGCGGTAGCCTGACTGGGACGAATATGACCCGTTTGTCCTTTGATGACAACAACGACAATGATTTTGTTCTTGACGAAATCTACTACCGCTTTCAGTTAGGTAGTGCCCTCCGCATCCAGGTTGATGCTGACAACACTGAGTTTTATGATGCTCTGGTTGACCCTGTTAGCGTTTTTGCTAGCAGTGGTTCTGGTGCCATCTCTCGTTTTGGTCGTTTCAACCCCTTCTATCGGAGCGCTGCATCAGGTGCAGGTATCACAACTGAGTTTGCTTTGTCGAAGGAATTCAAGATTCAAGCAGGTTACATTGCTGATGACGACAGCAATGACCCCGGCGACAGAAACGGTATTTTTGATGGTAACTATGCTGCAATGGCGCAGGTCGTTTTTGGATCTGGCAACTTCAAGGCAGCTGCTGGTTACAAGCGTCAATACTACTCTGGTAACGACGTGAACGTTTCTGCCTCAACTGGTAGCTTGACTGCAAACCGGCCTTTTGGCTCTAACCCTGCTAGCTCTGATTCTGTTGGTGCTTCTGTAAACTTCCGCTTAGGTACCATTGATATCGGTGGTTGGTTCGGTGCTGACTTCGTGAGTGACATCAATACTGACGATGATGCAACCGTGCTTAACGGTGCAATCTATGCCGCTTTCAATGACTTGTTTGGTAAGGGCAACCGCTTAGGTTTGATTGCAGGTGTGCCTCCGAAGCTCACTGACAGCGACGCTGGCAACGAGGATGATGACACCTCAATCCACCTGGAAGCGCTCTATCGCTGGAGACTGAATGACTTCATCTCTATCACTCCTGGCTTCTTAGTGATCGTCAACCCTGAGCACAATGACAACAACGATACTCAGTTTGTTGGCACCATCCGGACGACCTTTACCTTCTAAGGTTGACTGATACTGGTTTCAGAAAATGAAAGGCCTCCCAATTTTTGGGGGGCTTTTTTTGGTTGGGCTGACTCGGAATTTTTTTTCTAAGAACAAGCCTTTTTTGAAAGTTTTAGCGGAGATTTGGGGGCGGCGGAGCCGCAAGATCGGGGGACTTCCCCCCGCGCCCCCGCTATGTAGGGGCCTTACTCCCCTACAACCCCCGCAAGGTGGTGTCGGTGGGTGTTGAATGGTTAGCTAGCTAGACGGTGCGGGTAGAAAGTTTGGTGCTTCGATCGCTGTCAGAGGGTACGGGTGGCGTGAGGCGAAGGTTGCAAGGGCGATCGTCCTCGCACCAGCAATCTGATCCTACGAATGGCTTTCTGTAAAGAGTTCCAAAATGTAGTTTAAGCCTGCGAAGCAGGGTTCCCACCCAACCCTTAAACCCCTTTAATCAAACACTGGGATGAGCAACACCTTCCGGAGGGGAGGTGAGGGGAAGCGGTCGTCCCCTCACGGGGGTTTGGGGGCAAGCCCCCAAGGTTCGCCAGCTCGGAAAGCATGCCCTCAAGAAAAAGCCTTCTTAATGTCAGCAGAGTCGCTCACTCGGCTGCTAAGTGTTTAGAGTAGAACAAAAATTGCAGCTATTGAACTTTGAAACCCAGTCGGTATTGCTTTGTGTCAGGTTCTTTTGAAACGACGATCAGCTCGTAATACCCGTCTTCTTCGCGGGATTTAATGCGATGCGTGCCATCTCCCACATTTTTGAGGAGTGGTTTGCTATCACGTGAGTAAGCGAACATCCGCAGGCGACCCTCTCCTTGAAAGGTGAATTCAAGATTTTGCCCTGTCTTTAGGGGAATCAGGTAAACATTGCCTGTTCCTGGATTTAATCGTTTGCGGTGCTGATCGCCCCATTGGGTACCCAGGCGATCGCGGTCGTATTTCTCAATTCCCTGGTGGGATTGAAATTGCGTGATGTAGTGAGTGGCGATCGCGTGCTTAAGTTGATTGGCGTGTAGGTCAGGTAGAGCTGAGTAGTTGGGAAACAGGTGACGCAATCGTGTATCGGCTAAAACATCCAGCGCCCCTTCACTCAGGTTGAGTTGGCGCAGTTGCGATCGCCGGGTTGATTGATCACCAGCGTCAAAGCGGCTAAGTTGTTGTCGAGCTGGGCGATCGAGACGGTCTAATTGTTGCAAGAGGGTTTCACCGATGCGATACCAGTCTTCGCGGAGCGCACGCTCTTTGCTAGAGTCGGACAAGGCTTTAGTTTGAAACTCAGGGTGGCGCGTCCGAAACTGCGTATCGACATAGTCGTAGAAAAATTCAGCCGGAACGCCCATCTCCGACATCCGATTAAGCAGGGCATCTCGCCGACTCCGTTCTGGCTGAGAAAGGTTAGTTGCTGACGGGAGCCGATTGGTCGGCTTCGCTTTGGGTGGCGAAATCTTTGGCAGCTCAAAAGTAGGTAACTTTGGGAAGGTAATCGGTTGGTTGGTTAACTGGCGATAACCCCAAAAGCCACCCGTCAATAAGGCCAAAAACAAAACCCACTTTGGCACAACCGACAAAATAACTTGCCAAACCAGCCAAATCGTCTTACCCACTAGCCTGAGCGACCAGCGACCAAGGCGAAACAACAGTTTCCCGGTTTTGACAAATAACGGTTGCCACTGCATCGCGGCTTGGTTGGGTTGCGCTACAGGCATAGACGGAAGCCGTTGCCCGATCGCCTGGGTTGGCATTTGAGAAGATACAACCGGACGCGCGATCGGCTGAACAGGCATCGACGTTAACGATTGCAGGGCTTTGAGCGCCGCAATTGCTGAGTAAAAACGGGCTTCAGGGCGAAAGTGCAACATCTGGTTGAGCCATGCTGCAAAATCAGGACTGACCGTTACCTCTGATTGCCATTTCCAGCGACAGTTGAAGGCATCGTAGAGTTGATCAGGCGCTTTGCCAGTCAATAAAACAACAGCAGTTGCAGCCAGGGCATACAGATCACTGCTGGGTTTGGCATCACCGTGTTGCATTTGCTCAGGTGGGGCATAGGCTGGTTTGCCAATCACCGTCGGGGTTGAAATTCCAGCTTGACTAATTCGATTAGCCAGTTCTTTAACAGCCCCAAAGTCAATCAAAACGGGGAGTCGGTCGGCTTCACGCTGAATGATGTTGTCAGGCGCAATGTCACGATGCACGATTTGGCGGTCATGCAGGTACATCAGGACAGGTAATACCTGAGTCATTAATTGCCGCACTTCAGCTTCTGAAAACGCTGCCCCGATCGCCAGTCGTTCCTTTAAGAGCTGAGCATAGGTCTGACCGGGGATGTACTCCTGCACCAGGAATAATTGATGCTCCCACTCAAATTGTTCGCGGAACTCTGGGATTTGGGGATGACGCAGATTGTAAAGCACCTTGGCTTCACGCTGAAACAGCGATCGCGCCTTTGTCATCGCAGCCGGATCCGTATCAGCTGGAAAAAACTCTTTTAGCACACAGGTTTCGCTAAACCGATTGCGATCCTGGGCCAGGTAAGTTCTGCCAAAACCACCCTGTCCCAAAACTTGCAAGATTTGGTAACGATTGTGGATCAAAGTGCCAATCGACAGCGGCGGCTTGGGGCTGAGATAGGTCATTGACGTTTCAACAAGGGGCGGGCAGTTGCAGCTATCTACAAGGGCAACGTCTCAATTCCTGAGCAGCCAACCTTGGTTAGAGAACCTTAGTCTGCCAAATCATTTACTTTGTTGCAACCTGGGGTTGAGGCGCACTGACTAGCTTAGGGTAGGCAATTCGACGGTGATTGAACTGCTGCCAGACATCGACAAAAACTGTCGCAATTTTATTTAAGTCATCACGAGTCAAACCCGAATTTGCCAGTTGATTGTCTTGCCAGCGTGCCCGCAAAATTTTGTTGATCATGCTCAGTGCCTCCTCACAGGAGACATCTTTGAGCGATCGCAGGGCAGCTTCGCATGAGTCAGCCAACATCACAATCCCAGTTTCCCGCGATCGGGGGGCTGGCCCATCATACCGAAAGTCTGCTTCAGACACAGGTGGAATGCTTGGATCATCTGGATTTTCAGCTACTCGCTGCTGAGCTTGATGATAGAAGTAAGCAATCAACATTGTCCCCTGATGTTCGGGAATAAAAGCTTGCACCGCCTTGGGCAACCGCGATTTACGGGCCATGACCAGCCCTTCTGTGACATGCTTCTTAATAATTTCGGCACTCTTCCAGGGGTCGCCGATTTCGTCGTGCTTATTTGGCCCACCCATTTGATTCTCGATGAAGCCCTGGGGGTCATGCATTTTGCCGATGTCGTGGTAAAGCGTCCCGGTTCTGACTAATTCCACATTGCAACCGAGTGCCCGGGCGGCTGATTCTGCCAGGGTGGCAACAAACAGCGTGTGTTGAAAGGTACCAGGAGCCTCAACTGACAAACGTTTCAGCAGATGACAATTGGGATTTGCCAGCTCTACTAGACGAATTGTCGTTGCCAGGTCAAACACCTGCTCTAGATAAGGACTGATGCCGATCGCGACGACGCACCAGGCCAGCCCCATCAGACTGTGCATCACCGTGTTGAGCGGCAACTTCAACAGCACATCACCTGAAATCAGGTTTAACAAGAGGTAAGTCACCCCCTGCACGATGCCTGCTCCGGCCCCTAGCCACGCCAGTTCTTCCCGCGATCGCAGGCGGCCTCCCATCAGACCACACACCACCCCCGCTAACGCACTGGAGATCAGCGCTGTCCAATTGACCGTCATGCCAATCGGCAATAGCCCTGCGAGTAGAAGAGGCACCCCCACACCCAGAGGAGAGCCATAAAAAGTGCCCATTAGCAGCCCGACAGCAGGCAGATTGGTGGGCGGCAACCGCAGCAACATGGCAAGCGGCGTACTCAACGCCAGCAACAAAATTAACAGCCGATCGCGCTGACGTTGTTGCGTGTGGAATTGGCGCTCGATCACCATATAAGCCGCGATCGCGGCAGCGACCAAACTGCCAAACCCAGACAAGCCAAACCAATCGGTGCCCCGCCGACTCATACCAAAGTGATCAAGCAGGGCAAACGCAGAATTAGTAATTTCTTCGCCACCACGCACAATCACTTCCCCGCGGCGCACACTCACAGTGACTGGTGAAATTTCTTGTGCCGCCTTATCAGCAATCAATCGAGTCTTTTCTTCGTCTGGGTGAAGGTTAGGTTGGAGGGAAACACTCAGCAACTCGACAGCAAGAGACTCGGCTGATTTAGGAATCTGCCCCTGCACGTTGAGCAAAACTGCCTGACGCAAACTATCGGGGGCTAAGCCTTTGGCAATGCCCTGCGCCAGCATCCGGTTAGCGATCTCACGTAACCGAGTCTGCATCGTCTGCCAGTCGCGATCGCTCAGTTCCAGCAAGATGGCGTTGAGCGGTGTCGAATGACCTGCCGCCGCATCGGGTGAACCTAACGCCAACATATAATTTTGGCGAGCTTGCGCAATTTTTTGTAGCAGCGCATAAAAACGGGTTGAGCCTTCCATGCGACGGTAGTTGGTCAACTCTCGAATAGCACGCTGTTGCTCAGGTGTCACATTTGCCGTTTGACGCGAACCTGTCAGCGGTTCAATTAACGCTTTGGTTTGAATATCTTGCCAACTCTCGTCAGAGGTTTTGCGCAGATAAGACTGAGTTGCTGTAGATAGCTGCGATGTCTGCTCAAACGGAAAAACACCTGCGACCTGGCGAATCTCATCTCCCTGTTGAAATGCCCGCTCGAGCGATCGCACAATCCCTTCATTCGCCGCCGGATCTGGAACTAGCACCGATACCGAATCTTTACGGGCCAGCTTACGCTTTTCTTCGGTGGCGCGCATGTCCTGCACAACCACACTTTCAGGTGCGTAGAGAGTATGCGGCGCGGCTTTGCCGACATCTAATCGGGGCGCGTTGTAAAACCGTTGACCTAACGCCGCTGTTAGCAAAACCAGAGCTAACACAAACGCAATCTGTGCCCGCAGAATTCGGCGAGTTTTTTGATTGTCTAAATAGCGACCTTTAGGGGGCAGTCGAATTGGATGCCAAGACAGTCGCATAGGCAGTGTCAGCTAAAAGAATTGCTTAAAAGGTCAATTGAAAAACCAAACGCAGAGTTGAAAAGTCCAGAGTTAACACATAGGCGTCAACTACAACCTAAGCGTATGACGACAACCAAGAATGCCCCTTGCTTATTATAGGAACTTGCCTGGTTTTACTGCGTCTTGCGTCAGGTTGCTTAGGTAAATTTACAGAAAATACATAACTATCGCCGCGATCACTTAAATTCGAGGGCGAATGATATTTGGCGCAGCGATCGCGACCTCAAGCTGAACATCATCTGACAAAACCCCCGCCCAACTACGAAAGAGAGCCTGTGCCAGGTTGTGAATATCGGCGCGATACAGACCCAAAAGGGGAGTTTTTTCTAAATGAATCGACCACATTAAGGGTATGCTAGCACGTCCACCCATGGCTCCTGCGAAAGTACCAACCAGCGGGCAAACAAGCTGGGGAATGGACGGAGCGTAGGCCGCCGCCAGCAAACTCGCAGGCAGGTTGGTTGGAGTTCTTAAAAAATAGACCAGAGCAAGAAGCACAGCCGTTGCGCCTTCTGCCTGGCTATCGGGGATGAGTTGCTGCACCCGTTTAGGGAGGTCGTGCAGCCCACCTAGAGCGGTGAGCGATCGCGACTGAGTCGCCTCTGCGGTACTGTTAACTCCCTGGAGCGTGGTTTCAGGCTCTAATTTGGGCAAGCCAAGAGCCGCTGTAAGATTCAACAACCACTCTGCAGTAGGGCAATTTTCTCTCAGCACGCGCGCGATCGCTTGGCTCATCTCTAGCCATGCTTTGCCTGTCACTGTTGGAATCTGCCAGCTTTCAATCAGTTGACTGAGCTGTTGTTCAAGTTGCCAGTCACTAGCGTGGTGCAACAAAACAATTGGCAAGTTCGTGAGGGTTAAAATGGCCGCATTGTCGCGCTGTTTAGGTGGCTCAATCTGGGTGATTTGCCCGCTTTGTTGGATTAATCGGTTGCCGTTTGCTAGAAGAGTGGGTGCGATCGCGCTCGGTGGAATTGCTTGCGTAGAGGACAAGCCTGGAAACCAGCGGTTAATTTCCCTGGGTTGCCCCGCTTTCGTCAAGGCATAGTAGCCTAGCACCTCACCCAGCACTGCACCTAGTAAGGCCCCCTCAAATCGGCTCACAATGGAATGTTGCATACTGTGGTTATCAAGCCCAAAACAGTAAATCAGATGAAAATAGTGAGGTCAGCCCCCTGACAGGTTGAACCCCCTTGGCTCACATTCTGAAAGAGCAATACGCTAGCAAAACTAAACTGATTTGTTTAAATACTCAGCAAAATAGCCAGGTTTCTTTTTATTTTGAGCGTAAATGCTGGTAGTGATGAACGTGGGAACAGGAAATGAATACAAGGAGATGCAAATCCTGAGAAGCTGGCGATCGCGCTTAACTTAAGATGGCGAATTTAATCCTGGCTCAGCTAATTTCTCTCAATGCCTTCACAATCTAGCCGTTCACCAAAAGAACTTTGCGGAGTCGATAGTGACTGAGCCATTCATCATTGGTCATTCGTTTTCTCTACCTGACAAAGTTGGCTTGGCAAACCACTAGATGCAAGCGCACCCGGTTAAAGGAGATCGCATCTCAACAAATCTTAATAAAGTCGAACAAAAATCAAGAAAATTCTCTGTGTTTTCTCAAGCATCTCACATATAGTTATGTCTAGCCTAAAATTGATTCCGCTAACACTAGAGCTGGTGGTTTTCTACCCATGTTGTGCCAGAATATAGTGCTGCTCCTGAACCTATTAACCTTTACCGCTTAGGGATTGCGACCATGTATCCCAATCTAAAACCTAAACTCTCAATTCGCTCTTTGTACCAAGTGGGGCTGTTCAGCTGTGGTGTTTGGCTGTGCCTGAGTAGCACGAGCTTGGTTGGCCAAGTCGCTGTTGCCCAGCAATCAGCAGCAGGAACGGCAACAGTTCCAGTGGGGTTTGCCAACGCTGAGTTGCCCACTCGTCCTGTGCTTAAATCAGGCAGCAAAGGCGAGGCTGTAGTTGAGTTGCAAGCCACTTTGAAGCTATTAGGCTATTACAACGGGTCAGTGAATGGTGTCTACGATGCCAACACAATGAAGGCTGTGAGGCAGTTTCAGAAAGCAGCGGGGATTAAAGCGGACGGCATAGCTGGGTCTACAACCTGGAGTCGCCTTTTTCCGGCTAGCCCCAACGATACAGCGAGGGGACCTGCGGCTTCAGTACCGGCGGGTGGTTCTGCCGACAGCTTCCCAACGGGTGATGTTGAGCAACCCATTCCGGCTCCGACAGCCAAACCATCAACCCCACGTGTGACAACTCCGCCCGCTGCGACACCTCGGACAACGACTCCAGCGAGTGGTGACGATCTGCGTCTGCCCGTGCTGAAGAAGGGGATGCGAGGTCCGGCTGTTGTGAATTTGCAAGAGCGTTTGCGATCGCTGGGGTTTTATAAGGGCAAGATTGACGGGGTTTACGGTACTGGGACTGAGACGGCTGTAAAGAATGCTCAGCGCAGTTTTGGAATTAAGGCAGATGGAGTTGTGGGGTCTGCGACCTGGAGTCGGCTCATGCGATAGAGGGTGATTTTACTGGCTGTTGCTTGGTTGGGTGAAGCGCAGGCTGTTTGTGGTATTGGTCAAACGAACAGATAGCCAGGTAGGCGCGATCGCCCCTTCGATGCTGTCTGTTGGGCTAATAGATACCACTAAATTATTGTTTTGGCGCATCTTCGCTCTTTAAGGGTGTAAAGGGACGGTGTCAGCCTATTTAGTGCGTTTTCTTCTGGTTTTGTAGCCTGCCTCTTTATTCCAGCATCGTTGGGTTGAAGGCTAACTCCATTCGCTTAACATTTCTTACCGAAGCTCAAAATCTTCAAGAGGTTACTGGTAACGTTTTCTAGATAGTTTTGCCTCAAAAATTCCTGATTTCTTGTCCCGGTTTCTTAATTTTTTCTTCTATATCTTGGTTAACCTTTGTTACAGTCGATGCAGATGCTTGGGACTCTAAGGGAGGTTTTTGATGTTGCGCCTGGAACATATCAGCAAGATTTACCCGACTGGGGAGGTGCTGAAAGATATTAATTGGGAAGTAAAACCAGGCGATCGCATTGGTTTAGTGGGTGTTAACGGGGCAGGCAAATCAACCCAACTCAAAATCATCATGGGTGAAATTGAGCCAACTACAGGGGAGATTATTCGTCCGGCGAGTCTCAATATCGCTTACCTCAACCAAGAATTTGACATCGACCCGACCCGCACCGTCCGCGAAGAATTTTGGCGAGCCTTTAAAGAGGCGAATGAGGTGCATGAGGCTCTCTCCCAAGTGCATCACGCGATGGAAACGGCTGATCCTGACACGTTGGATAAGTTGCTGCACGAGATGGATCGGCTCCAGCGTCAGTTTGAAGCGCTTGATGGTTATGGTTTAGACGCGCGGATTGAGAAGATTCTGCCAGAGCTGGGGTTTGATCCCGAAGAGGGCGATCGCCTGGTTAGCTCTTACAGTGGCGGTTGGCAAATGCGGATGAACCTCGGCAAAATTTTGCTGCAAAAGCCTGACATCCTCCTCTTAGACGAACCGACGAACCACCTGGATTTGGAAACGATTGAGTGGTTAGAGGTCTACCTGCGAGGGTTGACAACGCCGATGGTAATTGTCTCCCATGACCGGGAGTTTCTTGATCGCCTCTGCACCCAGATTGTTGAAACCGAGCGCGGTGTCTCGACAACCTATTTGGGCAACTACTCCACTTACTTACAGCAAAAAGCTGAGCTGCGCGATGCTCAGATGAGTGCTTTTGAACGCCAACAAAAAGAACTCGAAAAGCAACAAGCCTTTGTGGATCGGTTCCGTGCGAGTGCGACCCGCAGCACTCAGGCAAAGAGCCGTGAAAAACAACTAGAGAAAATCGAGCGGATCGAAGCTCCCGAAGGAACGGTGCGCACGCTGCACTTCCGGTTTCCCCCAGCACCTCGAAGTGGGCGCGAAGTGATTGAAATCAAAGAACTAACTCACACCTACGACGACAAAATTCTTTTTTTAGGGGCAAATTTGCTGGTTGAACGGGGCGATCGCATTGCTTTTTTAGGCCCCAATGGTGCTGGTAAATCGACGCTGTTGCGTCTGATTATGGGGTACGAGCAACCCACCGATGGCAAAGTCGAGTTAGGCGCTCACAACGTTATTCCCGGTTACTTTGAGCAGAACCAGGCCGAAGCGCTTGACCTCGAAAAAACGGTGATGGAAACGATCCACGATGAGGTGCCCGACTGGAAAAATGAAGAAGTGCGTACCTTGCTAGGCCGATTTCTATTTAGTGGTGACACGGTTTTTAAGCCGGTGAAAGCGCTGAGCGGTGGCGAGAAAGCTCGGCTGGCGCTGGCAAAAATGTTGCTGCAACCCGCGAACCTGCTGATTCTCGACGAGCCGACTAATCACCTCGACATTCCCGCAAAGGAAATGCTGGAGGAAGCCCTGCAAAATTACGACGGTACGGTCATCATCGTCTCCCACGATCGCTATTTCATCTCGCAGGTCGCAAACAAAATTGTGGAGATTCGGGATGGCGAGTTGCTAATGTATCGCGGCAACTATCACTACTACCTCGACAAGACTGCTGAAGAGCAAGAAAAAGTGAAACTGGCGGCGATCGAGGCAGAGCGCGAGCAAAAGGCAGCGGCGAAGCGTGCGAAGCAAAAAGAGAAAGAAAAAGCCCGCAAAGCTGCAAAAGCCTAGCGGGTTACGTTGTCAGCGAAATTTTGAGGTAGGGCTTGCAACCGATTTATGAAATCTGTGCAAGCCCTTAAATGTCTAAAAGCAAAAGACTTAAGTCTAGTCAGGATGCACCTAGCCTTGCGATTGCTTGGGGAAGTGGTCAATTTGCGCGTAACCACTGAAGATTAGCTGATCTGCGTGCGTCTCAAGTCGGTTGATTCGCATCATGACGCCATCCAGGTCAAATCGATCCAGATCAACCATGTTATTGAGAATCTCGGCAAACGCATTGGTCAAGACTTTAGAGACGCCGTGTAGATTCTCTGGAACCTGGTCAGCGGAAAACTGAGGCTCTGCAAAAACAACACGCCGCCGCCGCTCAACTGCGAGTGTTGCAATTAAACTTACGGGAATCTCGCCATTAGGAAGGCTGACTTTCGCTAAAATCCGCACTTGGTTGGCAGGCAAAAGCGCAACAGTAACATCTGAAAAAGAGACAGGTTCTCCGCCTGAAAGGCTAGTTAGCTCAGGCGCATCGAGATTTTGTAAGCGCTGGGTCACCAACTCAGCCGTGAAGGCGTGGTTAATCCCAGCTTCGGTTAAAACAACACGAGCGATCGCATTGGTTGGTTGGCGGAGGCGCAACTTGCCAGTCAGGGCTGAACCAAAGTCAATTGAAACGGCATCTGTCTCAAACGACATTTCTTCAACCCAAAAATCCTTGCGGATCAGCAACCTGCGACCGCTCATTTTGAACCCGTCAATCTCACCCTGCAATAGTTTGCTAGCAGGCTGACAACGGATTTGAACATCTATCTCGTCACTGCGCGTAAACAGATGGCGGATAGACTGTGTGACGGCTGCGTTTAGCATTCGCTCACCAAAGTCAACACCAGAATTCTTTATAAGTGTTCCACCAAACATGAAGTTCTGTAACGAGAGTAGTTACTCATTCTTTGTAACAACTTATTTACAAAGTGTAAAGGTTTTATTGTCGAACTATCGATAGAGATTGTTTAAGCCGACGATAAGTAAAGCAAGCGTACAATACCAAAATGCTAAACTTTCACCCCCCAGGTATAGGGCAAAAAACGGTTAAAACCTCCCTTGGCTCGATGGTCTACTACACACCCGTCGGTTCTCCTTGGCAAATAACTGGATCCGATCGGCAACCTCTCCTGTTCTTACATAATTTTGGTGGAGGGGCTTCCGCGTATGAATGGTCAAAGGTTTACCCAGCGTTTTTAGATGACTATCACGTGCTGGCCCCAGACTTGTTGGGTTGGGGAAGTTCTGACCATCCAGTCCGCGATTACCGCATTGAGGACTACTTGTTAACATTACAGGAGTTTATTGAAAAAACGTGTGCTGTGCCACCGATCGCCGTTTGTTCTTCCTTTACCGGGGCGATCTCGGTACGGTTAGCCGTACAACACCCCCATCTATTTCGGGCTTTGATCTTGACATGCCCGTCTGGATTTTCTGACTTTGGCCAGGATGCAGGTCGGCGCTTGCCGCTGCAGGTGATTGGGATGCCATTTTTAGACCAGACCATCTACAACTTGGGGGCCATGAATGCGGTTGCGGTACGCAATTTTTTAGAACGCTTTCTATTCGCTGATTCAAGTCGCGTTGCGAGCGAAATGGTAGACGCTTACCTTGCCTCGGCGAGCCAGCCAAATGCCCAGTATTCAGCCCTGGCCTTTTTGCGTGGCGACTTATACTTTGACCTGGCCCGCTATTTGCCGCAACTCAGTGTGCCGGCCTTTTTCCTCTGGGGTAAGCAAGCGCAATTTACACCCTTGGCTTTAGCTGAGCGCTTGGCGACTCTAACGCCGTTGGTCAAATCCTGTATCAGTATCGACGGGGCGGGTGTGTTGCCCCATCTAGAGCAGCCTGAAGCCGTAATTGGGCTACTGCACCAATTTCTGCCGCAGTGCTAGCCTGTAGCATTCGACTCTGGCTTATAGTGGTGAAATCGCAAAGCATCTGCGACCTGGCTTTTTCCCTAAAAACTTCTCTATCCCCTCATCATCCACTGCTCCTATGTCCCTTCTTCCTGAACAAGCGCAACGGGCACTCAAAGAGGAAGACTGGCTGGTTTTAGATCAGTATTTGCAGCAAATGCTCACCGTTCAGAGTACGCAGGTTGTGACAACGCAGCCCCAGTTAACCGGACAAGAGCGCTGGGGCCAATCGCTCACTTTAGCGTTGCAGGTGCTAGAAACAGGTGACTTTCAAGCCCAGTGGGAGGTTGCAAAACTATTACCGGGTTTTGGTGAACGGGCGATCTCGCCGTTGATTGAGTTGCTCTACGATTTAGACACCGATGAAGAAGTGCGCTGGTTTGCCGCCCGAATCTTGGGCGACTTTCGCCATCCAGCGGTGATTCCTGCCCTGCTGGAACTATTGCAGTCTACTGATGCCGAAGAATTGCGTGCCACTGCTGCGACAGCTTTAGCAAACCAGGGGAAACAGGTAATCCCCGTGATGCAAGACTTGCTCCAGCACCCCGAAACGCGTCCGGCAGCTGTCCAGGCGCTGGCCCAAATTGGGACTGACGAAACGATTCCGCTGCTGATTCCCCTTGCAGCAGCAGACGATGTTGCCGTGCGATCGCTGGCAGTTGAGGCATTGAGCCAGTTTCGCGATGAGCGGGTAGTTGCAGTCATGCTCCCCGCGATCGCGGATCCGCTGCCAGAGATTCGCTGTACAGCGATCCAATGGGTGTGCCTGCGCTCAGACTTGGTGAACAGTCACAATCTGGTGGCAGTCGTTGGCGACCGTCTTTGGGATGTTGACCTGGCAGTGTGTCGAGCTGCCGCGTTGGGGTTAGGGCGCTTGGGCACCGATGCAGCGGCCCTGTTGCTCTGGCAATCGCTGCAAAACCCGGTCACGCCTTTGCCACTCCAACAGGCGATCGTGCAAGCCTTGGCATGGATCGGTAATACGGCTGCGTTGGAGTATCTCAGTCAAATTTTGGCACAGCCCAACTGTGATCCCGCTTTACGCAGTGATGTGCTGCTGCTGCTAGGGCGCTGGTCGGAGCCAGCATTGCAAACCCAAGTGGCCGATCACTTGCTTGAATTTGCCCACAATCACGCTTGGGCAACTGATCCTGCTATGCGAGCCGCGATCGCCCTGGCTTTGGGACAACTGGGTCAAGCGGTGGCAATTGCGCCCCTGATTACCTGGCTAGCGGATACGGATGTCAAAGTGCGATTACACGCGATCGCCGCACTTAAGCAACTCAACCCAGTAGAGGTAAAAAACCGACTCACTGCGATCGCCCATCAGACTGACCTTTCAGCCGAGACGCAACAAGGAATCGCGATCGCCTTACAAGAATTAGGAATGAAAGATTTAACCTCCTGATACCTCGTATTAGGATTTGAAAATAGACTTGGGTTGGTGCTTACTTCACAACATAGAGATTCAGAAAAGCATGAAACTCGTCGTTAAGGTCGTTAAGATAGTGATTTGTCACCCAATTTAGGGATAATGAGCAATCCCCAGGGACAGGTTGATTCGATGGGTGAGGCGAAACCCAGCCTTGATAAATCAGGGGGATCACGCAAGTATGCCGATCTCGCCTAGACACATTCATACAACAAATTACGATAGTCAAACTTTCTCTTTACAGCAATTCTCAGTATGAGAATAATTCTCACAAAAATATTCATTTTGAACAGCTATCAATGGCTGGAATACCCATTCTGCCGTTCATAAAATTGAGCGCACAAGCCTTTAGAGGCTCTGACTTCAGTACAAATGTTT
>DVDV01000173.1 GCA_015296075.1 Leptolyngbyaceae cyanobacterium M33_DOE_097 | reverse complement strand
CCCCCACTCCCTACCCCCTCACTCCTCACTCCCTACCCCCTCACTCCTCACTCCCTACCCCCTCACTCCTCACTCCTCACTCCCCCACTCCTCTACACTTTTCGGCAAGCTAAGTGGTTCCTTTCAGCCTGGAAGTAACGATAGATTTCGCGTTTCATAAGTACATGAACACCATATGTTCCTGCAAGTCAGGGGGAGACAGATGGAGTCAGCAACTCAGGCTTCCCGAACCAGAAGTACACAAGTTTGCTCACCCATTTGCCTCCCCTTTTCTCTAAAATTTCTGGAAAATAGGTAGTGCGTTTGTATAGGGTGACATGATGAAGCGTTTTTCTAACATGATTGGCATTAGCCTACTTGCTGTATTCTTTGGTGGGGCGATCGCTGAGTTCCCTTTGCTAGCTCAACAGGGGGCTGCGGTTGCCCAAGCAAGCACCCCTAAAACGAAATCTTCAAAACCACGGCGCAGCTACAATCCACCCCCAAAACCTAAAAGATCAACGGGTAAATATACTTCCACTGGTTCACGCACCGTTTGCCCTGATACGCCGCTCAAGCTCACCGCGATCGTGCCCCACGAGATCGATCCCAGTAACGGAGCGATGCTAGTTTGGAGTCAAGTTGCCGCTAAAACGCCTACACTTTTGATTTATGTTCCTTACGTAGCCGCGACTGCCTTCCCGACTCGCTTAGTTATCGAAGATGAGAAATTGAATCGGCTCAAACGAGTGCCCCTCAAACTACCAGCTAAACCGGGACTTGTGCGGGTGACATTGCCGTCTGACATTCAGTTAGAGGCGGGTAAAGCCTATCGATGGAGCTACGAAGTGCAGTGTGGAAATGCACTTGATGATGTATATGGATGGTTTCAAGTTGTTCCTGCAGAGGCAGCGTTAACCCAGAAGTTGGAGGGGGCAACTCCAGTGGCTCAGGCTGAGATCTACGCACAGAATGGCTATTGGTATGATGCCGTTGATATTTTGGCAAAACAGCGAAAAATTAATCCAGCGGATTCTAATGTGAAAGCCTTATGGAAAACTTTGTTGCAAGATGAAGAACTATGCGAGTACATGAATCAAATGTTAGTTGAGTAGAATGGAGCGAGGATTGAACTCGCTACATTAACGACCCAACTTAAATACTGTAGTCAATATGGTGAATGCCTCTGCTGGAGTGGGTGATACCAAGCGCGATCGCCAAGTGCTGATTTGCCAAAATCGCACCTGTTTGAAGCAGGGTAGCGCAGCTGTGCTTGCTAAGTTTTTAGCGGTAATACGACCGAATGTGACGGTTATCCCAACTGGGTGTTTAGGGCAATGCGGCAGTGGCCCAGTTGTCTTGCTTTTGCCAGACAAAGTTTGGCTGCATTCTGTATTACAAAAAGACGTTCCTGCGATCGCCGAACGATATTGCTTAAAAAAGTAATAAGTCCTAGAAAAGACGGTTAATTTAAGGCTGAAAGATAGGGAAGAGAGGTAGGTAATTATTCCTAATAAAGAGGATGAAATAAACCTTTAGACTTAGAAATAATTAGGAACAAAGCTGATAAGTTTATAGTCATTATTCTTAGAAAGATAACTCCTACAGGGTGATGCCTTTCCTATTAAAATAGTTACTATAGGATTAGCTAGAGATCTAAGAGCCACCTGTTTGCTAGCAATCAAGACCACATCGCTACGTTGTTACATCGTTACATTTCTGAATCAGGAGAACTTGAATGTTAGCTCTATTTGTGTTTTTCGCTTCGTATTTAGCCTTTAGTGCTGTGTTTGTTTCGCGCCTCGATAATCCCGCTAAGGAATAGTCCTTACTACCTCTTAGTCCACGAATCAGGCACATTTTAGTTTGTTGATCGGCCCTCTTATCAATGTTTTGGTAAGAGGGTTTGTTGTGTGTATCTCTATCTACCGACGTAAAGATTTATAGTCAGATTGCGCGATCAATGCCGAGTCGCCCGTAGCAAAAGCGATAAAGGAATTGAGTGAGCAACTGTGGTGGTTAGAGTTATGGGGATCAATCGTCGCTGGCGCAAATGGCTTCGGCAATATAACCTACAACCGTTGGTGTTGGGGCTGCTGAGTTTAGTGTTGGTGTTGGCGATCGCGAGTTGTGGTCAGCTTCGGATGACTCCGGGAGCGGCTCCGTTGCCTTCTGTGACCCCCGTTCAAGCCGAAAAGCTCCCCGATTGGATTGAGTCAATCAGTCCAACAGGTGAAACTACGACCACTGCTCAAATTCGAATTCGCTTTAAGCATCCGTTGATCCCGCTGGAACAGCTTGAAAGTGACCAGCAAGTCAACCTGTTGAAGCAGTTTGAGGTGATCCCCCCATTAAAGGGGCAGTTTCGCTTTTTGACCCCGCGCATGGTGGGCTTTCAAGCTGAGCAGGCGATCCCCAAAGCGACTCGCGTTAAAGTTACCTTAAAAGCCGGTTTGGCAGATCTGGATAAGCATCGCCTCGATCGCGACTTCACCTGGACGTTTAACACAGAGTCGATCAAACTCCTGAATTTACCTGCCTCTCCCCCACCCGGTTCGCCAGAAGCCGAGTATGCTCAACCGTTTGAACTTAGACCTAAACTCAAGCTAACAGCGAACACAGAGCTTGATCTCAATTCCCTGCGCGAACGGGTGCAACTGATCCCCAGTGGAAAACAGCAAAGTGTGGGTCTTAAAGTTGATTTAGAAGAACGCGAGTCTGACACGCTCACTGAGCAAGAACGGTTTGATCCTTCTTTGCGCGAGTGGGTCTATGTCGTGGAGCCGCAGCAAGACCTGCAAAAAGGAACTCGCTATACCTTAAAGATAGAGCCAGGGATTCGCCCGATGCAGGGCAACTTAGCTAGTGAGAGTTTGTTTAGCAGTCAGATTCAGACGTATGCTTCGCTGGCCTATGAGGGAATGAAGCAAACCGGACAACCCGATGCCGGAGGTGCCTTTGGTCGGTTTAACCAGGGTGTGCCAGAAGTCCGATTTTCGAATGGGTTAAAAGCAGACTCGATCGCCAAAACCGTGACAATTACCCCGGCAGCTCAAAAGGATCTGCCTTTAGTGCGGGGCTATGAAGGCGATCGCTTCTTTACTTTGAATCCCTGGGCTTTGGCTCCAAACACGCGCTATACCGTGACGGTATCTGATCAGCTCACGGATGTGTTTGGTCAGAAGTTGAGCAAGCCTGTCACTTTTACCTTCAATACCGGGAGTGTTGCCCCCGATATTTGGGTGCCATCTGGTTTCAACATCTTTCCAGCAGGCAAAGATCTACAACTGAATATATCCACCGTGAACTTACCAGAGTTCAAGTCTGCGGTGCAGGTCTTACAACCGAAGGATCTGGTCTATCGCGATTCAGCGTATCCCGATGAGCGAGACAACAGTTGGCTGCCAAAACCAAACCGCTGGGAGACGACAAAAACAGAAAACACACGCGATGGGGCGGTTGAAACGCCAATTCCCTTACAACAAAAGCTGGGTGGTCAAACGGGAATGCTGGCCTATGGCGTGCAAGCGCGCACTAATTCTTATACTGAAAATGGCAAGCAGAAATGGCGGGAACCCAGTACCTACGGCATGGTACAGATCACGAACCTGGGTGTGTTTGCTCAGTGGTTTCCGAAAGGGGGGCTGGTGCGAGTTCATCGCCTATCGGATGGCGCTCCGGTCGCGAATGCAGATGTGCAAATCTATCTCTCAAAGCTAAATGCCAAGTCTCGGCCTGATCCCGCTCCTTGTGCAACGGGCAAAACAGATGCCACCGGAAATCTAACCTTCCAGGCGAGTGATCTACGCGGCTGTGCAGGCTCAGACCAGGGCTTTAAAGAGGCTCCTGAGTTGTTGGTCGTGGCTCAAGAAAAGAATGATTGGGCGTTTACCCGCACGCTGGCTTACAGTGGCTCCTATGAATATGGGGTAAGCGCAGGCTGGCAGGGCAACACGCCTCTGACACGGGGTGTCATCGTGCCCGATCGCAACCTTTATCAACCGGGTGAGACGGTTCACTTTACCGGGTTTGCCCATGTGGTTGAAGATGGCAAGCTCATCACCGATAAACAGAAGAACTATACCCTAACGGTCGAAGGCCCCAACGGACAGCGGATTGAGCTACCCGCCCAAACGACGAATACCTATGGCACCTTTTCGCGAGATTGGGCGATCGCCAAAAATCAGCCGCTCGGCTTCTACACCGTGCGGGCGAAGCGAGATAAGGATGTTGAGATGGTGGGTGAGTTTCGCGTTGCCGAGTTTAAGCCACCCAATTTCAAAGTTGATTTAAGTTTGACCGGGTTAGAGCAAAAAGCAGGGGCGATCGCGTCGGTCACGGCAGGCAAATCGCTAGAGGCCAAGCTGCAAAGCAATTACCTGTTTGGTGCCCCCGTCGAAAACGGCAAGGTGAAGTACACGGTGACGCGCCAAAAAGTACAGTTTCAGCCGCAAGGGTGGGATGCATTTAGCTTTGGGCGGCAGTGGTTTTATCCCCAAGAAGAACCAGAAGTGATGGCGGATGTGCTACAAACAACGCGTCAGCTGGATGCCAAAGGCAGCAGCACTCAAACAATCAAGCTAGAGAATGATTTGCCCTACCCCATGACTTATCGGGTGGATGCAGAAGTCTCGGATGTCTCGAATCTGGCTGTGGCAGACTCACAAAGCTTTGTTGTGTTGCCAGGTGAGCAACTCATCGGGGTTAAGAGCGAATTTGTTGGGCAAGTTAACAAAGCGTTTCCGGTTGAGGTGATTGTCACCGGAGCAGATGGAGCCGCGATCGCCAATCAGCGGGTGCGCCTTGAACTGCAACGGATGGATTACAGCAGCATTGGTCGGCTCGTCGAAGGCAGTCGCACAGAGCAAGACCAGGTGCAGTTTAAGTCGATCGCGACGGCAGAAGTGACTTCGGCTCAGACACCACAGAAAGTCACACTAACCCCAACTGAGTCCGGCTCTTACCGGATTCGGGCGAGCTTTCCCGGTCGAGATGAGAAACTGGCGACCGATACCCAAATTTGGGTGGCGGGGAACGATCCAGTTGGTTGGCTCGATCGCTATACCAACAATCGACTCGAACTCAAACTCGACAAAGAAACTTACCAACCCGGAGAAACCGCGACCGTCTTGATTCAGTCGCCCTACCCCGATGCGGAACTGTATTTAGCTGTCGTGCGGCACAACACGCTGTATCGCAGTGTGACGAAGGTGCAAGGCGGAACGCCCAGAGTGCAGTTTAAGGTGACGCCAGAAATGGTGCCAAATGCAGCGGTAGAGGCGGTGCTGGTGCGTCAGGGCAAACCGATCGCCCAGCTCGAACCAGGCAGTGTTGATAAACTCACGCGAATTGGGTTTGTCCCCTTTAATACCAAGCTCGATAACCAGTACTTAAAGCTAGAGGCTCAACTGGCGCCGACCCTCAAACCGAGCGAAGAACAAACCGTTCAACTGCGCCTGACCAATAGCGCCGGTCAACCTGTCCAGGGACAGTTTACGGTGGCGGTGGTCAACGAAGCGGTGCTGCAACTGACCGGCTACCGTCCGCCTGATCTGGTGGCTGCTGTGTTTGCTGAGCAACCGATCTCGACTCGGTTGAGTGATAACCGTCCGGATGTGGTGCTACAGGCGCAACCCTCTCCAATCGAAAAGGGCTGGGGTTATGGCGGTGGTTTCTCAAATGGGGCTGGCTCAACCCGCACCCGCACCGACTTTCGATCGCTGGCTTACTACAATGGCGCGATCGCGACAAATGCAAACGGCGAGGCAACCGTCAGCTTTAAACTGCCGGATGATTTGACAACCTGGCGTGTGCTGGCGTTAGCAACGGATGGCAATCTGCATTTTGGGCAAACTGACACGACGTTTGCAACGACGCAACCGCTGATCGCTGAACCGTTACTGCCGCAGTTTGTCCGACCTGGCGATCGCCCCCAGATTGGCGTCTCCGTGATTAACAATATGGGGCAAGCGGGCACCGTTGATGTGAACGGTTCTGTCACCGCACCGCTCAAACTAACCGGAGCCGCGCAAGCGCAGGCTTCTCTGGCATCAGGCTCACGCGCTTTTCGCTTCCCAGTTGAAGTCGAAGCAATGGGCGAAGGGAAGGTGCAATTTGCAGCCGGACTGAACAACGCCAGCGATCGCTTTGAGGTGCCGCTAGAAGTGCGTGCCCATACGATTACAGAACAGGTAATTGAAACGGGTGCGACCGAGACGGAAAAAACGATTCCGTTAAATGTGAGCAAGCAGGTAGATCCGGGTGTAGGCGGCTTAGAGATTGCTCTCGCCAGCACGCTAATTCCTCAAATTACGGCTCCGGCTCAGCAAGTCTTTGCCGAGTCAGATTTGCCTTTCTTAGAACCAGCGGCCAGCCAGCTTGAGATCGCCGCGCATCTGCAAAGCCTGTCCAGCACCTATCAGCAAACGATTGCCGAATTTAACATTCCAAATCAGGCAACCGAGGCAATTGAGCGGTTACGCCGACTGCAGCGACCCGATGGAGGAATGGCCTCCTTCCCAGGGCAGAACCAGTCTGATCCGTTTGTGACACCTTACGCGGCGCAGGCGATCGCGCAAGCGAGTCAGGTGTTTGGGCAAACAAAACCGATAGCCGACTCGTTAAACGCGATTCGGCCTGGCTTGACCGATTACCTCAACAAAATTCTCGCGAATCCCGGTCAGTACGAGTTCTGTAAAGAAAACTTGTGCAAGCACCAGGTGCGTTTGGAAGCCTTAATGGCACTAGCTGCATTGGGCGATCGCCGCAATGATTTTGTGGCTGACCTCTACGCCCAACGCGATCAGTTTGACCGAGTGAGCCAAATCAAATTGGCGCGTTATCTCTCTCAAACACCTGGTTGGCAGGGGGAAGGCCAGCAACTGACCGATAAAATTCGCGAAAATCTGGCGGTGACGGGGCGCAGTGCCCGTGTCAACTTGCCAATCGACTGGAACTGGTTCCACTCGGAGACGGTAGCTCAGGCGCAAACGCTGCAACTGTTCGCGGCTCAAAAGGCCAATCCTGAAACGCTCGCCTCGCTGCTGCAAGGGTTGCTCAACCTGCGGCGGAACGGGGTGTGGCAGAGTACCTATGACAATGCTGAGGCGTTGTCGGCTCTGGTTGCCTACAGTCAGCTACAAGCCGAACCTCCTAACTTTGAGGCATCGGCTCAACTAGCAGGTAAAACGTTGGTTTCGGGTAATTTCCAGAGCTACCAAAAGCCAAGCGTATCTGCTCAAATTCCAATCGCTGAGTTACCCCGCGATCGCCAAACCATCACTCTCAAAAAATCAGGGCGTGGCGTCTTGCACTATCTGGTGGCGTTTCGCTATCGGTTGCAAGGGGCACAACCCGGACGCTTTAATGGCTTACGGGTGACGCGATCGCTGCGTTTGGCAAATCAGTCAAAAGTGCTGTATCGCAATGGTTTGTATTCGCCCGATCCGCTTACGGTTCCAGCGGGGCAGGTGTTTGATCTGGAGCTAGAGATCATCACTGATCATCCGGTTGATCACGTTGTGATTACCGACCCACTCCCGGCTGGGTTTGAAGCGGTGGATAACACCTTTCAAACGACGAGTCCTGCCAATCAAGCCCAGAGCGATAGCTGGCAGTTAGGCTTCCGCACAATCTACAAAGATAAGGTGGTGGCCTATGGCGATCGCCTGCAACCCGGTGTGTACACCCTGCATTACCTGGCGCGATCGGTAACACCTGGTAAATATATCTATCCAGGCGCTGAAGCCCGCTTGCAGTATGCGCCAGAAGACTTCGGACGCTCGGCCACCTTTGCGATCGACATTCAGGATGCCTCTTAGCCTCATACCAATTCAATGGGCGATCGCCCTCGTAACCGTCGCCTCACGTCACCCGTACTTTTTGAAAGAGATCGGAGTGTTAAACCTAACACCAGCAACGTTTAGCTAGCTAACCATTCAATCTCACCGACATCATCTTGCGGGGGTTGTAGGGGAGTGAGGCCCCTACGCGCGGGGGTGCGGGGGGAAGACCCCCGATTCGCGGCTCCGCCGCCCCCAAATCTCCGCTTTCATCTCACTCAAAAGGCTTCTTCTAAGAGCAATTTTTTCCGAGCCAGCAAGCCCTTGGGGGCACGCCCCCAAACCCCCTGCGAGGGGCCGAACCGCCTCCCCTCGCCTCCCCTGCGGAAGGTGGTGTTAGTCCCAGTGTTTGACAAAAGGGGTTAAGGGTGGTGTGGGAACCCTGCTGCGCAGGCTTAAACCCCATCTTGCATTCTTTCCAAAAAGCGGTTCGTCAGTTCAAACTGCTGTTACAAGCTGTTCACAAGCCACCTTTGCTAGATGTCGAGGACCAATGACCAATGACACATGACTGAGAAATGCAAAGTTCTTCAGGCACCTAGAAGGGCGATCGCGTTGTAGTCACCGCAAAGTCTCGAATCGTTTGCAAGCCTCTCCAGAAGGTTTATCCCGCTGCTACCTGCGCCATTGGATGCGTCGCCATCTCTTTACGAAAGGCGATCAAGTGATGGGCGGTTGCTGCCGCGCTTAACCCAGTCACCGCTAGGGGATAAATCGGCACGCCGCGCCGTTGTAAATCGTAGGTGTAGGTTTTGTCGTAATAGTCGAGCACGATCGCGATCGCTGCTGCCAAATCTCCCTGTTGAATTGCCTCTACGGCTGTTTGGGTGCGATCTCCGCCCAACCGTTTGCGTAAGCGCTCAGTTGCCGTAATTAACTCTTGTGGATTGACCGCACCATAGTCACCCAATAACAGCTCGATGCGTTCTGACCGCGATCGCTCAATTTGCAAAATCGGGGCTGCCTGCATCTGGGTAAATAGCTCAGGCGGGACGCGACAGATGCCAACCATGCGACTTTCGGCTTCAACCCAAACGGGGCGATCTGGGGACAGTTGCACCCATTCCATTGCAATTAAATTCTCAAACTGCTCGGTGCTAGGTTGGGGTGGCAAGCCCAGTGCCCCGTAACTGCTGCCCCGGTGATTAGCCAGGTATTCCAGATCGAGAGTTTGTTCACCGAGTTCGGCTAACCCTTTTAAGACAGCGGTTTTGCCAGTGCCAGTCATGCCGCCCAGGGTTAGGATCGGTTTTGGCTCCGCGAGTACGTGCCGCACCCAGTGACGAAATCCTTTATAACCTTTGTCTAACACGGTGACTTGAAAGCCTGCTGTCTCTAACAGCCACGCCATGCTGCCGCTGCGCATCCCACCACGCCAACAGTGAACTCGAACGATGCGATCGCCCGCTAATTCTTTTGCATGATGCACAAAGTTAGCCAACTTCGGCCCGACCAGTGCTAAACCTAACTCAATCGCCGCTTCGCGTCCGGTTTGTTTATAGCAGGTGCCAACTTCGGCTCGCTCCTCGTTGCTAAATAGCGGAAAGCTGACTGCACCGGGAATGTGGCCTTGTTCATACTCTCCTGGACTGCGGACATCGAGGATGACGCCAGGAGCTTTGAGAAAATCAGCGATCGCGAGAACAGTGGGCATACGTTCGGTCAGTTAGGATCCTGGATTAAATGAAATCAGAATATGTTTCCAGCGGAAGAGACAAATGGCTTGCCCGTGCAAGCAAAGATTGAAATTCAATTCTCATTCCTTAGCCGCATATCTTTGTACTCAGCCGCAGTAAGGGCTGAACTCTGATCCTCCAATAGATGAATTGAGAGGACAAGTACCGTTTAGGAGAGTAGCGCGATCGTGGGTTCCACTGTGGTGAGGGCAGACACCGTTGCGATCGCTCTACTGTGAGTGTAACCCAGGGCTTGTAAGTGGGTGAGGCATGTGTCTACCTGGTGGGGTGGAACGGCTGCCAGCAAACCGCCTGATGTCTGCGGGTCAAATAAGAGGGCAAACCGAGGGTCTTGTGAGAATGTCATGGCATTCACAATCCATTGGGCTGCGCGCGCATTTTCAGGGTAGAGGCTGCTACAAATTCCAGCATCGGCTAGTTCCAGCGCTCCGGTTAAGATGGGCAAAGCGGTCAGGTCTAACTCGATTGCCTGCCCGGAGGCTTGCATCATTTCAACCAAATGTCCGGCCAAACCAAACCCGGTAATATCGGTGCAAGCCGTGGCGCCATGCTGCACAAAACATATGGCAGCCGCCTGGTTTGGTTGCAACATACTCGCGATCGCCCCATCAATCCAACTGCCCTGGGTGGCCTGTCGCATCTCGGCGGCAAATAACACGCCCGTCCCCAGCGGTTTCGTCAGAATCAAGCGATCGCCTGGTTGCATACCGCCTTTGCGTAACACGCGCTTGGGGTCGATCAGGCCGTTACAACTGAGGCCAAAGGCCAGTGCTTCACTTTCGGTTGTGTGCCCCCCAATTAATGCTGCGCCTGCCATTTGCAAGACGTGTAAGGCTCCACACAAAAGCTGATAGAGGATTTCTTCTAAAACGGGGGGTTGGGCATAGGGGAGCGTGGCGATCGCCAGGGCACTGTGGGGAGTCGCTCCCATTGCGTAGATGTCACTCAAAGCATGGTTGGCAGCAATTTGTCCAAAGATGAAGGGGTCGTTAATCAGGGTGGGTAAATAATCCACCGTCTGAACCAGATTTTTTTCAGGGGGAATTTGTAGTACTGCTGCGTCGTCAGGGGCGTTTAATCCTAAGAGAATCGGGGCGCTTGGCGCTGACCGCAGTTCGTCGCTTTGAGGCGGCAAGAATTGAGTCTTGACTGACTTGGCGATCTCGTTGGTTCCCCGGTGCTGCTGGCGTACCTGGATCTCTTGCAAAGTCCTCGTCAGGATCGTGCTACCCACTTTTGCCCCGCAGCCTGCGCAGCGCATTGTGGATTCGGGCGATCGGGGAGCCAGTGCATTTGGCGTGAGAGCCATCTTTCCAGTCATCTGCATCGCAGGCAGATCACGAAATCGCTCCATGAACTGTCGGTCAATCCGGTCTTTCCATTGCCAGAGCAACGAAGAATGCCAACCCAACGCACTCCAGGAGGCGATCGCCCGATCGTCAGCGGTGCCAATTAAGCTGAGATAGCGACGCTGAGGCCGAAATGACTGAAGCGGCTTGTCTTGAAGAACACGCCGCAGGTTCTCAAATAGGGGTTTGCCTTGTCGTACCGCAAACACTCCCGCTTTTGGCCGGGGATGGTTCTTCATGGTGGCGATGTCGCCCGCCGCAAACACCCGTTCATGGGAGAGCGATCG
The DNA here is from genome assembly GCA_015296075.1 of Leptolyngbyaceae cyanobacterium M33_DOE_097. Taxonomy (GTDB): domain Bacteria; phylum Cyanobacteriota; class Cyanobacteriia; order Leptolyngbyales; family Leptolyngbyaceae; genus DSRU01. The sequence continues at coordinate 7,092 of DVDV01000173.1, read as the reverse complement.
CAGGTTGTCATCGACCAACACAAAGCCATCTGCATCAACGGCCAGACCCGCCTCACCTAACCAACTTGGGGCAGCTCCCTGTGTGACCCACAAGATAGCGTCACAGGTCTGCACCAAGCCCGATTCACAGTGAATCTTACCTGGTTGCACCTCGACCACCGTTTCGCCCAGATGCAGGTGAATCTGCCGTTCTTCTAACAGGTGTTGGAGATGCCGTTGCACCCACTGGTTATGGCGTGGCAGCAAGACGCGATCGCGTTGAAACAGGTGCAACGTCAGATTGGTCGGTGGTTGTCCGGCTGCTTGCAGGATTTGCTGAAGTCGTCGTTGCGTAGTTAAGGCTAGCTCGACCCCACCCGCGCCACCGCCAACAATGCCCAGGTAAAAAGGCTGCTCTGGGTTGGCTTGTACCCGCGCTGCGATCGCCTCCCATTGTTCTAAAAATTGCCGCACAGGTTTCGCAGGTATCACTGCGGTCGGGTCGCCCAGCACTTCGGGCTGTTTGGGGGTGCTGCCAATGTTGATCGAGAGCCAGTCAAACCTGACAGGAGGCCGATTTGCACACAAAACTCGCTGATTCGCCAGGTCTAGCCCGATCGCCCGATCAATATATAAATCGGCTCCGGCAAACCGCGCGAGTGGGCGCAGGTCAATGTGGCAATCGGCATGGCTATAAAATCCGGCAACGTGCCCTGGCAACATGCCAGAGTAGGGGGTATCAGAGGCTTCGGTTAAGAGGGTCAGGCGCACTCCCGGCAAGGGATTCATGCCAAACATGTGCAGCGCGATCGCGTGGGAGTGCCCACCTCCCAGCAACACTAAGTCTTGAGCGATCGACGGCATGGCTGTATTCCTCCCCCACAGCAAAGATGGCACCCACAAAGCACTCTTTTAACCCTAGCGAATGCGATGAGTTGTTGCGAATTTTGAATTTTGAATGTTACATATTGCACTTTCAAGCAAATCGGGCACTCTAAATCTACCAATTGGAGAATTTGCTATGCGCCCCCGTCATCGCCAAGGCATGATTCGCCCGAAAATTAGCACCATGCCACGCCCTCAGACTGAAGCTGCTACTTATCTTGATATTTATAAACTCGTCAACGAGAAAAAAAGGCTGCAACAGGAGTTAGGCATCCTTGAAGAACGGCGTGGACGAATCCACGATCGCATTGAAGAAATCACCGCTGAGATTGCCAACTTAGAAGTCACGGCACACCAACTGCGCGATCGCGATGATGCTCAGGCTAGCAATCCCACTCCAGACACGCCTCGGCCCTCCACCCCAGTTACTTCTGATAACTTTAATACCCTCTATTTGGAATATTGAGGTCGTTAGCTGTAGAACTTAATATTGTTCACATAGGCTGACTTAAAACTCGCGAGGAATTCCGATGATGCGAGATTCTTTACCCAGTCCGGTGCGCCAGTGGGGGATGTGGTGCCATCTTTCTTCGCTCGCGTGGATTGTTGTTCCAGTCCGGTTTATTTCGTTGGTTGTGCCCTTAATCATTTGGTTACTCAAGCGCGAAGAGCATCCCTTTATCGACGCGCAGGGCAAAGAATCACTCAACTTTCAGATCTCGATTGTGATCTACGAGATTGCTATCACTGCGTTGTGGGCTGTTGCCGGAATCTTTTTGTTTGGCTCTGCATTTTTTGCGGCCCCGGCGCTCGAATCCTCTGATGCCGCTGGAATTGCCTTTGTCGCTAGCCTCGGCATCGTGTTTTTAGTGCCCGTCATTTTGTTGATGCTGATTGGCGTGTTTGCGGCGATCGCCGCGATCGTGGCAGCCCTCAAGGCGAGCAATGGCGAGAGCTACCGCTATCCATTCACGCTGCGCTTCTTAAAGTAAAGACAAATTGAGTAGGGCTTAATCGAGTTCGCGACGACCTTCAAGGGCACGCGCCAGGGTAACTTCGTCGGCATACTCCAGGTCGCCCCCCATCGGTAGGCCAAAGGCGATGCGGGTGACGCGGGTAAAGGGTTTGAGCAGGTGCCCGACATAGAGGGTTGTGGTCTCACCTTCGACACTGGGGCTGATGGCGACAATCACCTCTTCGATTTTTTGTTGGCTCACCCGTCGCACTAAGGGCTGAATGTTTAACTGGTCAGGCCCAATGCCATCCATCGGTGAAATCAGGCCGCCTAGCACATGATATTTACCCCGATATTCGCGGGTTTTTTCGAGGGCAATCACGTCACGCGAGTCGGCAACGATACAGAGGGTGCTGTTGTCGCGATTGGGCGATCTGCAAATCTCACAGACAGGTTCGGCTGAGAGGTGAAAACAAACCGAGCAAAACCCTACCTGGGTCTTTGCCTCAACCAATGCCCTTGCCAACGCTTTCACTTCCTCTTCGGGACGTTTGATGAGATGCAAGGCGAGCCGCTGAGCCGTTTTGGGGCCAATGCCAGGTAGGTGTTGCAAATGTTCGATGAGTCGGGCGAGGGGGCGAGTATAAACGGTCGTATCTCCAAATAGGCTATTTCTATTTTAAGGGGTGGAGTTGAGGCTTGGTTTAGCCGGGAGGCCATGCCATGTGTCGTCCGCCTAGGATGTGCAGGTGGAGATGGTAAACGGTCTGGCCGCCATCTTCGCCTGTATTGATCACAACGCGATAACCGTTTGTCAGCCCCTCTTGCTCAGCAACCCGTTTGGCTGTGAGCAGCAGATGCCCCATCAGAGCGTGGTCTTGTGACTCGGCATCTGACAACTTGGCGATCGCCTGCTTGGGGATCACCAGGATATGTACCGGGGCTTGGGGGGCAATATCGCGAAACGCCAGACAGAGGTTGTCTTCGTAAACAATATCCGCCGGAATTTCTTTGCGAATGATCTTGCTAAAGATGGTTTCGGTGGCTTCGCTCATAAAAATGAATGGCTAACAATAGGGCACAGTGTGCGATCGCCAACCATTCTACGGGTTTATTGAGATTTTCAACACACCTTATGCGGCCATGGCTGCAAAGGCTTCTTGTCCATGCGATCGCATCAGATCCATCAGCTCATCGCGATAGTCATGGAAGACGCTTTGGCGTTTGATGTGGTGGGTGCGTTCGGGCAGGTTAACGATAATTTCTTTGCGCACGGTGCCGGGACGAGCGCCCAAGGCATAAATCCGATTTGAGAGAAAAACGGCTTCCTCTACATCGTGCGTAATCATAAAGACGGTAATGTTGGTGCGCTGCCACAGATCCAGCATAAATTCATGCATGGTTTCTTTGGTGTGGACATCCAGCGCGCCAAAGGGTTCATCCATCAGCAGCACTTTCGGTTCTGAGGCAAGCGCGCGGGCGATCGCCACCCGTTGCTTCATTCCGCCTGACAGTTCTTTGGGCAATGCCTTGGCAAACGAAGTCAGACCCACAACATCGAGGTAGTAACTGGCGCGTTCGCGTCGCTGGTTTTTGGGTATCCCTTGCAGTTTCAAGCCAAACTCGGCATTTTCCTGCACATTCATCCAGGGGTAGAGCGTGTAGTGCTGAAACACCATGCCGCGATCGGGGCCGGGGCCTGTCACCTTTTCCCCATCAATTCTGACTTCTCCGCCACTGGGGTGGTCTAGCCCTGCAATTTGACGTAGCAGGGTTGACTTGCCAGAACCAGAAGCCCCAACAGCACAAATAAACTCGCCCCATTCAATGGTCATGTTGATGTCTTTCAACACAACGAGTCTTCCATTTTGAGTATCAAAATGCTTATGAAGGTTGATGATTTCAATATGCATAAGGAAATGCTCGATTGTAAGTGGTTAAGTATCCGTAACCAGACTTCAGCGATCGCATTAGAGAGATTAACGACGTTGACTACTCCAACGACAGGAGACACGCAAGAGATATTGAAAAAAGAGGTCAAGCGACATGCCAATGACACCAATCACAATTAACCCGACGAAAATTTCATCCGTCTTAAAGAACCGCCCTGCATAGCTGATTCGCCGACCTAGACCTTCATTGGCGGCAATCAACTCAGCGACGATGACCAGTTGCCAGGCGGCTGCCAGGTTGATCCGACAGGCATCGATGATGCCCGGTAGCACATGAGGAAAAATCACCTGGGTCAAGGTTTGCCAGCGATCGCCCCCTAGCATATAGGTAGACTCGATCAAGTCCTTCGGCACAAACTTGACCGTGTCCATTGCCATGAGTGCGTTGAAGAAGAACACCCCAATGAAAATCAGCGCAATTTTGGGTGCTTCATCAATCCCCAAGTAGATGATCAGCAACGGAATGAAAGCTGGGGCTGGCATATAGCGCATAAGGCCAAATGCGGGTTCTAGCAAGGCACGAATGCTGGCGAAGCTGCCCATCAAAACCCCAATTGGGATCGAAAAAAGAGCTGCTAACGAAAACCCAACTCCGACTCGCCACAGGCTCGCGATCGTATCTTTTTGCAACTCACCGGTGCTGATCAACCGTTGAAAAGTGGCTAACACGGTGCCCGGTGATGGCAAAAACTTAGGATCGACCAACTGCAATGCAGTGACAACCCACCAGAGCAGGAGAGGAAGCGCGATCGACGCGATCATCAAGCTCCAATTTAAGGGCTTGGGAATGTCTTCGGCAATTCGCCAAAACACAGTCGGCCTTAAGGTTCTACCAGGTTTGGCCGAGGTTTGCGGCGCAAACGAATCGGAACTGGGATTCATAGCGGTTGCTCCGAGAAGCGATTAGGACTTTTTGGCTTTAGCGGCGTAGGCTTTGAGAAAGCGATCGTCAAATAGTTTGGTCAGATCAGGCTTGGTTTTAACTAGCCCCGTTTCAAGTAAGAAATTGGTGATCTGCTCAGCCGCATAGGGCAGTGATTTCAAATCTTTGCCCGGTTGGAGTGCAGCCAAGTTGTCTTCAATGCTGAAAATTCGGGTGCCTGCGGCGTATTCCTTGTATTCATCGACGCTGACATTGGCCCGTTTTGCCATGATTTCCATTGCTTTGTCGGGGTTAGCGTTCATGTAATCAAGCGTGGCAAACCACGAGTCTACGATCGCCTGCACCTGGTCGGGATGCTCGTCAACAAACTTACGGTTGAACACGAGGTGGTCAGAGATTGCACCCGGAAAGTCTTTAGACGAGAACAGCACTTTGCTACCCGGTCGCTTGAGGGCTTGTGTGGTAAACGGCGCAAACACCCCAACGGCATCAACCTGTCCGGCGACAAAGGCAGCAGCAGCCTTGCCCGTTTCCAGCGGCACAAACTGAATATCTTTTTGGGTTAACCCCGCTTTCTCAAGTCCCAGCAGCAGCAGGTAATGATCAACAACCCCTTCTTCTGCCGCAACTTTTTTACCCTTCAAGTCAGCGACCGAGTTAATGCCCTCGCGCACAATGATCTGGTCGTTACCAGCCGAGTTATCGTTGGTGAGTACCACAACCAGATCTGCCCCGGATGCAACTGGCCCAATTGTGTCATTTAAGGTTTGAGAGTTGGCACTGAGTTGACCGGCGGTTAGGGTATTAATGGATTCAAGGTAGCCATCAAACCACTTGAGATCTACATTGGCGTTATTTTGCTCAAATAGCTTGCTTTCTTGCGCGACTTGCCACGGAAACCAACCGGGCCAAGCACTAAACCCCAGACTTGCGGTAACACCACTTGCACCGGGGCTGGCCGCTGGACTGGTGCTGGTTGACATTTGACTAGCCGGATTACTGCAACTAGCAACCAAAAATAGACTGGAAAAGAAGAGAACGACTGAGGTGAACAGGGGTTTATATTTCATACAGACACTAAAACAACGACGGAACACTCAGGTAGATGCAGTGGAAGGCTACTGTTCTTGTTTAGACGATCGCGTGATCGCAGATCCGTTACGGTTGCAACAGAATCTCAACCAGAAACTGCTGCGATTGGACGATCAGCTGTTTGTGTTTGCACCCACTCATACCAAATCTCTAAACCTTCTCCGGTTTTGACTGAGGTTGGAATAATTTTTACGTGTGGGTTCATCTGTCGCACGTTTGCGATAATCCGATCAATATCAACATCTAAATAAGGTGCTAAATCCATCTTGGTAATCAGCAAACAATCTGCTTCTTGAAACATGATGGGATATTTAAGTGGCTTATCTTCTCCCTCTGTCACGCTGAGCAATGCAACCTTTGCATGTTCACCCACTTCAAACTCAGCCGGGCACACCAAATTGCCCACGTTTTCTACCAAGACTAAATCAAACTCATGCGGGTCATATTCGTGCTCTAACCGATGAATGCCACCCGCCACCATTTTTGAGTCGAGATGACACGATCGCCCAGTATTAATCGCAATTACAGGTACTCCGTATTGACGCAGGCGATCGGCGTCTAACTCAGTGGTCATATCGCCTTCAATCACAGCAATTTTGAGCGTATCTGTCAGGGCTGCCAGGGTTTTTTCTAACAGTGCTGTTTTACCCGCTCCCGGACTACTCATCACATTCAGGCAGGTAATACCCCACGCGTCAAAATGGGCGCGGTTATGATCGGCTCCGGCTTGATTCGCGTGAAGCAGGTTGATTCCCAAAGAGGCGTCAAAGGTTTGGTGCATAGGAAAAGACCGTAAAGGACACAGGCGTGGGGTTAGTGGCTCACCCCAACGGGTTCATATTCAAGCCGATCGATTTTTAGCTCCCGGCCTGAGCGAATGTCATCCATAGGGCTATGGCAGGTTGGGCAGGCATAGTGAATTCCCACTTCCGGGTGATACTCGTGCTGGCACGTGTGGCAAAACGCAATCAGTGGCGTTTCTTGAATCTGTAAGGTGGCCCCTTCTAAAAACGTGTCCTTGGTTTGCACTTCAAAGGCAAACTGCAAACTGACTGGTTCGACACAAGTAAATTTGCCCACTACCAGGTGAACGCAGGTAATGCGAGGCTGCTCTGGTTGTTCTTCCCACCAGTTACGGATGGTGACAATCAGCGCCTTTGTCATGTCAACTTCATGCATATGTGGAGGAGGTTGCAGAGAAAAGGAAAGCAGCAATTCTCAGTATGAGAATAATTCTCACAAAAATATTCATTTTGAACAGCTATCAATGGCTGGAATACCCATTCTGCCGTTCATAAAATTGAGCGCACAAGCCTTTAGAGGCTCTGACTTCAGTACAAATGTTT
>DVDV01000101.1 GCA_015296075.1 Leptolyngbyaceae cyanobacterium M33_DOE_097 | reverse complement strand
TGTTCCCTTCGATTATCTGGTTTCAGTTACTCAAACGCATCCAATCTCACGCTGATATTGCGGCTCATTTTGGGTTCGATATTGACCTCAAACCTCGCTTAGAATCGGCTTATTGAGAATGCTGCAAGATCTCAGTTAACCATCAACTCAATCACATTCTCAGTGATTTGAATACCTTGTAAAACAGCCATGTCCCACTGCCAAGCACCCTGCTCAAAATCAAACCAAAGCAAATTGTCTTGGTGCAGAGATTTCAGCAGTTGCGCTAAAAAGAAAGGATTCCCCCGTGTTTTTTTATAGAGCAAGTCAGAGATCGCGGTTGTATTCTTGCGATCGGTGTGTAGTGTGTCGGCAATCAACTGATTGACATGAACAATTTCCAGAGGTTGCAAAATAATCCGGTGGGTACTCACTCCAGCCTGGTCAATTTGCTTCAAGGTATGCGTTAGAGGATGTGTCTCATTCACCTCATTATCGCGGTAGGCTCCTAAAATCAGCAGATACTCACTATCTGGGCTGGTCACCAGTTGCTCAATCAGCTTCAGCGAAGGAAGATCGGCCCATTGCAAATCATCTAGAAAAATCACCAGTGGATGTTTGGGTTGGCTGAAAACGCGCAAAAACCTGTGAAAGACGCGATTAAAACGATTCTGTGACTCAGCGATACCCAACTGAGCGATCGCGGGTTGCACACCCAGAATCCGTTCCACTTCAGGAATCACATCAATAATGACTTGACCATTCACGCCCAACGCACGCAACAGGTTTTCTCGCCAAGCCTCAATTTTTTCGTCGCTTTCGGTGAGGAGTTGGCGCATCAAATCCTGAAAAGCTTGTGCCAGCGCCGCGTAGGGAATATTGCGTTTGAGTTGGTCAAACTTACCAGAGATAAAATGCCCTCTTTGGCGAGAAATGGGTTTATGAATTTCATTGACCAGCGACGTTTTCCCAATTCCGGAGTAACCACTGACTAGCACAAACTCAGTCGTCCCCGTGCTGACCCGCTCAAAGGACTTAAGCAAAGCCGCGACCTCAACCTCTCGACCGTATAGCCGCTGCGGGATCAAAAACTGGCTAAAACAATCGACCTCTCCCAGCTCAAAATCAGCGATCGGCAGCACGCCCGTCTCACTATCCGCTTTACTCTGCCCAAGCAATTGTCGGCACTTCACCAGATCGGCTTTTAAGCCCAATGCACTCTGATAACGATCCTCAGCGGTTTTGGCAAGCAGCTTCATGACCAGCTTAGACAGCACCAGCGGAATCGCGGGATCGAGCTGGTGAGGGGCTTCTGGCGTCTTGGCGATGTGGCAGTGAATCAGCTCTAGCGGGTCGCTCGCCTGATAAGGCAACCGCCCGGTCAGCATTTCGTAGAAGGTGACACCCAACGAGTAAAAATCAGTCCGAAAATCAATCGTTCGGTTCATCCGCCCGGTTTGCTCAGGCGACAGATAGGCGAGTGTTCCTTCCAGTAAATTAGGATTTGCAACTGCCTGATTTTCATGAGACAGGTGCGATGCAATACTGAAATCAATAATTTTGACTTCCCCTGATTGCGGATTAATCAAGATATTATGCGGATTTAAGTCTTTATGGATGACCTGTGTTTGGTGCAATACGGCCACAGTAGAAGCTAACTGAATAGCAATATCGAGAAACGGGTCTAGCTGTAGAGAACCCTGCTGAATCAGCTGCTGTAGGGGGATACCACCAAAATCTTCTAGCACAAGAGCCAAACCATTTTGATAACTCTCCAATGCGATCGGCTGAATCACTCCGGGAGTCTCTAAGCTCTGCAAAATCTCAAACTCGTGTCTTAGGCGAGTGATTTCTTCTAAAGATGGAAATTCTGCTTTAAGAACTTTAACAATTACAGGCTGCTGGTCTGGGTGTTTTATACCAGCATAAACTCGTGTCAGCAAGCTTTCATGCACTACCCTTTGAAGCGTATAGCCAGTCAATATCTTGTTCATAACTGACGGGTAACCCTTGAGATGGATGAGAAACACGGTTACTGATTCATCCTCCTCACATTTGAGGGTAACAAATCTGCAAGCTCTCTCTTCAGGGTAAAAGCTGATGCCGACAAAAGCTGATTGCTTAATGTCTTCTTCGGCTTTTCAGTGATGAGTTAAAGAAATATTTTTAGCATTTAGAGGAATTCATCTTCGATAAATCCCAACTCACACATCTTATTTAGACACAGATCAGAATCTTTAGTAGTTAAATTGAAAATCTCAATTCATTCAGGCAAAAAACTAGAACTTATCTTTTCAATTTATGCGTGAGTGCCTGTCGAGATATAGCAGTAATCTGATTAAAGTGATGCGCGATCGCTCATGCGCACACGACACCGACTCAAGCTGAGATCAGTCAGAATCATTAACCTAAATCCAGTTTAGCCTCAGAAAGACCAGCTACTAACGCTGCCACCCATCCATAAAAGCAGCCAAAAATTGCTGTCGCAGACTTTCTCTCAGGTATGATATTTCCTATCTCTTGGTTCATTCAGCCTCAACAACAACGTTTCGAGTGTCGTCCCTAGTTACCGATTAACCAGGGAATTACCCAGTTTGAGCTGTTGCTTGTTTTAGTCCACTCTACTTTACTTACTTAAAAGCAGAATCATCAAAAATATCGTGTTGAAATCGTATGCAAAAGCCTGATTCTCATGGTTTCTGGAGTTCTCTTAACAATTCGGCCTTACTGCGTTTTTTGCTTTTCTTCGCTTGCGGCTGGGTAGTTGTTCAACTGATCAGCTACTTCTATGGTGTGATTACCATGTTCTCGACAGCCGCTATTTTAGCGGTGTTGATGAATTACCCGGTGCGATACCTTTCACGTTATTTGCCACGCGGAGTTGCGATCGCCCTTGTTGTGCTGGGCAGTCTTGCGATCGCGTTAGGATTTATCACAATCCTGGGCTTCCAGATTTTGACCCAGGGCACCAGTTTGATCAACAGCTTGAATACAGCGATTCAAACTAGCAATCTTCCATTTAAAGAATACCTGCAACAGATCAATGTCGATCAAATTATTCAAGTCCTCCGTTCCAGTCTTAGCACTGGCTTAGGGCTAGTTGGAGGGATCTTTTCTAACACCTTTACTGCAATTTTCTTGCTGGTAATTGCCACCTACATGCTGGCCGATGGAAAAAAAATCTGGAAGGCTTGTCTCAATCTGCTCCCCAACGATCACCAGAATCCCCAAGGCGAAACCTTCCGCCATCGCTTCGATCGCAGTGTTCAGAAGAATTTCCTCGGCTTTCTTAAAGCACAAGTCACACTGATCATCTTTCTGTCACTTTCTAGCTTTCTAGTTTTTAGTCTATTAGGTGTTCAATTTTCGCTCATTTTAGCTGTCATCGTCGGCGTTTTGGATGCCATTCCAGGGATTGGGGCAACACTGGGCGTCATAATTGTTACCCTTCTCGTTTTTGTCACTCAGGGTCAGTGGATGGCGCTAAAAGTTGTGATTGCCTCGGTGATTTTGCAACAAATTCAAGACAATTTTGTTCACCCTAAAGTGATGGGCCGAGCTTTAGAAATCAACCCTGTACTTCTCTTCTTTGCCCTTTTTATTGGTGAGCGCGTTGCTGGCTTACTGGGCGTCTTTTTAGCCATTCCCATCGCTGGCATGATTGTTAGCTGGCATAAGGAAAATGAAGAAGCCAATGCAAAAGCAGTAGAAGCAACGCCAGAATCTGAAGTTGAAGTTTAGGGGTGAGTTTTCTAACCGCAGGTTGACCAAAGCCTTACGGTTTAACCCCCACCCCGGTTCCATCGCGTACTCGTTGTCAAAGCTTATTTCGCTGACTCTAAGGACGCGATCGCAGGTTTATGTGCCCGCAAATCCGCTTGCGATAAATCTGGTGCCTGCATCGAGACAGAACTCAAGAGAATGTCGAGTACATCTGCCTGAGCAGCTTTTTCAATCGCCTGGTGCGTGACTAGATCACCCACATCAAGAATCACATTATCTTGCGTGTCTAAAATCACGCGGGTGACTGGCCGACCAAGAGCTTGCTTGATGCGACGTTCTTCCCATTGCTCTTGTAGGGTGTGCGAAACCCCAACCAACTCAATACCCCAATTAGTCATCGATTTTCAACAGCACAAACCGTAACTGTTACAGATCCGAGACATCCTCTGTGTGGACGTACCCTACCTTTAGTTGGTATCACGAACAAGGCTTACCTC
>DVDV01000263.1 GCA_015296075.1 Leptolyngbyaceae cyanobacterium M33_DOE_097 | reverse complement strand
TTCAAGTTTTTCAGTTCTTATCGAGTCTGCCTGACCCTCAACCTGCCATGGCCTCCAAGCGACAGCAAGAAGATTCCTTTAGGCGCGAATTCACCGTCCTCAGCCGCATTCCACCTTCTTAGTTCTGTCAGCCAACCAGGGCTAGCAGCCGAAGCCAAACGGATTCAGATTTTGCTTGACCTCACAACTGAAATTGCACCCGTTTCGGGTGATGCTGCTCGGCTCCAGCAAGTGGTGTGGAACTTATTGACGAACGCGATTAAGTTCACTCCTAGCGATGGGCGAGTTACCGTTGAATTGCGGCAGATCGATCAATCGGCTCAGCTTCGAGTTATCGACACTGGAAAAGGTATCGATTCGCAGTTTTTACCCCACGTATTTGAGTACTTTCGTCAGGCAGATTCCACTATAACTCGCAAGTTTGGAGGATTAGGATTGGGTTTGGCCATCGTGCGGCAAATTGTAGAAATGCATGGGGGAACTGTTTGGGCAGAGAGCAAGGGGGAGAATCAAGGCGCAACTTTTACGGTACAACTACCGCTTAACCCACAAGCATTAATCAGCAAATCAGAGCGACTTTCCGACAATGCAGTTACAGGAACTCCTTTAAACAATTTGCAAATTTTATTGGTGGATGATGAGGCTGATGCTCGTGAATTTGAGACATTTGTGTTGGAACAAAGTGGAGCGAGCGTAACCGCTGTTGCTTCTGGATTTGAAGCCCTGCAAGCGCTTGATCAATTCACTCCCGATGTGCTGGTGAGCGACATTGGTATGGCTGAGATGGACGGGTATATGCTAATGCAGCAGATTCGCGCTCGTCCAGATCACCAAGGTGGAGCGATTCAGGCGATCGCACTTACGGCTTATGCTAGAGATACGGATCAGCAGAAGGCACTTCAGGCAGGATTCCAAGGACACCTCACCAAACCAGTAGAGCCACAAATCTTGATCAAGACAATATCAAATCTACTGATTCGCACCTAATCACTGATGAAATTTCGAATTTTTGAATTGATAGAAATATGAATTATCGACAATTTGAATTAATTATTCAACTTCAGAAATATGAGTTTTATTTGTTATTGGGCATAATAAATAAACTAATGGTCAAACTCAGACTTCAAGATCGAGTTTTAGGTATTAAAAATGACTCGTCTCGGTTTACGCATTTGACTCGCTCCTGCATTGGTTCGCTATCGACCTCAGTAAAGGTAGCCTCCGGCAGAGCCCTATGCATTAGTCGCATCTTTCTTAATATTGAGATAGCCCCCTCCATGTTGGTCAGGAGGTAGTAGATATGACGGCAACCGTTGAATGGGTAGCTGAAGAACTTCGCTTCACTGATTTGGGAGATACTCGTCGTAATCGGCGGTTAGTTTGCATCGTCGAAGATTTAGCGGCACAACCCAGCGCTAGTGTCCCTCAAGCTAGCCGGACTCCTGCTGCGCTACAAGCGACTTACGATTTCTGGAAATCGCCCTACATCAAACCTGCTGCTATTCTTGCTTCACATCAACAGAGTACGGTGGAGCGAATGCAAGGAGCCGCAATTGTATTAGCGATTCAAGACACCACCGAGTTTAATTTCACTCAGCATCGCTCTAAGCGAGGTGTGGGTCCTTTAGATCACCCCAACATGCAAGGACTGAAATGTCATTCCATCTTGTGTGTGACCGGAGAAGGGATTCCCCTCGGAATCTTGCACCAACAGGTTTGGGCAAGAGATGCCGCAACCCAGGGTAAACGGCATCAGCGACACCAACGAGCCATTCAGGACAAAGACAGCCAACGCTGGTTAGATAGTTTAGATGTGACTGCTCGGCTGATTCCTCAAGACATTGATTGGATGATGGTGGGAGATCGTGAAGCTGATATCTACGATCTATTTATGCAAGCCTCCACAATGCAGGTTGATTTTTTGATTCGTGCGGCTCAAAACCGAACAGTTCAATCAGATCACCCGTCTTCAGAAACCTTGTTATTAGAAACAGCGATTCAACAAATTCCGGTCTGTGGTCGGCTCAGCCTTGAGGTTTGCCGTACCCCCCAACGAGAGCCTCGCCATGTCACCTTAACGGTTCGTTTGACCACTGTGGAATTACAACCTCCACGCAACCGTCCTCGTAAAGACGGGCTATTGCCCCTGCCAGTGCAAGTCATTTTAGCGGAAGAGGAGCACCCACCAGACGGTGAGGAAGCGATCAGATGGCTATTGCTGACCACGGTGACAGTTAATGACCTACAAGAGGCTCAACAATGCCTGCGCTGGTACAGTTACCGTTGGTTAATTGAACGGTATCATTATGTGCTCAAAAGGGGTTGTCACATCGAACAACTTCAATTGGAAACAGCAGACCGCATTGAGCGAGCTTTAGCCACTTATGCAATGGTGGCTTGGCGATTGTTGTGGCTAACTTACTTAGCGCGTCAGTCTCCGGAACAAGCCTGTGACGAAGTGTTTGAGGCGTATGAATGGCAAGCGCTCTATTGTACAATTCATCACAGCAGTTTGCCTCCTTCAACTCCACCGACACTGCATGAGTGTATACGATGGATTGCCCAACTGGGTGGTTTCATTGGACGCAAGGGCGATGGAGAACCGGGAGTTAAAACAATTTGGCGGGGACTAAGACGGCTGCACGACATTGCTCAAACATGGCAACTTGCTCATCCTGAAACAGGATGCTTCCAATATTAAGAAAGATGCGACTAATGCATAGGGCAGAGCCGGAGGCTTTAGCATATGTGAGCCGCTCAAAGCGGCTTTCTCACCTTTATTCCTCCTGCCATAACCTCAACTGTTCCAATCGCTGATCCTCCTTCTCTTGGTCTCGAATATACTGTCGCACCACGGCCTCATCTCGCCCCACCGTTGAAACAAAATATCCTCGGGCCCAGAAGTTTTGTCCTGTGAAGTTCTGCCGTCTGCCCAAATACGTCCGGGCAATGGCACTTTTACCCTTGATAAATCCCACAATTTGAGAAACCGAGTACTTGGGAGGAATAGAAATGAGCATATGCACATGGTCTACCATCAGGTGGCCTTCTTCAATCCGGCATTCTTTTTGCTTCGCTAAATCGTGGAAAATTTTGCCTAAATGCTGCCGTAGTTCGTAGTAAAGCGTCTTACGTCGATATTTGGGAATGAATACCACATGATATTTGCACTCCCACTTGGTGTGACTTAAACTACCGTTATCTTTCATTAGAGTCTCCTCAACTGACCCACATTTGGGTTCACGTTGCAGAGACTCTTTCCTAAATTCCCGGGACTGTCAAACTTTGAGAGTCCTCCGGCAGAGCCGGAGGTTTACCACGATTAATTAAGCAATTCCACTACCGATGTGCCCAAGAGAAAGCGATCACCCACTTATTGGAGATCGCTCCTGTACATCCCCTGTGTAGGGTGCTTAACATTAGCAAAATTCATTGAACTTATTCCCTATCTGCAATCATAGAAAGGCTTTAATTCGTGCCATGAGGTCATCAAAGTCAATCGGTTTACGAATGAAATCGTTGGCACCCAGAGTGAACCCCTGAACCGGATCGGTTTCCTCATAGGCCGTTAGTAAGAGAATCGGAATATAGGGCAAATCCTGCTTTTGCCGAATTTGTTGAAGGACTTCATATCCATCCATTTCTGGCATCATAACATCCAGCAGAATTAGATCGGGCGGATTCGTTTCAACTATCTGGATAGCGAATCGACCATTATCTGCCACTTCAACCTCAAATCCTTCCGCCTCTAGAACCGCCTGCAGAAGAAATAAATTATCTTTCACATCATCCACCACAAGAATACAGTGGTTCAAATTTTCCAAAACTGTGTCCACGGAACTCCTTTGTTATCGTTCCTAATTCAGGCTCAATTCCCCTCCTACTTTAGATAGATTCCCTCGCTCGATTTAAACCATTCCTTCAAGCAAGTCGATGGTCGGTACAACTACATCAAAGTGACCCTTCGCGATCACCTGCTCAAAGTCTGCTACATCTAGAATTTCTTGCACCTGTCGTTGCGAAAATTCGCGTTGCGACTCCCGCATCACCCGAGCATGGTCACTGCGATTATTATTAATCATCACGATTATCATCAATCACCAATACTTGAAGCGAGTTTGCCATCGTTAGAGTGTGGGTAAAACAGCACTAGGCAAGGCAATCCAAAAACGGCTTCCTTGACCCAATTGAGACTCTACGCCAAAATGTCCGCCCATTTGTTCTAGACCTTTACGCACGATCGCGAGGCCAATTCCAGTTCCAGGATAACGTTCATTACTATGGAGGCGTTCAAAGACACGAAAGATTCGTTCCTGATGTTCGGGTGCAATGCCAATACCGTTATCGACGACCCATAAGCGAACCCAGTCTTGATCATCCTGCCATTCATGAGTGGCACAAATATCGACCTGCGGTTGAGTATTGGGAACGGTAAACTTAACCGCATTACTGACAAGGTTGGTGATACCTTGAATCAGCATGGAACGGTGGGCCAATACGATTGGTAAAGGAGATGCCACTTGAATCTGAGCGTGAGTTTCTTCGAGTTACCCAAGTAATTGGCTTAAAGCTTCGTCTACCATGAGATCCAAATCCGTTGGTTGCAGATGAATTTGAGCCTGTGTCAAGCGGCTGTATTTAAGGAGATCGCTAATTAGCCCATTCATCTGGATCGCATCATCCACAATAGAATCGATGTACCCACGGCAGTAACCCTCTAGCTGTTCGCCACAATCTTCTAGCAACGCTCCAGCAAAGCCTTGAATTGTCCTTAATGGTGCCTGCAAGTCGTGGGAAACCGAATAGGTAAAGGCTTCAAGCTCCTGATTGGTTGCTTCAAGTTGTACCGTGCGCTCTGCCACTCGTTGCTCCAGTTGAGCCGCATACGCTTGCAGTTGTTCGCGTAATCGGGTTTGTTGCAGCGCGATCGCTAACTGTGCAGCTACTTCTTGGGCAATTTCTTGCGCTTCCTCACCAAAGACTGCCGTTTCAGTGGAAGCTAAATTGAGTTCTCCGACGAGCCGGGTTTCTGCAATCAGAGGAACACAAAGACAACTGCGATAGCCATGCAACCATAAAGGGAAAAGAATCGGCGGATGCCGTTCTATTTGTTCTAGATTTTCCACATAGCGCAAACCCCGCAGTAAAGCCTCTTCCGGAGCAAAATCAGCAACCCGGAGTTGCGTTCCGATTGGATAGACATATATTCCCGTTTGACAACTGCCACCGATTACCTGAGCACACCCCGTCTCGAGGTCAAAGCTTGCCACAAAGGCATGGTGATGAGGAACAATCTGCCGAAGTTGCGTAAGTGCATTTCCAATCAAGATTTCGTCTGTCACAGCGCCTAGAATGGCGCGATCAATTTGATGCAAAGCAGCCAGTCGTTGAGCGCTGCGTTCCAAAGCCGTTGCTGATTGCTCTGCCTGGGCTGTTTGCGCTTGAGCAACCTGCAACGCATTCTCATACGTCTCAGAAATTTTCAGAATTTGTCGTCGAATGAAGTAAGCCAGGACTATCCCGACGCCCATGGCTAGAAGCAGGCTTGTCAGAATCACTGTTTGCGTCGTTCTTTGAGCGCTCCGGCTGCGTTGGTCGCGTAACTGCTCCTCGGTTGCAATGAAAGCAGCAATCTGTTGCCGGATCTGATCCATGTTTTGTTTGCGCCGTTCAAAATTGCGAGTGGGTTCGGACTCTCCTTGCTGCTTTCGAGTAATAGCAGCTAAAACTTGCTGCTCCCATCGCTGCGCTTGCAGCCGCAGTTCATTCACCCGTCACACCTGGGTATCATTGTCTGAAACGAGTTGACTCAGATCTTGCAGCATTCTCGATAAGCCCAGTTGGGCAACGATTTGAGGACAATATCGAACCCAAAATGAGCCGCAATATCAGCGTGGGATTGGATGAGTTTGAGTAACCGAAACCAGATAATCGAAGGGAAC
>DVDV01000180.1 GCA_015296075.1 Leptolyngbyaceae cyanobacterium M33_DOE_097 | reverse complement strand
ATGAGAATAATTCTCACAAAAATATTCATTTTGAACAGCTATCAATGGCTGGAATACCCATTCTGCCGTTCATAAAATTGAGCGCACAAGCCTTTAGAGGCTCTGACTTCAGTACAAATGTTTCAAAATGAGAATTGCTGTCAACTTGCATAGCGACTTCAGCAGAGGATTTTATTTCCTTTCAACAAAAGTCCTCAGACCCATTTACCAGTAAAGCAGAAAAGCTTTTTCTAGCAACGGTCTGAGGCCAAGCACAAAACTCTAAATTTAGAAATCGTGCGATCGCGCAATTAAGAACGTTGGATTTTATCTCGTTGGCTAATAAAGATTAAACCAACCGTAGCTGGAACCAAAACAATCACAGCGCCCAAGAGCAGGCTAATAATAAAGTTCGATAGAGACGGGGTCATTTATCCTATGCCTCGATACATTAAAAAACTTGCTGACACTTATTTTAATAGTGAGTTACGTCCTTGAGAAGCGGAGTTTTGCTCAATTCTGCTTTGAAAGCGGCAAGATTCAACAAGAGCGCAGTTAGATAACGGTAAAATTGAATTAGCAAGATGTTTACATCCCTTAAAATTTGACGAGCTTTGCGGGTTTAGCGTATGGATATTGTGGCGATCGCCTCCTGGGTTTTGGGTCCGTTTCTGGCAATCATGACCCTCTTCTTCATTTTTCGCATTGTGTTGACCTGGTATCCACAAGTGAACCTGATGCAATTTCCCTTTAATATTGTGGCAATTCCAACAGAGCCATTTTTAGCCCCCGTTCGCAAAATTGTGCCACCATTAGGCGGCGTAGACATTTCACCGATTATTTGGGTTGGCATCTTTAGCCTGCTGCGCGAAGTCCTTTTAGGGCAGCAAGGTTTGCTAGTGATGATGGCTCGGCAAAACATCGGTTAAACAAGCCCGCGTTAGCCGTCTCATTCGTCTGATAGTGCTGCATCTATGCCCCTCTTCTTAGAGAACTTGACGGACTATCCCTATGCTTCGGGGCGCAGGGTCGTGATGGGGCAAAGAGCGGCTGTTGCAACGAGCCAACCCCTCGCAACGCTGGCTGGCATGGAGATTTTGCAGGCCGGGGGTAACGCGGTTGATGCAGCGGTGGCAATGGCGATCTCGCTCACCGTTGTCGAACCGACCTCAAATGGAATTGGGGGGGATGCCTTTGCCCTGGTTTGGGATGGCAAACTCCACGGACTCAATGCGTCGGGTAAAAGTCCTCAAGACCTAGATATGAGCCGTTTTGAGGGTTTAGATACAGTCCCTCGTTATGGTTGGTTGAGTGTGACGGTGCCAGGGGTTGTTTCAGCGTGGCACGCACTCTGGCAACGCTGGGGAAAGTTGCCGTTTGAGCGATTGTTTGAACCCGCGATTCACTATGCCGAGCAGGGTTTTCCAGTTTCGCCTGTTACGGCTCTGGCATGGCGAGAGGCAGAACCAGGTTTCTTGTCAAAGAAAGATCCAGCTTTTGCTGCGTTTCAGCAGACGTTTTTTCCGGGCGATCGCGCTCCCAAAGCAGGCGAAATCTGGCGGAGTCCAAACCATGCAGCCACCCTACGGGCGATCGCTCAATCAAAAGGCGAAGCCTTTTATCAGGGAGAACTGGCCGAACAGATTGCCCACTTTGCCGCGACAACCGGAGGTTACTTAACCCAGACCGATCTGGCAGCACATCAGCCACTTTGGGTTGACCCGATTGGCACCGAGTATCGCGGAGTCTCTGTATGGGAGTTGCCCCCCAACGGACAAGGGGTAGCAGCACTGATTGCACTCAACATTCTGGAAGGACTCGATCTTTCTGGGTATCCCCGTGAATCGGTCGAGGTCTATCACTGGCAAATTGAAGCGATGAAACTGGCTTTTGCCGATAGCCATCGCTACATGTGTGACCCAGACTGGTTGGAGTTTCCGATTGAGGCGCTGTTGCATAAACAATATGCTGCCGAACGGCGGCAACAAATCAGCGATCGCGCAATTTCGCTGGCACATCCTGGTTTACCCCAAGGTGGCACTGTTTATTTGGCAGCCGCTCAGCCTGATCTGATGGTTTCATTGATCCAGTCCAACTATCAGGGTTTTGGCAGTGGACTGCTGGTGCCAGGAACCGGAATTACGCTACACAACCGAGCCACAGGATTTACGCTAGAGCCAGGACACCCCAACCAGGTCGCGCCCGCAAAACGTCCGTTTCACACGATCATTCCCGGATTCTTGACCGCTGGGGGCAAACCTTTGGGGCCATTTGGCGTGATGGGCGGGCCGATGCAACCCCAGGGACACGTGCAAGTCATTTCTAACCTGGTGGATTTTAGTATGAATCCCCAGACAGCATTGGATGCACCCCGGTGGCAGTTTGTGCGGGGCGATCGCGTGCTGCTAGAGCGCAGTGTGAGCGAGACAATCCGAGACGGATTAATTCGGCGCGGACATAAAATTCAAATTGGGAACTTTTTTGGTCGAGGTCAAGTCATATTACTTAAAGATGGGGTTTTGGTAGCCGGATCAGAACCCCGTTCTGATGGTTTGGCTCTTGCTCGGTAGATTCTGCCTGTTGGATTGGATAACTCAAGCTGTAACCAGAGTAGAGCTACCCGTTACGAAGAACAGTGAAGCGTGAATTTCCGTCTTCTAAGGTGTGCGGCGCTCTCGTCGGTGATTAAATCCATCTATTCCGTGAGAAACCAGCTCAGGCAGTGCTTTTCTGACTAGAAGCTGAACCCCATCTCGACTGAGCGATGTGAGGAGGTTTGGGATGTTGAATCGATTAATTCATGCGGTGCTGATTACGGCACTTTTGAGCATTATTGCCGGAAGCCGAACAGCACCCCTGGCACGTACTTCTCAGCCGACCAATTTACAAGAAATTTCTCGCCGGATTCTGGCTGGATTACTCGAAAAACCTTTTTGGCTTAATTCCAATGGCTTTGGACCTCACGCAAAAAGAGGGAATGCATTGTCTAAACCATTGATGCGATCGCGCTTGATTCTCAAAAAGTAGGTTATCCCTACTGCTAAGGTTCAAGGATGTAATTCGCATCTTTTAAAAGCTCAAACTCTCTGAAATGGTATAAATGCCATCCAGAGAGTTTTTGTGAGCTAAGTGCTAGTGTTGCCACGATCGTGCAAAACTCAGGCGAGACTTAGCAGGCAGCGGGTTAAATGAGGTTTTGAAGTAGGGTTTTCGACAAAAGATATGAAAGTCGGTAAAACTTGGGTTGCAAATCTTACCGACTGTTTTTTCATCTACTGATTAAAGTGACAATCGACTTTTTGCAACCTACGCTAAGCCAACCAGTTTCTCACTTAATTCCCACAGTTTCTTCGCTTTTTTGTCATCTAACGCTTCGTTTGAAACTTCTTGCAAAAAGGCCGCTCGTCCTTGTTTTTGACGGTTGCCCCAGCTCCAATACACGCCTGACTTGTTGTAGTCAGGATCAACTGCCACCGCCGCCACGCGATCGCCCGCGAGAGCCTGCGATACATAACCACCTGTGACGTTCTTTTGAAACCAGGGGAAGACCTTTTGGAAGATGGGGGAGTGATTGCGGAACAGCGGTGTATCTGCAACACAACCAGGGTAGAGCGAGCTAAAAGTAATACCCGTAGAGTCGTGATAGCGACGGTGCAACTCACGCATAGTCAACACATTGCACAGTTTGCTGTCTTTGTACGCTTTGCCCGACTTAAACTTTTTGCCATCGATCATGGCGATCGGTGCTTTAAAGCCTGCCTCAAGCCCCTGCATGTCACCCAAGTCTGGAGGCGCGGGGATGGGAATCTTACCACCCAATTCTTTCGGGTTAGCGGTAACAGTGCCCAAAATCACCAACCGTTTTTCAGCAGCAGGAGACTGTTTCAAATCCTCAAGCATCAGGTTACAAAGCAGAAAATGCCCCAGGTGATTCGTCGCGACACTTAACTCGTAGCCGTCTGCACTGCGTAATGGCTCTTTTTCGAGCGGAAGATACACAGCCGCGTTACAAACTAAAGACTCCAGCGATCTTCCGGTAGCGCGAAAGTCTTTCACAAATTGCTTCACGCTATCAAGTGAAGCGAGATCTAAATGAAGAACCGTGTAACTACCCTCTGGCATCCCAATTTCTTTGGCGGCGGTCTTCGCTTTGTCGAGATTACGGCAGGCCATAACTACGTGCCAACCCCGGTCAGCAAGAGCTTTTGCGGCATTTAAGCCAACCCCAGAGGAGGCACCTGTAACGACGACCGTTGACTTTCGATCTTGTTCCATGTCTATTTAACTTCCGTCGATCGCACTTAACTGCTTATTTAGAATCTCATGCAAGGGGATCTCTTAAGCTTAATGTTAAGCGTCTGTTTCTTAAGTTTTTTTAGTGTTGATTCATGTTACTTAACAAACGTTGAAAGGCATTGCTTTTGGGCACTCCATTTTACGATGTGCCGCCTAGCTAGTCAGCATTTCAAGATGTTTGAATTGATACATCAACTATTTCTTAGGTTGTAGCAAATAACCATTGAAAAGCTGCACAACGGGTTGATTCATGCGGCGAATCAGACCGTCATCGTGAGTTGTAACAACGACCGTGATCCCCACTTCGTTCAACTTCTTCAAAATTTTCATGACTTGCAGCGAATTGTCGGGATCAAGATTTCCGGTTGGCTCATCCGCTAGCAAAATTGGTGGTGTGCCCACGATCGCCCGGGCAATGCTGACTCGTTGTTGCTCTCCCCCCGACAGTTGCTCTGGAAAGCAGTTGGATTTGTGGTGTAACCCGACCATTCTCAAAGCTGGGTGGAGCCGACGATGCACTTCCTTGCGCGATAAGCCTTGCGCCCACAGTGCAAACGCCACATTTTCAGAAACGGTGCGGCGTGGGATCAGTTTATAGTCTTGAAATACGACCCCAATGCGGCGGCGCAGATGAGACAGGCGATCGCCCCGCAATTGCTGGAGGTCGCAGCCATCTACCACCACACGCCCCTCAGTTGCCCGTTCTTCGCCGTACAACAGCTTCAGCAGGGTTGACTTACCCGACCCCGATGGCCCGGTGACAAACAGAAAAGAGCCTCTGGGAATTTCTAAATTGATCCCCATCAGCGCTTTGGTGTTGTTGGGATAGGTTTTACTAACGCCGCGCAATGTAACGATCGCAGGTGCAATCACTTTAGAGGTTGAGGGAGACTGCGTTTTGGCAGTGGGAGGAGCGATCGCTGGTGCCATAACCGAAAAGGACTGTGTCAGGAATGATGAAACATTACAGCACAAAAATGAGGCGATGCAGCGATCGTTTATAGAAAGTCCTAAATTTACCTAAAATTTCTTCAAATAAATTTAAATTGAGGTAGGTAGCATTTTTTCAACGCCAGAGCAGTCTACAACTTGCAGCAGTTGAGCGATCGTCTTTTGAGAAACAGGCTCCACCCAATCGGGCGCAAGATCTGCTAGCGGAATCAGGACAAAGGCACGATCGCCCATGCGTGGGTGCGGAATCTGTAGATCTGGCGTATCGACGATGCGATCGCCGTACAGCAACAAGTCAAGATCAAGCGTGCGAGCTGCCCAGCGTTCACGCCGAACTCGCCCAAACTTTGCTTCTACCTCTAATAAAACAGACAGCAGTCCGTGGGGCGACAAAGTTGTGCTAAGCAGAGCGCAGCTATTGATGTAGTCAGGCTGAGGTGGCCCCACCGCTTTTGTGCGGTAGTAGGGCGATCGCTGCTGAACAGTAATCTCTGGTAGTGAATCTAACCGCTCTAAAGCAGCCTCAAGCGTTGCCAGAGAGTTACCTAAGTTGCTCCCCAGGGCGATCGCAGCCGTAACAGTTGATTCAGAATGGATCAATGGTTGTGTCATAAGTTACAGGTGAGCAGTCAGTGCCACGGATGATGCACGTGATGGTTTAGAGTGGCATGAAAAGGCGTTTAAGATTTAGTGCGATCGGCTGTAGACTTGCTTCACCACTGAGGCGAGACGCTCCATGCCCTGCTGAATTTCGGTATCGCTGCCAGTCAAACTGATCCGCAGGCACTGTTGCTTATGCCGCCACTCTTCGCGTAACCCTGGAAAGAAGGTGCTTCCTGGTACAACAATCACACCTACTTGCTTAATTTCTTGATACAGCTCCCAATCAGTGATCGGCAACTGGTCGAGCCATAACCAGGCAAAAATCGCGCCTTCACCCTGGTGCAAATACCACGGCACATCTGGCATAGCCGCATCAAGTGTCTTTTCTAAAATATGAAACTTTTGCTGATAAAAAGGACGAATCACAGTTTTAGACAGATTTGCCAGCGCCCCAGAGGCGATCGCTTTCGCAGCAATCGCTTGCCCATACCGCGATGAGTGAATACACAGGTTTGTCTGGAAGCTCTCTAACACTTGAATCAGCTTTTCGTCACCGATCGCGATCCCAATCCGCTCTCCAGGCAAACCCGCTTTCGACAAACTCATACAATGCAAGACATTTTTGCCAAAGATCGGAGTCATCTCGGTAAAGTTAAGGGCTGGAAATGGCGGCGCATAGGCAGAGTCCACCAATACAGGCACTTCATAAGTAGCGGCGATCGCGGCAATTTTGTTGACCTCGGCATCAGTCAAGACGTTGCCAGTCGGGTTACAGGGACGCGAGAAGATGATGCATCCCGTTTGTTCGTTGACTGCGAGCTGACTAAAATCGGGACGGTACTTAAACCGATGCGCGGCCTGGTTGACATCTAACGTAGGTTTATAGGCAACCAGGGCTTCGGGGACAAGTGTGACACCACCGTAGCCCGTGTAATCGGGACTGAGCGGTAGGACAATTTGCTTGAGCTGGCCTGTCGGTGTGTAACCTCCAAACGCATTGGCTGCTAAGAAATAAAGACTCTGGCTACCGGGTGTAATTAAGATGTTGCGATCGCTCAGACTCAACCCATAACGCTGATTAAAGTCCTCTACAACCGCATCAATCAACGGTTGGTAGCCCTGGCTGGCTCCATAGCGTCCCACCACCTCACCAAACTCATCACTTGCCAGTAACTCAGTCGTACAGTTACGCCAGAGAGCTTCGACCTCCGGCAAAATCAGGGGATTGCCTGCACTCAAGTTAATAAAGGTGCGATCGCGACTGCTACGCAACGTTTCGATGATGTCTTTCATAATCGCCCGTACACCTGACAGGCGCGACATTTCTGAACCAATATTTGAGAGTGCAGGGTTAATAGACATACGCGATCGCAGAACAAGAAAGCATCTCTCTATCCTGACTTAAAAACGCAAATCAGGAGCGGCGAATTTTTGTGGCTTCCTGCATCGACGACTCTGAAATATTTGCTTCTCAAGCACTAAATCAACCGAATCGGTTCGTCATAAAAACAAAGCGGGCTAGAAAGATTGCCGCTAAAATCCACGTTGCGATCGACACTTCTCTCGCTTTACCCTGAATCGTCTTGAGGATGGGATAAGCAATCAGCCCAATTGACAAACCAGCAGCGATCGAAAAAGCAAACGGAATAAAGAAAACAGTTAAGAACGCTGGAATTGCCTCAGTTAAGTCTTGCCAGTCAATCTCGGTGATAGCGGACAGCATCAAGACTCCAACAATCACGAGTGCAGGGGCGGTTGCGAACCCTGGGATCGCCTCAAAGATTGGCGTGAAGAGAAGCGATAGCAGAAATAAGAATGCAACGACGAGGGAGGTAAATCCGGTACGCCCCCCTTCGGCGATCCCCGAAGCCGATTCGACGTAGGTGGTCACACAGGAAGTACCGAGGACTGCCCCAGCCGTTGTGGCGATCGCATCTGCCGTTAAAGCCTGGTTTGCCCGTGGTAGATTACCGTTTTCGTCGATAAACCCTGCTTTTGCGCCGACCCCAGCCAAAGTACCAATGGTGTCGAACATATCAACGAAGAGGAAGACCAGCAGTACAGCTAAAAAGTCGAGCCAATTTGCCGCGTTGATGCCAGCTAAGCCTGAAAATGCTTGCCCGAACAGATGTGATGGAAAAATGGGTGCCTGAATTAAGCCAGTAGGCGGTTTTGCAACTCCCAAGACCCAGCCTAACAACGCGGTGCCAATAATGCCCCACAACAATGCTCCGCGCACTCGCCGCAAAATTAAAGCGGCTGTCAAAAAGATGCCAAGAGTTGCGAGTAAAGTGGCGGGTTCCTGAAAACTGCCAAACCCAGTTTTGGTAGCTTCATTTGGAACAATCAATCCGGCACCGCCTGTTGCAGTCGCCCCACCCAGACCGATATACGCCAGGAATAGGCCAATCCCCACGGAGGTGGCGACTTTGATTGAACTGGGCACGGCTGTAATCAAGTGCTGACGAATGTTTGAAACAGACAACACTAAAAACACGAGTCCTTCAAGGAAAACGGCAGCTAGAGCCACGCGCCAATCAATCTTGAGTCCAATTACGACGGAGTAAGCAAAGAAGGCGTTGATCCCCATGCCGGGTGCCATGGCAAAAGGATATTTCCCCATAACTGCCATAAGTAACGTGCCAATTGCTGAGGAGACAGCCGTTGCAATCACAAGCTCGCCAAACAAATCTTTTGGTTGGTTGAGAAAAATGGCATCTGACAAAATCAACGGGTTTACCACCAGGATGTAAGCCATCGTCATGAAGGTGGTCACACCTGCCAAAATTTCGGTGCGAAAGTTGGTTCTATTCTCTGCGAACTGGAAATAACGGGCGATCGCTGCTTGCCAACCGGAAGTAGTGGGTGGTAGGGGTAGCCCTTCTGGGGAATCACTCATCGCAATATCTCGTCAAATATTAAACGATCATCTTGCCGCAGTTGGGTTGATTTAGAAGCAAAGTTAGAAACAATCTAAAAAATTACAAACGCTTTCTCAAGCCTGTCACCCTAGAAGCATCAAATCACTTCAGTGATGAATATTTTTCCACGATGAATTTAACTGGGCGTCTTCGGGCAAAGTTACCCACAACCCTTAAACGGCTTGCCGACCTGGCGACTAACTACGCCCCTAGAGTACCCTTCCCCTGAGTAGCAAGCTTTGCCAGGGTTCCATAATCCAACTCAGTCCTCAATCGCCTCAACCCCAAGTTGCTTAAGTCGCTCAAGGTTGTCCTTCATCGTTTTGAGTTCTTGGGGCGAGTGCCCGTTCCAATCCATCACCTCCCCTATGACGCGAAGCGGATCCTTAGAGCGGTATGACTTTGTCGGATTACCTGGATACTTCTTATCTGTCAGATTTGGATCATCGGCGATCGGGCCAGTCGGTTCCACAATATAAATCCTGCCGGCTCCTTCACCGAGAGCCAACTCAGCTCCCCAAATTGCCGCATCCAATGTGGCCGTAAGATAGACATAAGCCGCTTTTTTCTGCTTGCCATAGTTAGAGTGATAACCGGGTACAATTAATTCCCCCGGTTTTAGATCGGCTTTTGTACCATGATAGAACTGCTGCGAAATCTGCTCGTCGATCGCTTCCACGGGTCTGTTCCTCCTATTCTTCAGATGGGCTGCAATTTAAGTCCTAAGCTACCTGGCGATAGCTAGCACTTTCCATGACAGAAATCATTTACCCGCAAGAAAAAATTATTAGTATTTTTTAGATATAGCCAGCAATCTAGAAATACTGGTCAAACTCGTCTTTTTGAGAATCTATTTGAACCCAAGTATAAGCATTCTCAGCATTACTCCTCAACCTGCCATTGCCAGCTCAGCCCGCAAAAAGTCGATGAATTGTCGTGCTGATCGCCCTGACCGTCCGTTGTGTCGAGTTGCCCACTGCAAAGCCCGAAACTCAAGCTCCTCGGTGGGTAACGACAGATTAAATTGAGTCGCTAGCGCCTGCACAATTTGTAAGTAAGTGAGTTGATCGGCTGGCTCAAAAGTGAGTGTTAGACCAAAGCGATCGCTAAATGATAGTTTTTCTTGCACCGTGTCCCAGTGATGAATTTCGTCAGCATCACGGGGGCGGGGGCGATCGTCAAAAAATTCGCGAATCAGGTGGCGACGGTTGGAGGTAGCGTATACAACGACATTGGCGGGTCGAGCGGTCAAGGTGCCTTCGAGAACGACCTTGAGGGCTTTGTAGGCATCGTCATCCTCTTCAAATGAGAGATCATCTACAAAAATAATGAATTTTAGCGGCGAGTTTTGCAGTCGCTCAACAATCTCAGGCAAGGCGTACAACTCTGATTTAGCAACTTCGACCAGACGCAAACCGCGATCGCCCAATTTATTTAGTAAGCTCTTGACCAATGACGACTTGCCAGAACCACGACTGCCATATAGCAAGACGTGCAACGCCGGGTAGCCATTGAGTAAGGCTTGCGTATTTTTTAGCAGGGTTTCTTTCTGGGTTTCGTAGCCCACCAACTCTTCTGGCTGAACCGGGTCGGGGTGGGGAATACCCATTAGCTCGCCTGCTTGCCAGCGAAACGCCTTAAATTGAGCAAAGACGCCGACTCCTTGACTACGGTAGATAGCAGCAATAATTTCCAAGGCTTCAGCCCAGTCATCAAATCGATGGAGTCGTGCTTGTAAGTCTGAGTGAGCAGTGTGGTTTTCGCACCAACCGATGGGCATGGCCAGGTCAGGGGCGATCGCCGCCCACCATTGCAACAGGCGATCGCCATCACTGCTGTGCAACCGCTGCAAAATGCGGAGGTCATGACGAGCGGCAGCAACAACGGCAGGGGGTAATTTCGATAAATCGTGGTGTTGTACGACTTGTTGCGTAAACGGATTGTTATCTCGCAAAAGACAGCTCAACAGGTAGTCTTGCCAGTTCTGTTGGGTTGTAGCCATCGCCCGAAACCAGTCGCCATAAGCGTAGAGAAGTTGGTCGCGATCGCCCCGGCCTTTGCCTTCTTTGACTAACTCTTGCAAAAGAGCCAGATAGGTTTGCCCTGGTAAATCCGCCAAAACGTTTTGATAAAGCAGTAGAGAGGCTATCTGCTGAAGCAAAATCTCTAACTCACTTAAGGTCGTTTTCATCTGGAAGTATGCACAGAGAGATGGACAGCGCGATCGCTTCTAAAAGTCACATTTTCTCACAGTAGCCTCAATCCATTGTGAGGAAAGCCCTGCGAAAACCAGACTCACAATCAAAACTACAGCCCTGCCAGGTTTAGAGAAGGACGGATTGCGTGAAAAGAATGATTTCGTTCGGAGAAAATTATTTGGTAGCTGAAGCATGAAAAAAGGGATGTGCCCCCTGAGCTAATGCTTGCTATCTACGGCTGTACCTGCCATCTGGCAACGCTGACACAAACCAAAGAATTCCAGCATGTGATAATAAATTTTGAATTGATACGCCTGATTCAGCCGATTTTCTAAATCGTGGACGGGGCACTCCTCAATGGGTATTGAGCTACCACATTGCAGACAGGTTAAATGGTGTCGGTCTTCTTTAACCAGGCTGTAAAGCGCTTCGCCATTTGCCATAACACGTACCTGCACCACCCCTTCTAGCTTGAGTACATCTAACGCTCGATAAACCGTAGCCAAGCCCATTGCCTGGTTTTTTTCACGCAGTTCAACGTAGAGATCTTGCGCTGAAATGGCGCGATCGATGGTTTTGAGAACTTCAATCAGGCGCTCTTGACTGCGGGTGCGATTGGGTTTCATAAAGAGAGAGATTTACAAACTAAAAGCAACAAAAAGCATGGAATGGCTTGTCAATTAGAGCATAGATAGGGGTAGCATCAATCAGGTGAATATCGCGAAAACAGCATGACTCAGCATTACCAAGCCCAGATCTATGTTACCCTTCGGCCTTCGGTTCTTGACCCTGCGGGCACTGCCGTGCAAGCGGGGCTAAGCCACATGGGGTATGACAACGTGACCAGCGTACGCATTGGTAAGTACGTTGAGGTGACACTGACTGCCCCCAGCGAAGCCGATGCTCGTCAGCAGTTAGATCAGATTTGTGACCAACTGCTAGCAAACCCGGTTATTGAAAATTATCGGTTTGATTTAACCCAAGTGTCTACACCTATGAACACATATTCATAGATTAATCTGTTTGGGCATTCAAGGCTGCCAAGTCAACTTCAAACGTCTGACCGATCGCCGTAACGCGATCGCCCGTAACTAGCTTTTTGCCGCGTCGGGTTTCAATCTCACCATTGACTTGCACTTCCCCCGACTGGATCAGCAGCTTTGCCTGCCCACCCGTCTGGGTCACACCAACGATTTTTAGAAATTGATCGAGTTGAATTGTTTGCCGAGCTTCACTCATACCAAAATGTGATTGCCAAGTAGAGACATTGATTGTAGCGCTTGAATGAGTTTAGGTCTCGAATTGTCTAGTAATAGTCTTTGAAAAAACCAAATTGTGATAGATGGTAAGCAACCGCATCTGCTTTCAATTATTTATGTGGGTACACCTTATTTTTCCTAAGCAGAAAATGCTTGAGGTTGGAGGTTGAATTGATTCCTTTCAGACAGCAGCATCTTAGCTATTTGGGCGTTTTTTAAGATGTTGTTGATTTTAGAAATGATGGCGAAATATTAATAAGAACTTCAAGTTATAACCACAAAAGTTTGAGACCTGCTTTACAAGAAGCGCTCAAACCAATTTTCGAGATTAAATACTTTAAGATAAAAGTCAAATCCATTGACTCAAAATAGTTTTTACATCCTCCAATCCTGAATAGAAGAGGTTTCGCCGTTATTTTCAATTTGAAAGAACTGCTTTTTGAAAACTTAAATCATCAGTAACCACTCCACAATTCCCTTCATTGGGTTTGGATGGGTACTTTATTTACGCACGGTATTTTGGAGTCGTTTAGGGTATGACACACATATTGATTACGGGGGCAGCCGGGTTCGTTGGTTTCTCCCTAGCGCAACGGCTCTTGCAAGATGGTTATCAGGTTTATGGCATCGACAATATCAACGATTATTACGATGTCGGCCTTAAAAAAGCGCGTTTAGATCAATTGCTTCCCCACGATCGCTTTCAGTTTCAGATGCTTGATTTGAGCGATCGCGATGGCATGTTGCAGCTCTTAGAGGTCAATTCCTTTGATTATGTTGTGCATTTGGCAGCCCAAGCAGGGGTGCGTTATTCGCTCGAAAATCCCTGGGCTTATATTGACAGCAATGTGACCGGGTTTGTCAATTTGCTCGAAGGCTGCCGCCGTAACCCTGTGCAGCATTTAGTCTATGCCTCTTCTAGCTCGGTTTATGGCGCAAATACCAAAACGCCTTTTTCAACAAGTGACAGTGTCGATTACCCTGTTTCGCTTTATGCGGCTACCAAAAAAGCGAACGAACTAATTGCCCATACTTACAGCCACCTATACGGTCTACCCACGACTGGCCTCCGCTTTTTCACGGTTTATGGGCCTTGGGGCCGACCGGATATGGCGTACTACAAATTTGCCCAGGCGATCGAAATGGGTAAACCCATTGATGTCTACAACTTTGGCAAAATGCAGCGTGACTTTACTTACATTGACGACATTATCGAAGGAGTAGTGCGCGTCATGTTGCAACCGCCAAAACAAACGCTAGCTCAGGCTGATGTGCCTCACCCACCCAATAGCAAAGCGCGCTACCGCATCTACAATATCGGCAACAATAACCCGGTTGAGTTGATGCAATTTATTGGCGCGCTTGAGCAAGCCCTGGGTAAAAAAGCCGAAATGAACTTTTTACCAATTCAACCGGGTGATGTACTCGCCACTTATGCGGATGTGGATGACCTGACGCGTGATACAGGCTTTAAGCCCATCACCCCGCTAGAAGAAGGAATTCAAAAGTTTGTGGAGTGGTATCGTTGGTATCACCGCCAGTAGCGGCACCCAGTGTTTTACTGGCTGAGCCAACAAGACCATTGATGCCATGCGAGCAAAAATTAGAGACACCGAGATTTACTTCGATGTAGAGGGTTCTGGTTTAGTCGTGGATGGCGATCGCATGCGTGAGAAGCCAGTGGCGTTTCTGGTGCATGGCGGGCCTGGAGCAGACCATACGGGCTTTAAGCCGCTTTTTTCGCGCTTGAGCGATCGCCTGCAACTGGTCTACTTTGATCATCGCGGTCAGGGGCGCTCAGCCAGAGGCGATCGCTCGACTTATACGCTCGACAACAACGTTGAAGATATGGAAGCTCTACGCCAACACTTGGGGCTAGGGC
Source organism: Leptolyngbyaceae cyanobacterium M33_DOE_097 (assembly GCA_015296075.1). Classification (GTDB taxonomy): domain Bacteria; phylum Cyanobacteriota; class Cyanobacteriia; order Leptolyngbyales; family Leptolyngbyaceae; genus DSRU01. Next base: position 2,209 of record DVDV01000180.1, on the reverse strand, counting down.
CAATTGTTGTGATTGGTGGTTCCTATGGGGGGATGGTGGCACTCACCTATGCCAGTCGTTACCCTCAACACGTGTCGCACCTGATTGTGATGGTGACAGTTCCTGACTTTCGTTTTCTTGAAAAGGCAAAGCAAAACGTAGCCGAACGGGGAACTGCCGAGCAAAAAGCGATCGCTCAAACGCTCTGGGAAGGAACCTTCCGCGACGAAGAACACCTGCGCGAATACTTCCAAATCACCCGCACACTTTACTCAATCACGGCTAAGGAAGAAGACCCTATCCCCAAATCATGGAACCGTGCCATTCTTTCAGCCGATGCGATCAACGAGGCATTTGGCGGGTTCTTGCGAACGTATGACGTGCGATCGCAACTGCCTCAGATCACCGCTCCCACGCTGGTTATTGCAGGCAAACACGACTGGATCTGCCCCCCCGAATTTTCTGAGGAAATCGCAGACTTAATACCCAATTCCGATTTGCGAATCTTTGAAAACAGCGGCCATGCGGTTCGAGCAGACGAACCCGAAGCACTGCTAGATGTAATTGCCGGATTTATTGTCTATAAAAAGTAAATAAAGAAGGATTCAATTCCTCTGTTAAGAAATTGTGTGATCGCGCATGTTTGCCCTGTTTTTTGTCTTGAATCAGGGCATTCTGCTTTAGACATTAGCTAAGCCTGATTATGAGTAAAGCAAGGGTATGGTTTAACGGGATTGTTGGGGCAATCTTCTTAGGGGCAATCACTTTTGGTATTGTTTATAGGCTTGGACACCCTTGGAATTGTGAGCAAGCTAATGAAGCTTTGCGAGAGGCTGAATATGCAGAAAAAGAAGCCTTCAATGAAATGAAAAAAGCAGGTTCCCAACTAAATGGAGACGCTTACAAGGTTGCTATCCAAAAGAAACTAGATGCTGAAGTTAAAGAAATCGAAAAGTGTCAGAAGTAAATTCTGAGCAGTGCCTCACTTCTAATCAAACCGAAACATTGGCTGATTGTTTTGCAGTTGTTAAACAGCTATGGACAATCAGCTCTCTACCTTAATCAGCACAAAAAGAATTTAGCGCCAGAGTTTATTTTCTAAATCTCTAATTTGCCGCTCTAGGCGATCGATGCGACCACGCAATTCATCGACTTCTGCCTGACGGGGCACACCCATATCTTGCATGACGTTGCGGATCTGCCGTTGAATATGGGCCTCGACATTTCCTTGCTCAGATTTCAAGGTGTTCACCATGTTATCGATGACTTCTTTCGCTTGGTCAGGGTTTAACTTGCCGTCTTTGACCAATTCATCGCCAACTTCTTTAATCTTGTCGGCCACCATCGATGTTGTGCCAACCCCAATCATCAGCAATTGCGTTAGCCAGTTGTTGTTGTCCATTTTGACTCCCCATAATGGGTTAGATGGCAGATAGCCAGTGGTAGCTTATTTATTATCGATTTTTTAAAAAAAATCTGTATGCCATACTCTAACCAAACATCCCTATTTTGACAAAATCAGTTTGGCATGGTGAGATAAGCCTGGGTACGGTTTTCCGCAAAAATATCGTTGGCTTTCACCTATGGTTATTGAATGGCTCAAATTTAAGGTTGATCCTAATTTAAGAGAAAAGTTTATTCAGCTAGATGAAGAAATTTGGACAACGGCTCTGGCCAGCTACCCTGGCTACTTGGGCAAAGAAGTTTGGCTTGACCCGTCTGAGTTAGACGCGATCGCATTTGTGATTCGTTGGGCCACCCGAGAAAATTGGAAATCTATTCCCCAAGCGGCTTTAGATAAAGTTGAAGCATCCTTTGCGAAAGCAATGGGTCAAGGAAATTACAAACTGGTAGAAGCGAAAGAATATCAAATTCGCAAGTTTCTGAGAAAAGAAGAATAAGACACTCGACTCATATCAAATCCACTTGAGATTGACCGATTGGAAAGGCGGGTTTAGCAGACTTACCCCAGTCAATATCGAGGTGCAGCCGTAAAAAACTGCCCCTCAGCGTCTTAGATTATGGGTTGAACAGCCCGCCAATTCTGCATTCTGCAAAATCGCTCATTCGGCTATACCACGCGTTAGAGGATTAACTGAGATCTTGCACCAGTTTCAACAAGGGGTTGCCAAAGAAGGAAAAATCTGAAAGAAAGGGCGTAATCAAAATTTAACTGAACGGTTATGGAAACCATTGTTCAACACGCCCAAGGATTAGTGTATAGCCTGCT
>DVDV01000206.1 GCA_015296075.1 Leptolyngbyaceae cyanobacterium M33_DOE_097 | reverse complement strand
GAGAATAATTCTCACAAAAATATTCATTTTGAACAGCTATCAATGGCTGGAATACCCATTCTGCCGTTCATAAAATTGAGCGCACAAGCCTTTAGAGGCTCTGACTTCAGTACAAATGTTTCAAAATGAGAATTGCTGGGTCGATTGGGGTGGAGTTGCAAGTTATCGGTGAGGCAGCTAGGGTTGAATGAGTATCAGCTGTAAACATTAGGAGTAAGCCTTGCAGTAATTCTGTTCCCTTTTTAGCAGAGAAATTATGGTACTCAGGTTATTTCAAGTTTTAGCAGTTGTTCTGATGGGAGTGCAGCTAGGTGTTTCCTACGCACACTTTATGCAAATGCCAGGAAAATTGGCACTGCCATTAGATTGTTATATTTTGGTACAAAATCAGGTCATTAGTTATCGAGTCAAGTTAGCATTCATCGAAATTCCGTCAATTGTCTCTGCTATAGCAGCAACGATATTGCTTCGTAATCAACGGAGAGCATTTTGGTTGACCTTGCTTGGAGCAATTTGCATGATTGCGATGTGGATGATCTGGGCGATCTGGATTCAGCCCATTAATCAACAGATTGATGGGTGGACGGCAACAACGGCTCCCACGAATTGGTCTGATATTCGCTATCAGTGGCACTTCTATCATCTGATTCGGCTTGTTCTTGCAGCGATTGGAATGAGTGCGTTAACGTTTTCGTTGTTCAGTAATCGGGTAAAGCCAGTCAGCTAACGTTCCGCTTGCACACCGACCGTATTGACTCTCTTCGTTGAGTTCGAAAGGTTACTTGCGGCAGGTGAACGGGGTCATTAGCTGGTTCCATTTTGGGGATTGAGATGGATAGAGAGGCTGCTTGCTGGTATCCAAATGTCCTCGTTCTCGCATTACTGGTATAGCTGAGGTATAACCGAAGAATCGAACTTTGAGCTAAGGTCACTATAAAAACTGCAATTTCGCTTCCAGATTCAGTTTTTGAACAGGCGGAAGCACTTGTCCAGCAGTTAGGTTTGTCGCGTAGTGAGCTTTATACAAAAGCATTACAGGCATACCTGAAAAGGCATAACCGTGATCAAATCTTGCTCAAATTAAATCAAGATTACGCTACAGAGTCTTCTGCACTTGATCCAGTGATAGCAAGGATGCAATTTATGTCTTTGCCCCACGAGGATTGGTAATGTATCGGGGAGAAATTTGGTGGGCGAAGCTAGCCGATCCAGTCGGTTTAGAACCTGGACATCGCCGTCCTGTCTTAGTGATTCAGGATAATGCTTTTACTCAGAGCCAAAAACGCCGATGAAACCTCATCATGTTTGCGCGATCGCAAAGCGTGACCAGTGAAAGTACTCTAACAGCGGATCAACCGTATTCTCATGCACCCAATCAGCGATCAGCTTCGCAGTGATCGGGGCTAGCAAAATGCCATTTCGGTAATGCCCGGTTGCTAACGTCAAGTTGTCGTAAGGGCTAGCACCTAAAATCGGCAGTTCATCAGGGGTTGCCGGACGAAAGCCCCACCAAAATTCTTGAATCGAGTAGTCTTGCAAGGCTGGAACTAAGCGCATCGCGGCTTGTAAGAGTTGATCCATACCTGCGGGTGTATTGCCGGGGGTAAAGCCAACATTTTCGCTTGTTGCCCCTAAAACAATCCGTCCGTCCTGGCGCGGCACGATGTAAATTTCATTGCCAAACAAGACCCGCTGCAAGGGCAGTGGCTCACTCACAGGAGCTTGCACTGACAACATTTGACCTTTGCGCGGCGTCACCGGAATGGGTAACAAATCCTGCGACCAGGCTCCGGTGGCGAGAATGTAGTGCTTTGCCTGCAATTGACCAATAGATGTCTCGACGTGCGCGATCGCCCGTCCTTGCGTTTGCCATGCCGAAACTTCTACCCCTTCGCAGATCGTCACCCCCGCACTCTGAACGGCTGACCAGAGCGCCTTTGCTAAAGCTCGGTTATCGACCTGACCATCCTGGGGATACCACCAACTCGCGATCGCCGCTTCACTTAAGCCGGGTTGAAGTGTCTCTAACTGCGCGCGATCGCACCAAATTCTTTCATCGGCAAGTTCTTGTGCAACGGTTGCATCCAAGTCCGACAGTTCTGCCTGGTAGAGTGGCGCTAAGATTCCGCAGGGCCAGTAACCCGTCTCCATGCCAGTCAAGGCTTCCAGCTTTTGCGTCCACTCGGCATAGCGATCGCGACTTTGCACGCACAGTTCCAACATCGCCCCCGAAAGCTGCTCAGCTTGGGGAGCTAACATTCCAGCTGCCGCATGGGTTGCCGCTTCCGAAAACCGCCGCGTGATTAGCGTCACATCTGCCCCGCGCCACCTTAGCTCCAGGGCGATCGCTAAACCAATAATTCCCCCACCAATAATCAGCACATCTGAGCAGCGCTGCATCCGATTCACCATCCACCATTCACAGGACTCGTATCATACTCCCCTGAGGGAACAGATGTTTCAGGTTCGGTTGAGGGTGAATAGGTTGAATCCCCAGTTGTGCCCGTTTCAGAAGTACTCGTTCCTGGTGTAGTACCCGTCGCCGGAGTTGTTTGCCGACTCACACCAACCGTTTGCACAGGTGGCCCTTCGGTATTAGACCCTCCAAAGAGATTACCGGAGCGCAACGGATTCCAGGTACAGCCCCGCAAAGAGTTAACCCCCAACAGCAGGAACAGCACAGAAGCAATACTCAAAATCAGCTTTCTCATTTGCTTAAAACTCCCGCATAGCAAACGATGGCATTAAAAAAAGAACGAGCGACCGACCCACTCAACACCCAACCCAGTCACCTGAACTGAGGCAATTTAGTTGGCCCATACCCATCAAACAGGCAAACGCATACCCTTATGATGAACGCGACGAAACCACGCGATCGCCCTGCCCCCAAAAACCATCGTATTTTGTTACACAAACATCTCCCAACACTTTCGTTTGGCAGGCAAGGCGACGGTTTTTCTCAAGTTGATGCGGTGGCAAAGAAAGTCGAGCTTTCTCTTTCCAATTTAAGGGAGAGACATCACCAACAACCTCAACCGCGCAAGTGCCACAGGAACCAATGCCCCGACAATTAATGACCGTGGCAGCACCATTGTGTAAGATGCTCCCATTTTTAAGTAAAACGTGACGCAGGTTGGCCCCTGCTGCACAATCAATCTGTTTACCCGCGATCGTGATTGTCGGCATACCTAATGGTTAGAGTGTGTCCCAAAATTCTTGGCGTTAATCAATTGAGATCGACTGAGGGCCACTCTTGCCGTTGTGACTCTCGTTAGTTGTGCTGCTAGCAGGTGATGTACCTGTTTGTTGGCCCAACCAGCTTCTAACGGGGTCGTCATTGAGATCAAGCCGCAACACACCTGATACAAAACCGCCCATAAAAGCCAGAGGTTGTTGAGACAATTCCCTTAAAATAGGCATCAATTCGTCGAAAAACACGATCGTTTCTTCCTGTTGTGATGGTTTACCGCGATTTTAACGCGAAGCGAGGGGTAATCTTGCGGCTATCTGAACGGATTTATGCTGTAAGAACGGTTAAAAGCACCAAGAAACCGGGAAGCCAACCGGAAGAAGTACCTATGTTTTGTTTAGAACCCGCGACTCATCATGATTGAACTACACTGCCACACTACTTGCTCTGATGGCACTTTAACTCCAACGGAATTAGTTCGGGCTGCGGCTCAAGCAGGCGTTAAAGCGCTTGCCATCACTGATCACGATACCCTGTCCGGTTGGGATGAAGCGTGCCAAGCTGCCTCAGTATATGGCTTGGAGCTGATTCCGGGGGTGGAGTTAAGCACCGTCTTAAATGGCCGATCGCTCCATATCTTAGGTTTCTACCCTCAGTGCGGTCAGTTACAAGCTGCATTGCAAGAGCGCATTGCGGGGCGGGTTCGTCGCGCTCATAAAATGATCGAGCAATTAGCAGCACTGGGGTATCCCCTGACGATGCCTAAAATGCCACCTAATATGGCTCCTGGCAGACCGCATATTGCAAAAGCAATGCTCGACGCGGGGTATGTCACATCGACACAAGAAGCCTTTGAGCGATTTTTAGGCGATGACAAACCAGCCTACGTTCATTACGAAAAGTTTGACAGTGCCGATGGCATTGCGCTACTGCGCACGTGTGGAGCAGTCCCAGTCTGGGCACATCCTTACCTGTTTCGAGGTGGCAAAGTTGAAGACGTTTTGCCTGAGCTTGTGGCCGCTGGTCTCATGGGTATCGAAGTCTATCATCCCGAACATCGCCCCAGCCAAAGCGATCGCCTGAAACGGTTATGCGAAGAATATGGTCTGATCATGACGGGTGGCAGTGACTATCACGGGCCTGCACCGGGCGATCGCTCTGAGGCTTCTAGTTTAAATTGCCTTAATGTACCCAGCAATTCTCATTTTGAAACATTTATACTGTAGCCAGAGTGTCTAAAGACTTGTGCACTCAATGTTATAAACGGCAGAATGCGGGTTTCAGCCATTCATAAACGTTAAAACCGGACGTTTTTATGAGAATCATTCTCATATCGAGAATTGCTG
>DVDV01000023.1 GCA_015296075.1 Leptolyngbyaceae cyanobacterium M33_DOE_097 | reverse complement strand
TCGTTGACTATCTCTCCGGTCAGAGTGTCGAAAGCGAAAAGCCGACCGTTATGCGATGAGACGAAACCAAGCGCACCTGATGCTGAGATTTCAATGTTGTTGAACCCGGTGATGGCATTAGGTCCGCGAGCGCCAGGGCTGCGTTCTGGCAGTTCAACGTTGGCAGTATGAAGTAAAGAGCCGTCAGCAGCCAGGGTGATAATATTTACTAGTCTGGAACTGCTGCTAATACTAATAGTGTCGTCATTAATAAGAACTTCTCCCGTCAGCGGCACAAAGAGAGCACCTGTGCGCCGGTGAAAGGTCATCAAGCCAGTAATAAAATTTTCCTCTATGGAAAGCTGTCGCACAGTTCCTAGATTCAGATCGTAAGAATAAAAGATGTTGCTGCCGCTTGGTACATTGTAGCCCCTATACGCAATTGCATATCGCCCATTCAGGCTTATTCCCAGGCCAATATTGAATGATGGGGGGTCGGGCGCAACGATCCTCGACTCAACTTTAAAGCTATTGCTTCCGGGCATAAGTACATATACTGATTGACCAGTAAATGCTATTGCTCGTTTGTGTACTCTGTCAAACAGTATAGTTCCCCCGAAGGGGCTCCCATCAGATAGATTGACTATTGCAAGCGTTACACCATCTTCTGTACCAATCATAGCAATGTTCTGCCTGACAATTTCTGAAGCTGCGTCAGAGGGCGATCTCGTTATAAGCAGCGGGCGCAGTCTGAGAGGCGTTCGTACCAGGAGGACAGTAGAGTCTCTCTTATTAAGCAGATCAAACCTTTGTGAAGCAGAGCTAGAAGCTGATTCAGTATAAATCACAAAGAGCCTTGTTCCATCTTCGTTGAAAGCTACTTCCGGCCATATCCCATTGACTCGTTGGGGATATGAGATCGCCCAGAGCTTACATAAGCGGCCTGTCTCACTCGATGCCAGAGCCAATACCTTTTGAAATCCATTTGAATCCAGACCATAAACTACAATTAGACCTGTTTCACTATGCACTTTAAGAAAGCCAATGCTCTCGGCGGGCGAGTCCGGATCACTAGCGCCAAAATCTGCTCTGAGGCTAAACTCATCAGTGATTCTGCCCGTTGCGACCGAGAATGAAAAGAGATGCGATGATGAGTCTTTGGAACTGAAACCACCAATGATCCCTATTTGCCCGCCATGTACGAAAGCAAAACCAGCAGGGTGAGGGTCAACGATGTTGACTTCTGGAAACTCAATTTCGCGTTGGTCTGCTGCAGCACCAGCTACCCATAGCAGCAGCGCTGTTGAAATCGCCAAAGTAGTGATTGCAATTCGGCTTTTCATAGCTGTATCTCCTTTTCATAGCCCATCTCTGTTAATCAATTAGCCCAAAAGCTTCCTCGCTCCTGGGCTAATTGATCGTTGAATCTTACTGCTGCGCGACTAGGCACAGACACTCAGTGATCTGATCCATCATCCGGTATCTGCGCGGTTGGATATCCGGCCTCAAAGATACTATACTCAACTCCTTCTTGAATAGGAAAACCACGTGGAGGAAAGGTGATGTCAAAAGTTAACTTCTTTGGGTTTATCCCGGACGTGTTTTCCTCAAACTTCACCTTGAAGCAGGCTCGCGAATCCGCGTTTAGGAACATAGGATAAACGTCATGTTGGAGGACACACCCTGGCCTCGATGGATCTGGACGTTGCTCTACCGAAAATCGAACATTAGAGGAGCAAGGGCCTGTCCTAAGCTCAGCTTTAAATACGACACCGTCCACATTGCTGGCATTGCAAGGTGGGGGTCCTTGAAGGCAGGTCATTCTATGTTGGGGTGCAAGAAAGAACCTCACAGCCCAATAGGGTAAACCAAAAGGCGATAAATTTGCTGGAACTGGCGTCACACGGATGTCGGAAAATATCTGCCTAATGTCGAGCGTCGATACTGTCCTACACCCTATATCCTGTGCACTAATTGGTTTCGATACCATAGGCACCATTACCGCACCAGCTAAAACCATAATCGCCAACACCCGCGCAACTATAACCCTGTAGTTGCGTTTTCTCTTTATATCATGTACATTAGACGTTATTAGAAATAAGGTTTTCCGGTCATCGCCGCAAGGCGCGCTTGCGATGACCGACTCGCAGATTGTGTAAACCTGTGGCTGTCTCCATGAAACTATC
>DVDV01000133.1 GCA_015296075.1 Leptolyngbyaceae cyanobacterium M33_DOE_097 | reverse complement strand
TGCAGCTCTTGCCACAGCCCTTGAATCAGGGCATCCTTCTCCGCGTGGCTCAGTCCATTTAGAGGGGGCAGTTCTTTCATGCCAAAAGCTTACCATCCTCTCCTTGAGACTGCATCAAGTCAACCTAGTTGAGCAATTACATTTATTTTTACTACGCACACATTCGCGAAAATCTTAGCTTTTGTTAAATTTTCTAGAAAAAGCATTAAGCTTCTTTGCATTAGCCGCTGCGATTGATGACTGCTTGAAAAGATGAATCTTTTCTGTTGATAGAATCGGTTTTGAATGTAGATCGACTCAGTCACTTCGATTCAGAAGTTTAATCGAATACAAAAGCGAGCTGATTTTTTCCGATCAGTAAAGAAACTGTCTTACAATCTGGCGCTATTTTTAGCAATTTTTATTGTTTGTTTGGGATCACAAAGCACCACTCCTACTGCTCCCAACCTGCGATCGCAGCCTAAGAAGAAATTACTGAGACTTTAGTTTCTGCTGGTTGAGGCGGCACACCCGCATTTTCAGCCGAGCGGGCATTTCCTTCAGGGGGAGGAACCTCTTGAAAAATTGTCAAATCAAACCAAAAAGTAGTGCCTATGCCCACCTCACTGACTAAGTGAACCTGGCTATGATGTTTTTCAATGATGTTGCGCACAATCGACAGGCCCAAACCCGTCCCTTCTAAGGTGTGAACCCGATTTTCAACCCGGAAAAACCGATCAAAAATCGCTTTTTGGTCTTCCTGCGCAATGCCAATACCTGTGTCAGCCACCTCAACCCGCACTTTCTTAATCGCTTGCAAACTCAATGTGCCATTACTGACAAAATCGTCTTCGAGAGGGGGGCATAAAAATTGACTGCCCTGCCCCACCTGAACTGCACACGTTGTATTGGTATGCTCTAACGGGTAGGCGCGAATCGCTACTTTGCCACCCGAAAGGGTAAACTTCAGCGCATTGCCCACCAGGTTCGTAAAGACTTGCAGTAGCAGGTCGTAGTGTCCAATCACAGGGGGCAAGTTGGGGCTGACTTCTTGAATTAGCTCAATCCCTTTATCACGTGCGTTAAGTTGATACGTGCGTAAAGTCTGCTCAATCGGTTGTGCCAAATCGACCGCTTCCATGGTGTAAGCACGGTGAGACTCAAGGCGAGAGAGATCGAGTACGTCGTTCACCAGACGCGTCAAGCGATCGGTTTCTCGGTTCGCCGTTTCTAAAAACTCACGGCGCTCAGCATCGCCCAAGTCTTCACCGTACTCATAGAGCGTCTCAATAAAGGACTTGATGTTGAACAGCGGAGTCCGTAGCTCATGGGAGACGTTGCTAATAAAGTGACTTTTGGCCTCGTTGAGTTCTGCTTCACGCGTAATATCTTGCACCGTGATGGCAATGCCTCGCACACTTTCACGAGTGGCATCCAAAACCGTTGTCAGTAGGATTCTGACGGTTCGCTCATTGGGTTCTGGCAGAGCAATCCGAAACTCAGCCCCTTCTTTTAGCTCACCCTTGATGATTTGATAGAGTGGCCGTGTCACTTCCGTCAAAATCGGACTAGGCAACAGGTGTAGCAAATTCTGACCATCGATCGCCTGTCCCTCCCAACCAAACAAGCGCCGCGCCGTCGGATTCGTCAAGATCACTTGCATCTCCGTGTCGATCAACACGGCTCCATCAGCGATCGTTGCCACGAGAGTTTCGAGCTTCGCCTTCTCAGAGGTCAACTCCTCAATGTTTTGCTCTTCATAGCGCTCTAACCTTTCGGCCATCTCGTTGAAGCTGAGAATTAACTCGCCCAGTTCACCACCAAAGGGCAAATCGACGCGCTGCTTAAAGTTACCCGATGCAATGTTTTTCACCCCAACCAACAATTCCTTAATCGGTCGAGTAATGGTCAAAGCGTTAAAGACAGCCCCCAGGATTACCATCACCCAGATGGAGACAAATACAGCCACGGTGACATCGCGTGTCAGGTGCGATGAGGTCACAACTGTTGGGTTGGGATTAGTGCCGATCGCCAAAACGCCCCGATACTGATTGTTGTAGTAAAGGGGAACAAACACATCGGTCACTTCCCCATCGGGTGTGATGTGCTGGCGCACCATCGGTTGCTCTAGATTTTGCCCGTAGTCGTCAGGGAGGTTGATTTTGCGGCGAATGGTCAGCGAGTTTTGCACTTCTGACTCTGAGAACGGGATGCCGTAAAAAATGTTGCCTTCTTCGTCGGCGTAGAGAATGTAACGCAGGCTCGATGTGCTGCTGTAGAAATTATGGGAGAAGCGAGCCAACTCAGTCCGTTGGTCTTCGCCCAGCAGTGGCGCAACGTTGGCCGCCAGCAACAGCCCCAAGTCACGACCAAAGCGGGTGTCATTCAAGCGAGCATCCTGCTGAATCGTATTCACCGCCCAGAAAGTTAAGCCACTCATCACGAGCGAAACCACTAGGGTTGCGATCGCCATGAGCTTAGTCTGGAGGGTAAACTCTGACCACCAATTTGCAATTATCTGTCGGAGGTTAGCAAGCAAGGCAATCAAGCACTTATCCTAAAAAGTAAAACAATCAACAATCCACCAGAGCAATGCGGCACAGTTTCTAGAGAAGAATCCATCTCTTTCCAAAGTACAGTCTTCATCTAGAAATCCATGCATTTGAAACCAACGGATTCAAGCAAAACCTTTCATGGCTTGTAAGTGTCTTTCGTTATTTTAGGATATTCCTCAATCGCCGTTCTAACGGATGGTGCGTACTTGATGCCCAATATCGCGCCGAAAGTACATTCCATCAAAGTAAATTTGGCTCAACGCAGCATAAGCTTGCTCAAACGCGTGGTCAAATCCTTCCCCGATCGCTGAAACACCTAAGACGCGACCACCATCGGTGAGTAACCCTTGGGGTTTTGCTTGCGTACCCGCCTGAAACACAAACGCCCCACTACTCTCAGCCGCTTCAATTCCTGTAATCGGCGCGCCTTTTTTGTAAATGTCAGGATATCCCTCTGACGCAGCCACCACACAGGCACAGGTTCCTGTCTTCCACTCAAACTCAGGCAAGTCAGCCAGACGCTGCTTGATACACGCCAGCATAATGTCTTCTAGAGGCGTGTGGAGCAATGGCAAGACCACCTGCGTTTCAGGATCGCCAAAGCGACAGTTAAACTCGATCACTTTTGGGTCACCTGCCGGGGTAATCATCAAGCCAGCGTAGAGAACACCGCGATAATCAATCCCTTTCTTGCGCAAAATCGCGATCGCAGGTTCTAGGATCTCATCCTGAATGCGTTGCATCATCGCCGGACTCACCAGTGGAGCTGGGGCATAGGCACCCATACCACCCGTGTTAGCACCCGTATCATTCTCCCCAATTCGCTTATGGTCTTGAGCTGGCAACAGGGGACGAATCGTAATGCCATCGGTTACGGCTAGCACCGAGACTTCTTGACCGGTAAGGCATTCCTCAATCACGACCGTCTTACCCGCCGCGCCAAATTGCCCACCAAAAGCAGCAGCGATCGCAGCTTCAGCCGCCTCAACCGTATCCGCAACAGTCACCCCCTTTCCGGCAGCTAGCCCGTCAGCCTTTACAACAATCGGCGCACCTTGAGCCTTGACATAGGCCTGGGCTGCTTCACGATTGTTAAACACCGCCGCCTTCGCCGTTGGAATACTTGCTTCCAGCATCAAGGCTTTTGCCCACGCTTTGCTGGCTTCAATTTGTGCCCCTAGCTTATCTGGGCCAAACACAGCAATCTTTTGTTCTTGCAAAAAGTCAGTAATGCCAGCAGCAAGCGGGTCTTCGGGACCAACCACCACAAAGGCCACATTGTTGACGAGGGCAAAGCGGGCAATGCCTTCAAAATCTTTGACGTTTAATGCAAGGTTTTGGCAGCGAGGTAGAGTTGCAGTTCCCCCATTACCCGGTGTGCAAATGACTTGCTTGACCTTCCCTGACTCTAAAAGCTTCCAGGCAAGTGCATGTTCACGCCCACCATTCCCAACCACCAATACTTTCATTGATCCCGCCTAACTAAAGTAACGATGCGTGCCAGCTTCAGTTCTTATGCTGACAGAAAACAGCCTTTTCACGGATACAAATTTTGCTTAATTTGACCTGAGACAGTGCCATTTAGTTAGGGTATCCCTTCATTTGATCCCCAACAAGCAGCCTTAATCCTTTTGTGTCGAAAGAATTAAAGCAAACCAATCACTCTGCTTAACAAGCAAGCCATTGTTTACCGTCGTATCGCCAATCAAGCAACAATCCTTAGTATTTTTTGTTAAGGAGCCAGCAAAGCGGCGCGATCGCACAACTGAAAAAGTGTCACAAACCAACTCGCATTATGACACTTAATCTGTATGAGTTTAGTGAGACCCTGAACTTACTGATGAATCCCGCACTCAGTGCGATCGCTACCACGCCAACGCCCCGCCCGTTCTTCTTCACCAGAAGCCACGGGGGTTGTGAGCGGCTCATCGCCAATGCTGGGATAACCGCGATCGTGAAGAGCGTTGTAAATCACGTCATGCTCAAACACATACGCCCAGCTCTCTTTCCGGCTCCAATTGGCAAGCGGATTGACCTTTAACCGTTGCTGCTGATCCAACTCAAAAATGGGAATATTTGCCCGAGCTGCGGCCTGGTCACGCCGACGCCCCGTAATCCATGCGATCGCGCCTAGTTCCTTCAGCCCTCGCTGGAGCGGCTCAACCTTCGTCACTTGATGAAACTTATCGATGTCAGTTTCCCACAGGGCGGCTCCAAATTTAGTCGCAAAATCAGCACGGCTCTTGACTTTAGGGATGCGATAAAGCTTGAGATTGAGATTGTAAATTTCTTTCGATGCAGCAACTAGATCCAATGTTTCTGGAAAGTGGTGCAGCGTATCGACAAATAAGACAGGCACCGGATGAAAGGGTCTTAGCGCGCGATAGAGCAGGTCAGTAATGACCATATCGTCTACGTTGAAGATACTTGTCTGGACTAATCCGGTTGGAATATTGACTACACACCAGGCGAGAATATCTTTTGGGTGTGACTTTTCAAACTTTTGATTCAGTTTTTTCAGGTCTAGAATTGCCGGTTGAGTCAATGGCTCCGTCGATTGGTTCATCTTTCCGGTTAAGGGAGGTCAGTTTTCGCATCTACTACCATACCGAAACCAGAGCAAATTTGAATCGCTGAAGTCACTTGTTTAACGGGGGGTTGACATTTTTCCCAATTGCGCAGGCATGATAGAGGCTCACCTGCGAAGCATCAACGCCTCTCTATAATTGGCTTTCAGATAAGAGCTAAGCCTGCCTGCACGTTACTAAACGTTGTAATTCATCGCAAATCGATAGACTCTTGACCGCATCGGCGCAAGAGGCAAGGAGTCAATAATATTTATGCAATTAATTCTCTACAGCAAGCCGGGTTGCCATCTGTGTGAAGGACTACAAGAAAAGTTAGAGCAACTCCCTAACCTGCCGATTGAGTTAGAAGTTCGGGATATCACCACCCGTGACGACTGGTTTCAAGCCTACCAGTACGAAATTCCGGTTTTATTTTGGGTAAAAGAAAGCGAATCATCATTAGCCGCACCCACGATCGCCACTGAAGCCAGCAATGTCCCTGTTCCAGCCGAGACGTTGGTGCCGATTCCGCGCCCTTCACCCCGAGCATCAATTGCACAGTTGGAGCAGATGTTACAGAAATTTTTGAACCGCGATCGCCCACAATAGAGGAGACTTTGTGAGGACGAGTTGAGATGCAGTTGCGTGAGTTGTTAGCGGTCGTGTCAGAGGCAACCGTGCCTGATCATCCCGCTTTAAATGCTGAGGTAACAGGGTTATCGACCAATTCTCTGGCCTGTAAGCCAGGTGACTTATTTATCGGGATGCCAGGTACACGGGTCGATGGCGGTGATTTCTGGGCGAGTGCAATCCAGGCAGGGGCGATCGCGGCGGTTGTTTCGCCAGCTGCTTTTGCAAAAGCACAAGAGCGGGCTGCGAGTGAACCTGCCACTCCTTGTCTGATTGTGGCTGACGATTTAGCCCAGGCATGCGCTCAGTTAGCCTCCACGTTTTACCAATCCCCTGCGGCACAACTTAAGTTAGTGGGCGTCACTGGCACCAATGGCAAAACGACGACAACGCATTTGATTGAGTTCTTCCTTGAACAAGCAGGTCAAACGCCAGCCCTGTTAGGGACGCTGTACACCCGTTGGCGTGGCTACCAAAAAACAGCGGCTCACACGACTCCCTTTCCGGTGGAGCTGCAACAACAATTGGCCGAGGCCGTGTCAGCCGGATGCGACGTGGGTGTGATGGAAGTTAGCTCTCATGCCCTAGCGCAGGGACGCGTCCTCGGATGTCCGTTTGAGGTGGCTGTCTTCACCAACCTGACCCAAGACCACCTCGACTTCCACAAAGACATGGAAGATTACTTCTCAGCTAAAGCGTTGCTGTTTAGCCCGGCCTATCTTCAGGGTTTAGCTGTAATTAATCTGGATGATCCTTACGGTCAACGGCTGATCCAGACGATTGAACGCAACCAGGTTTGGAGCTACAGCACAACTGACAGCCGCGCGGATTTGTGGACAAGTGACCTGACCTACGCAGCCAATGGCGTGAGTGGTCTGTTGCATACCCCAAAAGGCACGGTGCCCTTTAACTCGCCGCTAGTTGGGCAGTTCAACCTATCGAATGTGCTGGCCGCGATCGCCGCAGGGTTGCATTTAGGGTTGGAACTCGACTTTCTCGCCCAAACGCTGGCTCAGTTCGACGGGGTGCCCGGTCGGATGGAGCGGGTGCAAACCTCGGCTGACCAGGATATCAGCGTGATTGTTGATTATGCCCACACACCCGACAGCTTAGAGAATCTGTTAAGGGCAGCTCGTCCTTTCATTCACGGCAAAATGATCTGTGTCTTTGGCTGTGGTGGCGATCGAGATCGCACCAAACGGCCCCAAATGGGACGCATCGCTGCCGACCTGGCTGATCACGTCATCGTCACCTCTGACAACCCCCGCACCGAAGACCCTCAGCGCATTCTAGACGACATTATGGCAGGTATCTCTGCCCCGGCTGAACCGGATGTTGTCGCAGATCGGGCGATCGCAATTCGGCAGGCGATCTTGATGGCGCAACCCGGAGATGGGGTACTAATCGCTGGAAAAGGACATGAAGACTATCAGATTTTAGGGACTGAAAAAATTCACTTTGACGATCGCGAACAGGCCCGTGCAGCCTTGGGCGATCGCTTCGCTGGCAAAAGCTAACTCAAATACGTCAAAACCCCCTGTTCCATTGCTTTCTTAAGCTCTGTAGCAAGGGGGCTGGCAATCTATTTGGTTGTCTACTTAAAAAACAAGCAAGTTAACGCTTAAATGCAATATTTCACCACCAATAGATGGGGAAATCAATGATTGCGCTTAATAAAAAAACTTGTAAATCAATCAATATCCTATGGTTTGATCTCAAAATTCTCTAAGAAGAAGCAATTAGAGCCTCTGGCGAGCTTTCTGGCCGACCTTCGTTTAACAGCTCAAGTCGCTGTTCCTCCGCGCCGAAGGCCGCTTCACGCTCCCCCTCAAAAATCTTCAGGCTCTCGCAAGGAATCGTATCTGAGAGAATTGCACTCGCCATCATGCCACAGTGAATCTCTAACATGGCTTCTGGTAGAGTCTCAAATACTAGACGCTGCCCTGGAAAAACCACTCGCTCGAAGTACCAATTAGGAATATTTGTAATGCGAGCAACCTGAATTCGACTTGTTGCGTTGACGTAACAGCAAACAATGTAGCTGGCACTATCCGAAGGCAGGGGATCAAATATCTGAGCCATATCCAGGAGCCTTTACCGATTAATAAGTTAACACTATGACCCTAGCACCTGCGAAATAGCTCAGGCTGTAAATCCGATTACCAACCGCAGGCTTCTCAGAAGTGTTGTCATAACAAGAATTTGCTTTCTCGCAAAATTATAGCCTTCTTATCCTTGTAAATAAGCTCGATTGATAACCCTCTACTGTCTTCTCACGATCTTTCACTCACTGATTCAGGGCAGAAATTAAAGGTCAATGGTATCGTAAAGATATATGAATACACGTTTCATAATTTATTCGAACTTTACAAAACAGTCTGCTGATTCCTAGATAATTGGGCTTTCGCAACTGCTCCCTGCTCGACTCCTCTATTTTGCATGTGCAATGGAAAATCGCATCCTCTACGTTCGGCTTCCTTGTAATCCCATTTTTCCGATCGGCGTTGTTTATCTAGCTGATCACGTCCATAAGCAGTTCCCAAAATTGCCGCAGCGGATCTTTGATTTAGGCACCGTGCCGCCGCTTGATTATGCAAGTGCCCTTGATCAAGCGATTGATGAGTTTAAGCCAAGCATTCTCGTTTTTTCATGGCGCGACATTCAAATCTACGCGCCGGTTGGTGGGCGAGCGGGCAACCCACTGCAAAATGCCTTTGAGTTTAACTACGCTCGCAACCCCCTGCGTAAATTGCGTGGGGCGTTTGGTGGCTTGCGTATGGTGGTTTCTTATGTGGCGGAGTTGCGCCGCAATATCGGGCTGATTCGCCGCGGTACAAAACGGGCAAAACAATACGTTCCCCAAATGAAGACCGTGGTGGGCGGTGGTGCAGTGAGCGTTTTTTATGAACAGTTAGGCAAAAGCTTACCCAAAGGCGCGATCGTCTCGGTTGGTGAAGGAGAAGCCCTGTTAGAAAAGCTCGTGCGGGGGCAAAATATTGACCGCGATCGCTGCTATGTAGTGGGTGAGACGACTCCACGCGATCGCTTGATCCATGAAGAACCGGCCCCAATTGAAAAAACCGCCTGCAACTACACCTACATCGAATCGATCTGGCCAGAGTTTGAGTACTATTTGCAAGCGCAAGACTTTTATGTGGGCGTGCAAACTAAGCGAGGCTGCCCCCATAACTGCTGCTATTGCATCTACACAGTCGTCGAAGGCAAACAGGTGCGGGTGAATCCGGCCGATGAGGTGGTGGCAGAGATGCAACAACTCTACGATCGCGGCATTCGCAACTTCTGGTTTACCGATGCCCAGTTGATTCCAGCGAGAAAGTACATTCCTGACGTAATTGAGCTGCTGCAAAAAATTGTGGATTCCGGCATGACCGACATTCACTGGGCGGCCTACATTCGGGCTGACAACCTTAACCCTGAACTATGTGACCTGATGGTCAAAACAGGGATGAACTACTTTGAGATTGGCATTACCAGCGGTTCGCAAGAGCTTGTGCGGAAGATGCGAATGGGCTATAACCTGCGCACCGTCTTGCAAAACTGCCGTGATTTGAAAGCGGCTGGGTTTAACGACCTGGTTTCAGTCAACTACTCGTTTAACGTAATTGACGAGCGACCCGAAACAATTCGCCAAACGATCGCCTACCATCGTGAGCTAGAGCGAATTTTCGGCGCAGACAAAGTTGAGCCAGCTATCTTTTTTATCGGTTTACAGCCCCACACTCATCTGGAAGAGTACGCCTTTAAGAAGAATATTCTCAAAAAAGGCTATAACCCTCTGGCAATTTACTATCCCTGGGTGGCGAATAAATTGCTGTGGAATCCAGAGCCGTTGGGTTCTTTCTTTGGGGAAGTCTGCCTGCAAGCTTGGAACCGGAACCCCAACGACTTTGGCCGCGAAGTAATGAATATTCTTGAGGAACGCCTCGGCTGTGCACCTTTAGAAGAGGCTTTGGTCGCCCCCATGGAAAGTCCCTCAAAAGAACTGGTACTATCGGCTTGATTGCCTTTAGCGTTTTTAGCTGCACCTGATGCAAGATCCCTCTCCTTCACCCAACCCTATGATTCGCTTTGAGCAGGTCGGTTTTGAAGTCGGGGGACGCATCTTATTAGAAGATCTCAATTTTGATGTCGCAGCAGGAGAGTTTCTAGTCTTGCTAGGGCGGAGTGGCTCGGGTAAGACCACAACCATGAAGCTGATTAATCGATTGATTAACCCTTCGTGTGGGCGTGTTTACGTCGAAGGGCAAGCAACGGTGGATTGGAATGTGATCCAACTGCGGCGGCAAATCGGGTATGTGATTCAAGAAACGGGGCTGTTTCCTCACTTCACGATTGAGCGAAATGTTGGGCTAGTTCCAGCCTTACAAGGTTGGGAACCACCGAAGATTAAAACGCGAGTCTACGAACTACTCGATCTGGTTGGGCTTGACCCACACCAATTTTGCGATCGCTACCCTGCTCAACTTTCGGGCGGACAGCGACAACGGGTGGGGGTTGCGCGTGCGCTCGCGGCTGACCCGCCGATTATGCTGATGGATGAGCCTTTTGGCGCACTAGACCCGATTACGCGCTTAGATTTACAACAGGAATTGCACCGCTTGCAGCAAGAGTTGGGTAAGACTGTGGTTTTTGTGACCCATGACATCCAAGAGGCGTTTACCTTAGCCTCTCGAATTGGGTTGATGCAAGAGGGTCGGCTGGTTTTTCTGGGTACGACTCAAGAATTTCAGCAGTCTGCTCACCCCGAAGCCCAAACCTTTTTACGCTGTATCCCCGCTTATCGCAGTCCCCCGTGATTTGTGGACTTAGAGCGGTATTGTGTCAGCGGCCTTTAAATACCGTTTCACAATCTGGCTAGAAGGGTTGCAGAAAATCGTTCTAGCCAATTTGCAAAAATCTGTACCTTCCGCGATCGCCCAACTCCCCCGAAACTGGTGATTTATCATTCATCCAGTCAAAATTATGAATTCTTTTCTCGCGATCGCCTATTTTCAACAGCAGTTTCTTCCCTTTGACGAAGCTAAACTATCCATCGCGACCCACGCGCTACACTATGGCACGGGTGCTGTCGGTGGGCTACGCGGCATCCCTAATCCCCAAAACCCACAAGAAATTCTTCTGTTTCGACTTGAGCGCCACTGCCAACGGCTCAGCAACAGTGCCCGATTCCTCCACTATGATTTGGCGGCTGCCACCATCAAAACTCGCATCATTGAGTTTGTGCAGCGCAATCAACCCCAACAACCGTTTTATATTCGTCCCCTGGTCTACACTGCGGGCCTGGGAATTGCACCACGCTTACACCAGGTCGAAAAAGATTTCTTGATTTACGGACTTTACCTCGACTCTTACCTACCAAACGAGGTGCGTTGTCGCATCAGTTCCTGGAGTCGGCAAGCCGATGCCAGTCTACCCCTGCGCGGCAAGTTAACCTCTGCCTATATCGTCTCGGCTCTCGCCAAAACAGAAGCGGTTGAGTCAGGTTTTGACGAGGCTATTCTGCTCAATGCTCAAGGTAAAGTGAGCGAAGCATCGGGAATGAACGTGTTTATTGTGCGGGACGGGCAGTTAATCACCCCTGGTGTTGAGCAAGATATTTTAGAAGGCATTACGCGCGATAGCGTGCTGACGCTTGCCCGTGATTTGGGCATCCCCATCTGCGAACGAGCTGTTGACAAGTCGGAACTGCTGATTGCGGATGAGGTTTTTCTCTGTGGCACTGCTGCCAAAATTACGCCTATCTGCCAGGTCGAAAACTATTGCTTACCTTCCGCGCGACCCATCACCCAAATGTTGCAGCAAAAGTTAGTCGCCATCACCGAAAATCGAGAGCCGCACTATCGCGAGTGGGTTGATACGATTTTTCTGGGATGAGTCTTAAGGAGTGATGTATGGGCTTAAAGCTCGATCAAATTGTGCCGTGGGGGCGATCGCTGGCAGAGTACAGACGCATGTTTCAGCTAACCCCCAACGATCTGCACAAGAAAATTCTCGATTGTGGTGGTGGTCCCGCCAGTTTTAACGCCGAGATGACTCAGCTGGGGCACTCCGTCATCTCGTGTGATCCGCTGTACCAGTTCACAGCCAATGAGATCCGCGATCGCATCGCAGCCACTTACGATGTCATCCTGGCTGGAGTCAAAGCTAATCTAGATAATTATGTCTGGCGTGAAATCGACTCTCCTGAAGCATTAGGCCGGATCCGCATGGCTGCTATGCAGGACTTCTTAAATGATTTTGAGTGGGGACTGCAAGCAAACCGCTATCAAGTCAGCGCGTTGCCGTCCCTCCCCTTTCTAAACCAGACATTTGATCTGGCCGTTTGTTCTCACTTACTTTTTAGTTACTCCAGACAACTCTCGCTTGACTTTCATTTGGAGGCGATGCAAGAGTTGCTACGTGTGGCAGACGAAGTCCGCATTTTTCCGCTGCTAGATGTTTCGGGTGAGCCAAGCCCCTATTTAACGGCAGTCATCGCAGAACTTAGCAGTCAAGGTTACCGCACCCAGATTCAGCATGTCGATTACGAATTTCAACTGGATGGCAATCAAATGCTGGTTGTTCACCAAGTCAAGCACGGATAAATCGCTTGCGTGGCATAACCTTTCAGGCGTCTACTTTCTCAATATATTTACGGACATCATTCAAATCGATGTAGCGATCGGTCGCGTTACGCAATTCGCGGGCAATCATTCCTTCAGTTGAAACAACTGTAATGTGGGTACTTTTACCACGCAAAAGCTCGATCGCGCGTTCAAAATCACCATCACCACTAAATAGAATGACGCGATCGTATTGATCAACCGTATTAAACATATCAACGACGATTTCAATGTCGAGATTTGCCTTTTGAGAGTACCGCCCCGAAGAGTCGTCGTAATACTCTTTCAAAATTTTTGTTCTCACGGTGTAGCCTAAACTGATCAAAGCATCTCTAAAGCCTCTTTGATCTTGCAAATCTTTTAACCCTGTATACCAGAAAGCATTGACCAGCAATACGTCCGGGTCTTTGGTAAAGTACTCTAAAACCTTTTTCGGGTCAAAAAACCAGCCATTTTTTTGCTGGGCATAAAACATATTGTTGCCATCTACAAAGATGGACAAACGGGTAGGACCGTACTGCATAAAGTTAAATAGACCTAACTAATTTAAGTGAGTTGATTCAGGGAATTCTCATCCTACCAAACAGGTTTGACAGGTCAAAAAATCATAGTATTTCAATAATTGAAAAGACTTCTAAATGAAGCTCTGGAAAGTTAAAAACTAATAGATGCACAAGCGATATAAGTTCGACGGAATATAATTCACCATCTAATAAATTAGAACCCTCCTTACAAGGATAAAACCCCTTAAATAAAAAACGGTATAGAAAATTTAACCTTTAACAATTGATACAGATACATAAGATATTAGCAATCCCTGGTTCTATTCTGCTTCAGCCACAAGGTAGATTTCTTCTCAGAAACTACTTTAAAGCAGATTAATCACCTACGACCGCTTGTCGAAGTAAAGACAACCTCTTAACTCTTGCATCGCTTTCCATTATTCTGGGTTTAAAAACAACAATTGACCAATTTTATTTCTGTAATTATCAAGTAGAGTGTTCAGCCTTAACTTTTCCTTTAGATTTTTGCGACAGCCTCTGCCAGGTACACTCTCGTCTGATACTTTAACGCAACATTACCGCTCTCATCAGTAAACTGCTTGTGCAGTTGCTCTAAAGCCTTGACTAATTTTTGATATTTATCCCCCCCCTGGGGAACATAGGAAGTACTTTTAGCTCGACCAATTAATCCATCTAAATTTGTAATTTGACTATTTGGAAATGAAAGAAGTCGAAAGTTCTTAAATAAAGAACTAATGGCTAGGGTTTCTGAAGATAACGCATCGCTTTTTCGCTCTTCTACTAGATCATTGTTTGAAGCTTCACGAATTAAGTTACGGTAGTGTGCCGTAAAAGCGTCTGACAGATCTTTATCATTCCAAACTAAAGCAGTTCGCCCCTGAGACCGCAAGATACGGTGAAATTCCTGCAAGCTTAATTCAGGTTGAAACCAGTGAAATGATTGAAAGCAAGTCACTAAGTCCACGGAGGCGATCGCGAGTCCTGTCTTTTCAGCCGTTCCTGGCAAGCAGGTAATTTGAGAATGCGGCTTCACCATCTGACGCATTTCAGCATTTGGTTCCACGGCGTATACTTTAGCACCTCGCTCAGCGAATAAGTGAGAGGAGATGCCAGTGCCAGCTCCAATATCCGCGATCACCAGTTGAGCTGGGGGCTTCAGCCCAGTCAAAACTGCATCAATTGCTTGAGCTGGATACGTTGGGCGGTACTTAGCATACGCTGCCGCGCGATCGCTAAACCGTTCCAGTGGGTTCATCTCATATAGCTGCGAAGAGTCAGACATACAACGATTTAGTCCAAAAATGGCATTGTACTTTTTAAGTTTATGCGGCTCAAACTGCCTGGTTTGGGGCCGGTTCTCCAATGAAGATGCTTGATTAGACTCAAAGACCACTCAAAAAGATCAAAGCAGTCAAAGAATTAGAAGACGCATGGGCTATGTGCAGTTTCTAAACGGGTTTAACTCTGAGAGACGCAACGTTTGACCCTACTGAAGGCCAACTGAGTTCTTGACTTCTTCGCAGCTTTGAAGGTTTGAGTCGCCTTTTTGAGTATGGTTCAGTCGTCGTCCCTTTACAGGAACACCGTCATCAAACCCTGGCTAAAACTGTGAATCGTCGGTAAGCGGCTAAAATAAGGGTCTACGAATTCATGAGAATTGCTCTTATGACGACTGCGACTCCGGCAAAAACTCAGTACGAAGCCGTTATTGGTCTAGAAACTCACTGCCAACTCAGTACAGAAACTAAGATTTTTTCCCCTAGCTCAACGGCATTTGGTGCGCCGCCCAATACCCATATTGATCCAATTTGTATGGGGATGCCGGGGGTGTTGCCAGTCTTAAATCAAAAAGTATTGGAATATGCCGTCAAAGCAGGGCTGGCTCTTAACTGTCAGATTGCCCCTTACAGCAAATTCGATCGCAAACAATACTTTTACCCCGACTTACCTAAAAACTATCAAATCTCTCAGTACGATCTGCCCATCGCCGAGCATGGCTGGCTTGAAATCGAGTTATACGACAAAGCGAGTGGCTCAGCAACCCGCAAGCGCATTGGCATTACTCGTCTGCACATGGAAGAAGATGCAGGCAAGCTGGTGCATGGTGGCAGCGATCGCCTGGCTGGCTCCAGCTACTCTTTAGTAGATTACAACCGGGCGGGCGTCCCTCTGATTGAGATTGTGTCTGAACCTGATCTGCGCACTGGGCAAGAGGCCGCCGAGTATGCCCAAGAGCTACGCCGCATTGTGCGTTACCTGGGTGTGAGCGACGGCAACATGCAAGAAGGGTCGTTGCGCTGCGATGTCAACATTTCAGTTCGTCCAGTTGGGACTGAAACCTTTGGCACCAAGGTCGAAATTAAGAATATGAACTCGTTCAATGCGATTCAGCGGGCGATCGAATATGAGATTGACCGTCAAATCGAGGCGATCGAGACGGGCGAAAAAATTGTGCAAGAAACTCGCCTGTGGGATGAAAGCAGCCAGCGCACGATTAGCATGCGGGTGAAAGAAGGGTCGAGTGATTACCGCTATTTCCCTGAGCCTGATCTGGGGCCGATTCAAGTTTCATCAGAGCAACTTTCAACCTGGAAGGCTGAGCTACCCGAACTGCCTTACCAAAAGCGGGAGCGCTACGAAAGTGAGTTGGGGCTGTCGGCCTATGATGCGCGGGTTTTAACCGACGATCGCGCCAAAGCTGAGTATTTTGAGGCGACCGTTGCAGCGGGGGCACCTGCAAAGCAAGCCGCTAACTGGATCACACAAGATCTGAGTGCCTACCTCAATGCCAATTCTGAGCTAGCCATCACCGATCTAAAGCTTACGCCTGCAAACTTGGCTGAGCTAATTGGTCTGATTGAAGCGGGCACGATCAGCAATGCCGGGGCTAAAACCGTTCTGCCTAAACTTTTAGAGTCAGGCGGTTCCCCCACCAAACTTGTCGAAGCAGAAGGGCTGATTCAGCTTTCAGATGCGGATGCGATCGGGGCTTTAATTGACGAAGTACTGGCGGCTCATCCCAAAGAGTTAGAGCAATTTCGGGCTGGGAAAACTAAAATGCAAGGCTTCTTTGTCGGTCAAGTGATGAAGAAAACAAACGGTCGAGCCGACCCGAAGCTTACAAACCAGATACTGGCACACAAGTTGACCAGCGCTGAGTAAAGTCTCGTTTATCCTACGCGGGATGGCGACCAGTAACCCCAAACCGCCATCCCTCTTTATTATTTATCAGCAGAAATAGGATTGCTCTAGCTAAAATAAGGATCCCCTACCGGGGCGCTCGGACCAAACTTCAAAGAAAAATTACAATTTCTTCAATGAGGGGTGACACCCCCCAGCCTATAAATGGCATAATATGATAAGTAGATGCACCCTGATGATATAGGGGGGAGATACCAGTTGGTGTCTCCCCTTTTTTTTTGCAAATCCATTAAGCCAGTTCAAACTTGGGAAAGTAATGGGTCATGGCATGATAAAGATATTAAAAAGGACTCAATCCAACCGGATGTCTGCCACTGTCGCAAACGATTCTTGTGAGTCTATTTTGCGAGGTGGGTTGGCTCCCTTGCCGATTAAGCAGAACCTCTGTTTGAGAATTCCTAAACCACTTGGGTGATTCTCTCTGAAGCGAGAGACTATGCCATGCCCAGTCATCAGCTCTTGAAGTTGCTGCATCCGGGTTCAGGTGATTGAGTCGCGGTAAACTCATAAGACACAACCTGAGCCACACTAAGGAGAACCATGTTTAAAAGATACATTTGGCTTCTGGTAGCCACTGTATTCTTCGCGTTTCAGACGTTTGTCAGCAGTGTTGCGGCCGCTGAACTCGATGAAGCAACTCGCACAGTGCCGATTAATGCAGCAGGTGATACGACTGTTTTGACACTGAAGCAAGTTAAAGAAGGAAAACGCCTATTTCAATATGCTTGCGCTCAATGTCATGTTGGTGGAGTGACTAAAACAGACCCTAACGTCGGGCTTGACCCCGAATCGTTAGAGTTGGCTACCCCTCCTCGCAACACGATTGATGCTTTGGTAGATTACATGGAAGTTCCAACCTCCTATGATGGTGCAGTTGAGATTTCCGAAGTTCACCCCAGCATTAAGAGCAAAGATATCTTCCCCGAAATGCGAAACCTGACCAAAGAAGACCTGGTCGCGATCGCAGGTCACATCTTGATTCAACCCAAAGTCGTTGGCGACAAGTGGGGCGGCGGCAAGATCTATTACTAAACCTGTTTAATACGTTGAGGGCAGAGTAGGTTGCAGCTTCTACGGTAAGGCTGCCTTACTTTGCCCTTTTGTTGTTTTTTCTATCTCAAACTAATGCTCAACTCATCTGTCTGGCTGTGTCGTCTGTTTACCCTGGCGATCGCACTTTGGTGCTTTCTGCTATCTCCAGCCTATGCCGCTAAGGATCCCTACATTACGAAGTACCTGAAAGTGACTGAGCCAGTGGCTCTAGAACTGGATGCAGACGGGGCGACCAAGACCTTTTCACCGGAGCAGTTGACCAGTGGTAAGCAACTGTTTGAGCGCAACTGTTTGAACTGCCATGTGGCGGGTGGCACGTTATCAAATCCGACTGTATCGCTTTCTCTCAAAGACTTACAGGGAGCAACCCCACCGCGCGATACAATCAACGCCTTAGTGGAATACATGCGGCATCCGTTGACCTACGATGGCAGCGAAGACACCATCTGGTGTCGAGAAGTACCGGAAAGTTGGTTGGCTCAAGCAGACATCGAAAATCTAGCGGGCTTCGTGCTGAGAGCGGCGCAAACGGCACCAGGCTGGGGCGTGAAAAAGTTCACAGATGAGCCGATTCAGTAAAGCTTACGAAAATTTGTCAAGCCGTGAAACTACAGCCGCAGAAACCGAAATTACCCGAAAGAAACTTCGACAAAGCGTCGTAGTTTGGTTGTAGAATCAGATCTGAAGCCAATAATCGATTAATTGAGAAGTCATGAAACAGATTAAGTCTTTGACAAAGAGCCTTTACCTGACCCTCTTCGCGGCCCTGCTGGTCATTGGTAGCTTCTTTGCTGCGGCTGATCCGGCTGCCGCTGATACCGTCACCATCAAAATGGGTGCTGACAACGGTATGCTGCAATTTGTACCCGCAGAAGTGACCGTTAAACCTGGTGATACCGTTAAGTTTCTCGTAAACAAGGTTCCTCCTCACAACGTTGTCTTTGACGACAAAGCAATTCCTGGTCAAGATAAGGCACTGGCTAAGTCTTTATCTCACCCCAACATGGAGATGACTCCTGGTCAGGGTTTTGAAGTCACCATCCCCAAAGATGCTCCTGCAGGTTCCTATAGCTATTACTGCGCACCACACCGCACCGCTGGTATGGTTGGCAAAATCAATGTTGCTGGCTAATTTCGTTAGCCATTTT
Source organism: Leptolyngbyaceae cyanobacterium M33_DOE_097 (assembly GCA_015296075.1). GTDB lineage: Bacteria > Cyanobacteriota > Cyanobacteriia > Leptolyngbyales > Leptolyngbyaceae > DSRU01. Next base: position 37,318 of record DVDV01000133.1, on the reverse strand, counting down.
TAACTTCGGTGAAAAGGAGGAGTAGGTTTACTTCTCCTTTTTTGTTGTGTCTCCCTCCTGTTGATGCCGTTTGGGCCATAGGATTTCTGCAAAAGTGCCAGTTCTAAGGCGATGAATAGTGTCTTGCGGCACTTCTAGGGCGATCGCGGGTCTTAATAAGTCACTGAATTCGTTACGCTGAAAAGGAATCCTTTTATGCGACGCACGAGATTCCCAAAAAGCTATGTTGTCAGAAACTTTGCAGCAAAAATTTGAAACGTTAAAAGCCCTGTTTGCTGAAATGGATCGGGCCTTGATTGCCTATTCAGGTGGCATTGACAGCACTTTGGTCGCTAAGGTTGCCTCCGATGCGTTAGGCGATCGCGCCCTGGCTGTAACGGCTGTCTCGCCTTCACTCTTACCTGAAGATTTAGAGGATGCCTGCACTCAGGCCGCCGAAATCGGGATTCGGCATGAGTTGGTTGAGACTCACGAGATGGAGAACCCCAACTACGCGGCAAACCCCACCAATCGTTGTTATTTCTGCAAAAGCGAATTACATGACACGCTCAAGCCAATGGCGATCGCCCAGGGTTATCCCTACGTTGTAGATGGCGTCAATGCTGATGATTTGCAGGACTATCGACCGGGCATTCAAGCGGCAAAAGAACGCGGTGCGCGATCGCCCCTGGCAGAAGTTGGCATCACCAAATTGGAAGTACGCGAGTTGGCGAAACATTTGGGCCTACCCTGTTGGGATAAACCTGCTCAACCCTGCCTTAGCTCTCGCTTTCCTTACGGCGAAGAAATTACGATTGCGAAGCTCCAACGGGTAGGCCGAGCGGAGGTATATCTGCGTCGGTTAGGGCTAAAGACGCTCCGTGTCCGCTCTGAAAGCGATACCGCCCGAATCGAACTCCCCGCTGACCAGCTCAAAGAGTTTGTTTTAACTGCGAATCTGCCAGCCCTGGTCGAAGCCTTCAAATCTTTTGGGTTTGTCTACGTCACACTCGATCTAGAAGGGTTTCAGAGCGGCAAGCTAAACCAGGTTTTAGAGTTGTCTACCCGACAGTAATGTCTGCATCTAAGGTCGTTTGAGCCATTGAGCTTGAAGCGCAGAGACAAAATTTGGCACAATAGTACAAAAGTATCTATTTCTGCGAAATTTTTGGTATCTTTGATGCTACGAGTTAAAACTTTGGTGGAAAATGACGAATTGCTTTTATAGTCGGGGTATCGGTAGTTTATGCTGGTTGGGTTGCATCTGGGGTGATGGTTAACCTGGCATCACGAAATCGGCGATCGCGGCTCAGTCATTTGGCAACAACGCCATGATCTGGTTGATAAACGACTCATGATCAACAACGGGTTTTGAGATGTAGTCATCTGCCCCACTCTGTTTTAAAAAGTTTTCGCGATCGCCCTGCATCGCATGGGCTGTCACCAAAATAATGGGCAGATGGGCGGTTTCAGGGTCTTGCTTGAGCATCTGGGTGATTTGAATTCCATCCACCGATTTCCCCTGATAGACGCTACGTGCCAGCGAGACGTCCATCAAAATGATGTCGGCTTCTTTAGCCTGGGCAATTTGCATCACCTCTTCGACATCTTCTGTGTGCTTTACCGCCAAACCACCGCGTTTCATCAATATTTTGGAAAAAACTCGTGCATTGATTGGATCATCCTCAACAATCAAAACTGTTTTCATAGCTTCCTCACAGCGTGGCCTAGCGATCGCACCAGTAAACTCATAACGAAATTCAGGATAGGATTTTTCACTATGCTAATTGGCTGTACAAACAAATTGAAACAGTAATCCGCAAGATAGATGAAGATTCGATTATGTTTTAGATTTTTAAGCATCTGTGTAGAGGGTTCGAGGACACAAACGAGGAACGTACGACATGGCTAAGCAACTCAATATGCTTTCTGGCGGGCAGATAATTTCGACGGCGTTGCACACCGAGATGCAACAGTCTTATCTGGAATACGCCATGAGCGTGATTGTGGGGCGGGCATTGCCCGATGCACGGGATGGGTTAAAACCCGTTCACCGTCGCATTCTCTATGCCATGCACGAACTCGGTTTGACCCCCGATCGCCCCTATCGTAAATGCGCCCGTGTCGTCGGGGATGTGTTGGGTAAATATCACCCCCACGGTGATCAGGCGGTTTATGACGCGCTCGTGCGGATGGTGCAAGACTTTTCAAGTCGCTACCCGCTCTTGGCTGGGCACGGTAACTTTGGCTCGGTTGATGATGACCCACCTGCGGCCATGCGTTACACTGAGACCCGTTTGGCCGAAGTGGGTAATAGCGCGCTGTTAACCGAGATTGGGGATGAGACGGTTGATTTTGTCTCAAACTTTGACAACTCCCAACAAGAGCCATCGGTTTTGCCAGCTCAGCTCCCGATTTTGTTGCTTAATGGCAGCTCGGGCATTGCGGTTGGAATGGCAACCAACATTCCACCCCACAACCTCAACGAAGTGGTGGATGGTTTGATCGCCCTTATTGATAACCCTAATCTGTCAGATGAGAAACTTTTAGAACTGATCCCCGGCCCTGACTACCCTACAGGTGGCGAGATTATTAGCCAGGAGGGGATCCGTGAAGCTTACTTGACCGGGCGTGGTAGCATCCCAGCGCGTGGGGTGGTGCAAATTGAGGAAGTGCAACCGGGTCGAGGCCGCCATCGACGGGCGGCGATTGTCGTGACCGAGCTGCCCTACCAGGTCAACAAATCGGCCTGGATTGAGAAGGTGGCAGATTTGGTCAACCAGGGACGCTTAGAAGGAATTGCCGATATTCGGGATGAGAGCGATCGCGAGGGCATTCGCGTGGTGATTGAGCTGAAGCGAGAAGCCAATCTACAAAAAATTCTGGGCATTCTCTACAAGCAAACGGCACTTCAAACCAACTTTGGGGCGATTTTATTGGCGCTCGATAACGGGCAACCCAAGCAGATGAGCCTGCGGGAGTTACTCCAGTCCTTTATAACGTTTCGTGAGGAGACGCTCACTCGGCGTTATCAGCACGAGCTAAATCGGGCTGAAGCTCGGTTGCATCTGCTAGAAGCCTTGATATTGGCCTTGAATCATCTGGATGAGATCATCGAAATTTTGCGGAATGCCCCCGATGGCAGCACTGCGAAGGCCGAAATGCAGGCGGAGTTTGAGTTTAGCGATCGCCAAGCCGATGCGATCCTGGCGATGCCCCTCCGCCGTCTGACGGGCATGGAGCGGCAAAATCTGCAAACCGAGTTTGATGAATTGGCCGAACGAGTGACCGAGCTGCAACGACTCTTGGGCGATCGGCGTGAGTTGCTAAAAGCGCTGAAGAAGGATCTGCGCGCACTCAAGAAAAAGTTTGGGGATGACCGTCGCACAAAGATCTTGGGTCTGCACGAAACTGCAACCCAGGCGAATGGAGAACCGCGCCTTGATATTGAAGGGTTAGACCTCGATAGTCCGCTGTTGGCGACTCTCGATCTTGAAGTTGAAGAAGAACAGGAAACGGTTGTCGAGATTACGCAACGGGGCTACGTGCGGCGGCTGACCCCCAAGGCATACCAGCGCAACCTCAACCGCATGGTCGAAAAACAGGCAGGTGTCCTCGAAGAGGAGGACGACTTTGTGACCCAAACGATGTTCGCTACGACGGGCAACATGCTAGTCGTAATCACTCGCACCGGGAAGGCATATCCGGTCAGTGTAGCGGATATTCCAGTGGCATCTGGGCGTAGTAACGCCAAGGGCACCCCCCTCGTGACGCTATTGCCGGCCTCAACCCAGGGCGATCGCAACCTGATTGCGAGCGCATTTCTCTTACCCGAAGATTTAGAATCCTTTTTCTTGCTACTTGTGACCCAGCAGGGACGCGTTAAACGGCTCAGCATTGAAGAATTTGCCGACTTAACAGGCCGGGGGTTAACGCTGATCAAGTTGAAGGAAGACGATCAACTAACCCATGCTTCCCTGGTTGAAGAGGGCTATCGAATTGTGCTGGCATCGTCAGGGGGACGAGCACTTCACCTTGAAATTGGCGAGCATTTACCCGTGATGAGCCGTACCGCGCAAGGAAATGTAGCAATGCGGCTGCGTCGCCAAGAACAGATGATCGGTTGTGCGATCGTCTTTCCCGATGAGAGCTTCTTACTGATTTCTGAGCAGGGTTACGCCAAGCGCTTGCCGTTGAGTAGTTTGAGGCTCTCAACGCCTGGTGATTTGGGGATTCAAGTGTTTGTCTTCAATAATCGTTCTGATACGCTGGCAGGGGTTGTGGTCGCGATTCCGCAACAGCCAGTCATGATTACTACAACCGCAAGCCGAATGACGCGAATTGAGCCAGACACTCGCCCAATGAAGGGACGGGATGATAAGGGCGATCGCCTGCTTAAACTCAATACCGACGAGCGCTTGGCGAGCATTACCCCAATTAACTTGCCCGGCGACGAAGAGGAAGCAGAGTCGGAAGCGGAAGAGTAGACTCAGCCGCACCTGACCGCTGGCCCAGTGGCTCAGACAATGCGGCTTCCACAGCCAAAATGCCGCGCCAGTCCGATACCATCCATGCATGCAGGGGCACCCATACCTTTACCAGACGACCGACTGGCACGATGGAGCTGCTAGCTGGCAAAATCATTGCGTCTAAGGGAGTCCATACCGAGGTGAAGTTGATTTGACGGAGGGTGTGGATATCAGTGTTCAAATCTTGTATGAACTCACTGTTAATCCGCATTTGATATCCGGCGGGGCGCAGATACCCATGCGCGGTTAATGTCCCATTATGCGGAGAAGAGAGCGTGGCAAAACGCTGGACGTTGTGAATTCCTCCTAGCCGTTGGAGATAGTAGCGCCCAACCAACCCGCCCATGCTAAAACCCACCAGGTCAAAAGGTTGATCCCCAAACCGCTTTCGGGCATAGGTTGCAACTTGCTCCGCTAAATCTTCAAGCGGCGCATCACCGTTATTGGGTACTAAGTCGATTGTGTGAACATCCCATCCCTTCCGGTTGAGGTGAGCCGCCATCGAGTCAAAAATAGCACCCGTATCCCAAATGCCATGAATTAGTAAGACGGGATTTTGTGATGCAGCAACCATACTTAATGAAATATTGCTTAACAATTTAGTAGTAAGACTAATAAAATCTAGCAAAGAATTAACAGTCCTGTTCTACTTACAAGTCTAATTGCTAGGCTAAAGGGGTTGATCCATCACCTGTGGCAGTAGATAAAATGGCATTTATCGCCCTATTTATGGATGCATCGAAACAGCAGTGGCATTAGAGGTGATTGCTTAGAACTCAGGTCAGAGGATTCTACCAAAAATAATTCTCTCAACACAGAATTAAGTTTTGCAACAAAGTGTAGATAGATCTTGCAACCAGCTCTGGCAGAATCTCATAATCGGGGACGATTATTTATTGGAAAGCTTGCAGCGATCGCCCTTGCTAACCAGGTCAACTATCAGGGAAATCGGTGATGGCAGCTTAGGTGAATCTGTTTTTACTGTATTCACTGAATCGTTGGATTTGATTACCCACTGAGAACTGACTTTGTTAAACAAAGTTAACGGGTAAGTTGTTCTTGGGTAAGGATCGGCATTTTTTACAATCCTCTTGCAGATTTTTTATTGGCACGTCGAAGTACTAGGAGCAGTCGGAATGAGCGGTTTATTTAACTTTCTTGGCAAGTTATTTTCTGGAATTTTAGGGTTTGTTGGTGGGCTGTTTGGCGGTAAAAAGTCGGGGGGCTATTACCTTGAACTCGAAGATGCAAAAGGGCAGGGTGCTGTTGCTCCCGCTGCCGTTGCTCCAGCAGCATCCAACCCCAAGCCTGCGGCTGCAACAACTCAACCTCCGAAGGTGACTGAGCCTGTTACAGATGGCAAAGTGGCCGTCTCTGCTGCAACACAAGTCGTCGAAGAAAACGTGAAACCCATTGTCAACGAAGTCAAGCAGGTGACAACAACAAAGGCAAATAAAGCCAAGCCTGTGGCTCCTACTAACACCAACAATGGGCTTAACCTGCCTGAGCCAAAAGTGACGAATTTTGCAACCGATTATCTGGCGGCTCCGACTGCAGCAGGTCGTCGTCGTCCCGGTGCAAACATGAAGTCATTTTTAGACATGGCAAAACAAGTGAAAACTTCGGGTTAGTTTTTGCTGCTCTAACTTATTTAGAAAAGGGTGAACTTAATCACCCTTTTTTTGTTGCAAATAAATCAAGCAACTGTAGACATGAAAGGCCGCATCCCAATAAGTGTCTGCCTCGCGTGATAGAAAAATGTGCGATTTTAAGCGGTGCAGGGCTGTATCAAAGTCGGCGGCTGACTCTCCAAACGTGGTGAAGTCACTCCAAATTGGGGGGTTGGGCTGCGATCGCTTCAATTGTTCCATCAACTGATTCCACTTCATGCGAATCGTGCTGCGGTCGTGTTGGCTGCTAGCTGCAGGGTTAGGAGCGATCGTAACCCCTTCGTTGTAGTTGTAAGCGCTATCATGCAGTCGCAAAACACAGCCCCGTTGGGGCAGGTGAATGTCGTAGAAACGGGCGTAATCCTGGGTACTTTCTTTCCAAATCGGGCGATCGCGGTAGCCCAGATCCAACACTTCCTCAAAAATAGGTAACAGGCCCTCAACGCATTGGCTCACCTCTGACCACTCAAATCGCAGTGCCCCCAACTGATTTTGCTCGTTGCGACAGACAACCGTGGCTGGGGTCAAACTTTGAAAATGGCTGACTCGAAAAACTTGAATTTTTTCAATTTCAGCGGCAGCGGCCCAAAAAACAGGCACTTTGGCTGCCTTTAACTCCTTACCATAGACCTGCAACTCGGCAAAATTGCCACTGCGGTAAAGTCGCCAACCCCGCTTAGGGATGAGCATTTGCGCGGTGTATACATCAGTGCCGACGATACGTGCAAGGCCCTCGGCTGCCTGCTTGCGGGGTTCATCAGCGATCGCTTCTAGCACCATAAAGCCTAACCCGGCATTACCTGGATCCGCATTGGCTGCAGCGATCGCTGTCTGTCGGCGCGATCGACGTAGTTCTGCCAGACGTTGCAAACCCTGCCGTGCCTGACCCACGAGCCGGGTATTAGTTGATTGCTGGAGGAGTTGCAAATAAAGCTGCTCTGCCGTGTCAAGCTGCCCCCCGACCTCCTGCAAACGCGCTAGATAAAAGCGAACCCAAACATCTTGAGGCGACTGTTTTTGCAGCGTTTTTAAGAGCTGAGCGGCAGTCTTGTAGTCTTTGCGCTCAAAAGCTGCTTCGATTTCACTGAGCATAGGCAATTAACCAAACTTCGGAGATTTTCTGCCACGCAAAAACACAATGGGCCTGTTCAGGCCACGCGATCGCACAACCACTCTTCACCAAACTGCGAACAAAGATTGCCTTGACTATCTAAATCTTAAACTTTCTCAACTCGTCCTCTACAGACAACTCTAACGGCTGATAGGCAGCAAGCTTAGCAGCGGTATCTTAAAGTTTATAAGCTTGTACTTTCTAACCCAAGAGTCGTTCTACTTTATCGGCAAGCATGGCCTGATTTCCCAAGAAAATCGGAGTTTGAGCAAGTTTATCAAGTCTAATTGCATGTTACAGATCGTAGATTTGCAGATGCTAAGGGTTTCCGCAAGATGTAACAATAGGAGCCTTCTAAATAGAAATATCTCCTATAATCGCGTCAGTAGCTTTGGTTTGTGTGTGTGCTTGCGATTTACCCTGGCAGCTTTGACCCAATCACTCTGGGGCATCTTGATGTTATCGAGCGTGGTTGTCGTCTATTTGACCAGGTTGTCGTAGCGGTGCTGCGTAACCCTAATAAAAAGCCATTATTCACCGTGGCGGAGCGCCTTGAGCAAATCCGCATTTCAACCTTGCATCTATCCAACATTGAAGTTGACAGTTTTGATGGCTTAACCGTTAACTACGCCAGAATGCGTCAAGCAAAAATCTTACTGAGAGGTTTAAGGGTGCTATCTGATTTTGAGTTAGAGCTACAGATGGCACACACAAACAAAACACTCTCAGATCAGGTTGAAACGGTGTTTTTGGCTACCTCAACGGAATACGGCTTCATAAGCAGTAGTCTTGTTAAAGAGATTGCCCGCTTTGGTGGTACCGTTGATCATCTTGTCCCTTCTCATGTTGCTCTGGATATCTACCGATGCTACGCGAAGATTCAGCCAGTATCAGCTCTGATCGCGGATTCTCCCGGCCAGGATCCGACAGTAACGGATCGCATCGGGGAGACTCCCCCCGACCACGAAACATAGACATTCAGCGCGAACTCAATCGGCTAGAGGAAATGATTCTCGATAGCCCGCGCCTGATCATCACTCGCTGGACGCTGGTTGATGAGGAGCAGCTGTTGGGGCAGCTCGACCTAGTTCGCGTTGGGCTACCCGATGCATTTCGTGAAGCCCAAGAGGTGCTAAACCACCGAGATGAGCTGTTGCTGCAAGCTGAGCAATACGCTCAGGAAATTATTGAGGCGGCAGAACGTCAGGCAGCTCAGATTACCAATGAAATGGGGATCTTACGTCAGGCTGAAATGCAAGCCCAACAACTGCGACAGCAGGTGCAGCAAGAATGCGAAGCTGTGCGCCAACAAACGGTCGCTGAGATCGAGCAAATGCGGCGTCAGGCTCAAAAAGAATTAGAAGACATGCAACACATGGCCTTGCTAGAGTGCGAAGGGATCCAGGCAGGAGCCGATGAGTATGCCGATCGCGTTTTGCGAGATATGGAAGCACAATTAGCTGAGATGCTGCGGGTGATTCGCAATGGCCGCCAGCAACTCCATCCACCTGCTAGCCCAACTGACCCCGGACGCCCCTCAGCTTCGCCGACAAGCCCAAACCGACCTTCGCAATCGACCCGGCTTCGCTAATCCCCCAGCATCGCTGCCAGTCGGGATGTGAAAGCTCAATCCCGACTGGAAAGCCTTGAGATTTAGATCAGCTTGATTGAGCGGAGACCAAAATACAGACCGATCGCGAGACCAAAGGCAGCACCCAGGCCAAAAACGTAAGAAACTACTGCAGCCATTGCAAACTCTCCAACAGTATTACTAAAACGATACAAAATTAGACCTCGTCTTAGTTTACTGAAAGAAGGGGGCACTCTGGAATCCCCGATTTCTGCTGATTTTAGATTCTATTCTTTTCGTCGCCATCACAGCCTAAGCTGTAAATAGATGAGGCTTAGAGTCAGGTTGCTCTTAAGTGGGGTGACCGACCTTTAGCCCCTGTGGATTTTTTGAGAATAGCGTCATGCCTACGATTTCGGTCGAGTTACCCAAGCACCCTTACAGCATTGTGATTGAGCCTGGCAGTCTAGATGCTCTGGGGCAATCGATGCAGCAGCAAAACCTCAAGGGCAAAGTGCTGTTAGTATCAAACCCAAGCATTTTTAAGCATTATGGCGATCGCGCCATTGCATCCTTACAGGCGGCTGGGTTTTCGGTTTCGCAGTGTCTCGTGCCTGCCGGAGAACGCTACAAAACCCCGGCAACGCTCCAAAAGATTTATGACGCAGCCCTTGCTGAACGGTTTGAGCGATCGTCTACCTTTGTTGCCTTGGGTGGTGGGGTGATCGGTGATATGACCGGGTTCGCGGCGGCTACCTGGTTACGCGGCCTCAACGTCGTGCAGGTGCCAACCTCACTGCTGGCAATGGTGGATGCGGCGATCGGGGGTAAAACGGGCGTCAACCATCCCCAAGGGAAAAACTTGATTGGTGCGTTTCACCAGCCACGCCTGGTTTTGATCGATCCCCAGGTACTAAAGACGCTTCCAGCCCGCGAGTTTCGCGCTGGCATGGCAGAAGTGATTAAGTATGGCGTAATTTGGGATGCTCAGTTATTTGAGGCGTTAGAAGCCGCAAAACGGTTGAATCAATTTTCGGCGGTTTCAGAATCGTTATTAGAAGCCATTCTGACCCATTCTTGTCAGGCAAAGGCGCATGTGGTCAGCAAAGATGAGAAAGAAGCTGGCTTACGCGCCATCCTCAACTACGGTCATACAATTGGGCACGCAGTTGAAAGCTTGACAGGTTACAAAGTGGTCAATCACGGTGAAGCGGTCGGCATTGGCATGGTCGCGGCGGGGCAAATTGCCGTTGGCATGGGCTTGTGGGATCAAGCGAGCTGCGATCGCCAGCTAAACCTGATCCAAACAGCAGGCTTGCCGACCCAGTTGCCCTCCGGTTTGGATATTGACGCGATCGTTGCGGCTCTACAAACCGACAAAAAAGTGCAAGATGGCAAAGTTCGGTTTATTTTGCCAACCCAAATTGGCGTAGCAACCATTGTTGATCAGGTGCCAACAGCTACTATTCAACACATGCTTCACCAAATGCAACCCAATTAGACCTGTTACCAGTTTGTGCTGATGTAGAAAGAGATAGGAACCTTCTTTCACAAGTCCCGTTGAGTCCGCAAGCTTGCGGCTAAACACCATCCTTAAAGATGCAACGGTTGCATTTTATCGCCGTGGAGATCTTTTATGATGGGCGCGGGACTTTTTTGCGATCGCGCACTTTTCTGATGTTGTCAGCCTCGGCGCTTAATGCTGTCAGAGAAATTTGACGGTCAGTCGGGCAAACAACATTTCTCGCTTGAAAATCGTCACGAATGCCAGTAGTTCCTTGATAAATCGTTAAATTGTGCCCCGCACTGTATCACTTAAATGTTGCAAAGCGGCACATATACCGTTGGCATAGCATCTATCAACGATTAAGTTGAAAACGGCTTTTCATCCCTCCAGATATTTCTCAGGAATTCTGGTCAGCGCCTCTGTATCTCAAGCTTAGACTTGCGGAGAACGAATTGATTTACGTTTCGTCGTTCAAAAAGAGAAGCCTTAGGGCAATCTAGTAATTAGACGGCATAGGCGAACGGAGTTCCGTGGTGTACTCTTAACAGGGAAATCGCATTTAGGCGTGCGAAAAGCGACAAAACTGCGTTTTTTCCCTAGCGCTTGATGTCAGTTGCCTGCTGGTTGTCAAATCCCTCTTCTCAGCCACAAGTATGGAAACAAACACCCAATCATCTGAGCTAAGAGGACATCGCACACTTGCCACAGTTGTCTTTACCGACTGTGTTGGGTTTAGTGCCAGAATGTCGCGGGATGAAGACCACACCCTAGACTTGATCCGGCGTGATCTGAAGCTGATGCAGAAGGTCTGTGAAAAGTACGAGGGCCGCGTTTTAAAGTCAACGGGTGACGGGCTGCTGATGTACTTCATTAGCGCCATTCGGGCGGTGAAATGTGCGCTTGAGATTCAAGAAAAAATTGGTGAAGCCACGGCCGTTCTCTCTGAACGAGATTCCTTGAAACATCGAATTGGTGTGCATCTGGCCGATATGTTTATCACCGACACTGATGTGATGGGCAATGGCGTAAATATTGCGGCCCGTCTGCAAGCTGAAGCTGACCCGGGTGGCATTATTATTTCACAAACGGTTTACGACGTCGTTAAAAATGGGCTGCAAATTACAACCCAATTTCTGGGGCCACGCAAGCTTAAGAATATTGACGAAGTTGTCCCCGCTTACAAAGTTTTACTGCATCCAGAAGAGGAGCCTCAAGACTCACTCGGCCTAGTCGTCGAAAACCTCCAGAACAATAAGAATCAACTCCGGATTCGCAAGCTAATTTACTATGCCTGCAAAAATGTCTGGGAAAGCGATACAAATTCGCTGAACAGCTTAGACCTACATGGGTTGCTGCAAGATCTGGTTAAATTAGCCCCCAACCCTAACCAATTACAAAACTTTCTCCACAGTGCCGTTAAAACGCTGAGCAAGCCAGCCGAGTATGGGGCGATCGCAAATTTGATTTTGGCAGAAGCTGGGCGGCTTTACCCAGCAACCTCTACACCTGTTGAGCTGGATGGATCAACAACGCAGGTAACAGCGCATCGCGAAATGCCTCACGTGGTTTCACCAGAGGCCGAAACCCTATATAGTCGAGTGGCTCAAACAATCGAGCGATCGAGTAACCTCTCGCGGATCAAAAAGCTGTGCTATTACGTTTGCCGCAACAAATGGGAAAGCAACCCCGATCAACTCAATGCGGTGTCAATGACGACCCTGGTGGCTGAGGCACATCACTTATTTCCGACTGCCGAGCGGTTGCAGACGACCCTAGATCGCTTCGTTCAAACGTTGAGCAAGTCGGCGGAGTATCAGTTGGTTGCGAACACCATTTTGCAGCAATTTTATCCGCTCTATCACTCTCAGGCAGAGGCTCCAGCGAGTCATACCATGCAATCGCCTGCGCTTCCCCCACAAGAGCCAGCAGCAAGCGCCCCAGTTGAGCCAGATCCAAGTCAGATTTGCCGAGAAGTGGGTACGGCATTAGAGCAAGAGCAAAACCTGCTGCGGATCAAAAAGCTGATGCTCTATCTATGCGATCGCCGTTGGGAAAACAATGCTTCAGCCCTTAACAATCTCAATACTGAGAGCTTAGTGCGGCAACTTTACCAAATTGCCCCAGCGGGTAAGCAGCTTGAAGAAGCTCTGGGGTCGGTCGTGAGAACCTTGAGCAAACCAGCAGAATATGGGGCGATCGCGCATACCATTCTGCGCCACATGACACCGCTCTACCCTGGCTACGAACTACCAGCGGCTCCAGCTGAGGCACCCCCTCCAGCAGCAGAATCCTCGGTGGCAGAAATGTCCGCCACTCAGCCCGCAGGCAGCCATCAAACTCCTGTCGCAGAGCCATTGTTTAGCTTGTTTGATGCGCGCCTCGACATCATGCGAAATGCGAATCCTCTCTGTGCCAAGATTCTGCTATTTTCTGCCCTGCGAGGTGAATTCACATTCTCTTATCAAGACTGGCTCAATCTAAAAGCGATTGATTTAGATGGTCTTTTACGTGAAACCCTAAACCAGTGCCGCTCCTATACTGATTTAGAAGATTTGCTCTATCGCGCCGCTAGAAAGCAGCCCAATCCAGATGAGTACGTCCACACGGCAACTCGCCTGATCAAGTCTCTCCGGTTTTTCTACGTGCATGGCAGCATTCCTGTAACAGTGCCCCCCCTCGTCGAGGATACGGATATTACCCCGGTTGACAACTCCGAAACGCGTATGGCAGAAAGCACACCAACGGCACTACAAGGGCTTGACGAGATGACGTGTCAACTGGCAAACCGTTACAGTAATCCTGATGTAGCCGACCTGTCAGGCAAAACCCAGCCAGATGTTCCGCCTGTGTCGGAGGCGATCGCAACTTCTGATTGGCTTGTTTCTTCAAATCCTCCTTCTGATCCAGGCGTAGCAAACAATGGAGCTGAGTGATTTACTACTGCGGTATGAAGCTGGAGAAACCAACTTTCGGGGTGAGAGCCTTGCTGGCACTGATTTTTCGGGTACTGATCTAATCGGCGTTGATTTCCAAGAATGTGATTTATCAGGCGCTCTTTTCGTCTTTTCGTATCTCAACCGGGCCAACTTCAGCCATGCCAACCTAACAAAAGCCCGTTTATGTGGTGCGAACCTGAGTCAAGCCGACCTGTTGCACACAAATTTGCAAGATGCTGACCTGCACGGAGCTGTTCTCTATGGAGCTGACTTGCGCTATGCCAACTTATCTCTAGCAAACCTATTGGATGCCAATCTGATCAGCACTGACTTGCGCGAAGTGAAATTAGCTGGAGCGAATTTGCAAGGTGCGTGCCTGCGCGGGGCAAACTTGCGGTTTGAGCGGCGGGTTTATGAAGGGGCAGATTTAAGAGGCGCTAACTTGCGCAATGCGGATTTGCGAGGCGCGAATTTATCTGGAGCTGATTTGTCAAAAGCGGATTTGCGGGGAGCGAATTTACAAGAAGCGAATCTACATGAAGCTAATTTAAACAGCGCAAACCTGCTTGGTGCAAGCTTCCGAGGCGCATTCTTAACAGATGCTCGCCTAGAATCGGCTGACTTGACAAGTGCAGATTTGTTTGATGGTAAACTACAACGGGCTGACTTTAGTGAAGCTAACCTGACTCAAGCGAATCTCTCGATCGCCAATCTCACTGACGCGAAGTTAAGCCGAGCTATTTTAGTGCGGGCAAAACTGAAGCAGGCCAGACTCAATCGGGCTGATTTAAGTCGAGCGGATTTGCGTTGGGCAGAGTTAGAAGAGGCGATGCTGGTTGAAGCTTATTTAGGTCGGGCTGACCTGCGCTTTGCCAACCTGACGAATGCCAATCTTGTGAATGCCGAAACGAGCAGCGCCAATTTAAGTGGTGCCACTCTTAGCGGTACAACAATGGCTGATGGATCAATCCACGAAGGGTAAAAACATCTCTACTAAGATTTGCTGATTTAGTAGTCAAAGTCTTTATTCTGATGAAGTCCGTCGTCTCTAAATCAGTTCATCACTTTAAATGACTCTGTTATGGAGATAACAGAGTTCGGTATCCTGAAGCGAGATACACTCTCAAACAGCGGTTCACCGCGATCGCACGTGGTAACTGTTCTGACCTGGGCACTTTGCCTTTTTGCTCTCCACTAAGCAGGAATTTCGAGTTATGACAACGACAGAAACCTTTCCGATCGACCTCAGTACCTACAAGCCGCTTGTACTCGATCCTTCTCAACCCACTTTGACGGATGAGCAACGGGCAGATCTAGAGCACAACATTCAGCTTTGCCGCGATGCGATCGTCTTTTTCACTGTGACAGGTGCAGCCCGGGGTGTTGGTGGTCATACAGGCGGTCCCTATGACACAGTGCCTGAAGTCATGATTTTAGATGCGCTGTTTCGGGGGAACCCTGACAAGTTTGTGCCGACCTTTTTTGATGAAGCTGGGCACCGGGTTGGCACTCAATACCTGATGTCCGTCCTGCGCGGACACATGCCTGCCGAGCAGTTGATGCACTATCGCGAAGCAAACTCTAAACTGCCAGGTCACCCAGAGTTGGGCTTGACCCCCGGTGTTGAGTTTAGCTCTGGTCGTTTGGGTCACATGTGGCCTTATGTGAACGGGGTTGCACTGGCTAACCCTGGCAAGACTGTCTTTTGTCTTGGTTCTGACGGTTCTCAGCAAGAAGGAAACGACGCTGAAGCGGCTCGGCTCGCAGTGGCTCAGCATCTCGATGTCAAGTTGATCATTGATGACAACGATGTGACGATCGCGGGGCACCCGTCTCAGTATCTGCCTGGCTACAGCGTGAAGAGAACCTTAGAAGGTCATGGCGTCAAGGTCATCGAAGTCAATGGTGAAGATATTGATGCGCTGTACGCTGCTATCTGCGAAGCGGTGAATACACCTGGTGCGATCGCGGTGATTTGTAAGCGCCCCATGTGCCCCGGCATTGATGGTTTAGAAGGATCAAACCACGGTCACGATGTGATTTCGGTCAAGCTCGCTATCCCTTATCTAGAGAAGCGGGGGTATCAGGCGGCGATCCACTACATCAATAACATTCAGAAACCTAAGAATACTTATACCTTCTTGGGCATTAGTGAAACCTGGGATTCTAACCGCAACGTCTTTGGCGATGCCGTCGTCAGCATTCTCGGCAAAATGTCGGAAACAGAACGCAAAGAGAGCGTACTTGTCATCGATAGCGACCTGGAAGGCTCTTGTGGCTTGAAGAAGATTCACGACGCTCATCCTGAGGTGTTTATTCCCTCGGGGATTATGGAGCGCGGTAACATCTCCGCCGCCGCGGGTTTTGGCATGGCAAAAGGTAAGCAAGGGATCTTCGCCACCTTCGCTGCTTTCCTCGAAATGTGCATTTCAGAAATCACGATGGCCCGGTTGAACTACTCCAACCTGCTCTGCCACTTCTCCCACTCTGGGATTGATGATATGGCAGACAACACCTGCCACTTCGGCCTCAACAACATGTTTGCGGATAATGGGCTAGATGATGGTTACGACACCAAACTCTACTTCCCAGCCGACGCTCATCAAATGAAAGCCTGTGTTGAGTCGATCTTCTTTAATGAAGGGCTACGTTTTGTCTTCTCAACCCGCTCGAAGACCCCAATCTTACTTGATGCAAGTGGTAACGAGCTGTATGGGGCTGGCTATCAGTTTACCCCTGGCAAAGATGAGGTCGTGCGCGAAGGAACGGCTGGCTACATCGTCAGCTTTGGCGACACACTCTATCGTGCCTTAGATGCCGTTGAGCGTTTGAAGCAGGAAGGGATTGATGTTGGTTTGATCAATAAGCCAACATTAAACGTTGTCGATGAAGAGATGATGGCGAAATTAGGTAAAGCACCTTTCGTGTTGGTGGCTGAGTGCTTTAACCGCAAGACTGGTCTGGGGAGTCGCTTTGGCACCTGGTTGCTGGAGCGTGGCTATGCGCCTAAGTATGCTTACCTCGGTACCCATGAAGAAGGCTGCGGCGGCTTATGGGAGCACCACCCCTACCAGGGCATCGACCCCGTCGGCATTATGAACAAGGTGAAGGCGTTAGTGAAGTAAGACTGATTTTTATTCGTTAAAGGAGGGGAAGGGCGATCGCTCTTTCCCTCTTTTTGTTGAAGGGGTTGGCCTGCCTTAAGGGCGATCGCTAAACATCCGCTCCATCAATTGGGCTTGGCGTTCAACCGTAGCAGCCAACCGCTCAGCGACGATCGCTTGTCGGTCAACGACAGCTTCTAATTGCGCTAAACGTTCATTTGAGGCTTGTCTCATTTCCGCAAAACCTTCTGAAATCTCACGACGAGTCTCAGCAAAGCCTTCTGCCATTTCACGACGAGTCTCAGCGAACCCTTCTGCCATTTCACGGCGAGTCTCAGCAAAGCCTTCCACGATCGCAAATCGCATCTCGGCAATACTTTCGGTCAATCTTCCGACCTGATCAATCAGGATTTCGATATTGCTAGTGGCCTGGTCAACCTTTTGCTCGACCGTCATAGAAATTTGAGAAGTGTAGGATAGCAACTCATTCTACAGGCAATTTTCTGACAATCTGAAGCGGGTGCGAGTTTGTTTAGGTTTGTGCGAAAGTTGGTTGATTGAAGCCGAAATGCTCCACAGACAAACGGTTTGCTCGGTAAACTATGTTGAGAAATGAAGGAACGCGATCGCCATGACTGATGCGGCAGAGCAACTGACCCTGGGAGTACCCGATGCGGCTATTGTGCAGCGAGTCGAAGAACTCAACCAGCTTCTACAAAAGGCCAGCTATGCCTATTACGTGCTGGATGATCCCATTATGGAGGACTCGGTTTACGACCAGCTTTATCATGAGCTGTTGAACCTGGAGCGCCAGCATCCAAGTCTGATTCGGCCTGATAGCCCGACCCAGCGTGTGGGTGAGCGTCCGGCCAGCAAGTTTACCTCGGTGCGGCACAACATTCCGCTTTACAGCTTAGAGAACGCCTTTGGGGCAGAAGACCTGGTGCGCTGGGAGGAACGTTGGCGGCGGGTGGCGCCTGAGGCAAAGGCGTATGACTACGTCTGCGAGTTAAAGATAGATGGCAATGCGCTTGCCCTCACCTACGAGAATGGCGTGCTGGTCAGGGGTGCGACCCGGGGTGATGGCGTTGAAGGCGAAGAAATCACACAAAATGTCAAGACGATTCGCTCCATTCCGCTGCGGCTAAATTTGCCTGATCCACCCCCGATTGTGGAGATTCGAGGGGAGGCATTTTTACCGCTCGATGTGTTTGAGCAGATCAATCAGGAGCGATCGCTCGCTGGGGAGGCGTTGTTTGCCAATCCGCGCAATGCGGCAGCAGGTACCCTGCGGCAACTCGACTCAAAAGTGGTAGCAAAGCGCAAGTTAGACTTTTTCGCCTACACGTTGCACCTACCCGAAGGTGGCACTAACCGCATAACACCGCTGCAAACCCAGTGGGATGCGCTGGAGTTATTGAAACAGATGGGATTTCGCGTCAACCCTGAGCGATCGCTCTGCCCTAATTTAGAAGCCGTGCAAGCTTACTGTGATCAGTGGTCTACCCAGCGCACAACCCTGTCTTACTTGACCGATGGTGTTGTTGTGAAGCTCAACTCGCTCGCCCTGCAAACTCAGCTTGGCTTTACCCAAAAGTTTCCACGTTGGGCGATCGCACTCAAGTATCCCGCCGAAGAGGCCCCCACAATTGTTGAACGCATTGTCACTCAAGTGGGACGCACCGGAGCGGTTACCCCTGTTGCGGAGATGAAGCCCGTTGAGCTGGCTGGCACAACCGTTTCTCGTGCGACGCTGCACAATAGCGATCGCATCCGTGAACTTGATATTCACCTGGGTGATACGGTGATTGTGCGAAAGGCTGGTGAAATTATTCCTGAAGTGGTGCGGGTGCTGTATGAGTTACGCCCAGACACGGCCCAGTCTTACCAGATGCCAACCCATTGCCCTGAATGTGGCCAACCGCTGGTCAAACCTGAAGATGAAGCAGTGACTCGTTGCATTAACACCTCCTGTCCCGCGATCGTGCGAGGGGCGTTGATTCACTGGTCATCGCGCGATGCTCTCGACATTAATGGCTTAGGTGAAAAGCTGGTGTTGCAACTGGTTGATACAGGTCTGGTACGCTCTGTCGCCGATCTTTATGGATTAACCGTCGAAAGCCTGTTGCACCTGGAACGGATGGGCAAAAAGTCAGCCGAGAAGTTAGTTGGCGCGATCGCGGATTCGAAACAACAGCCCTGGGCACGTGTACTGTACGGTTTAGGGATTCGGCATGTGGGCAGTGTCAATGCCCAAGTGATTACCCAGGTATTTCCTTCTGTGGAAGCTCTGGCACAAGCTCAAATCAGCGATATTGCTGCCACCTATGGAATTGGTGAGACGATCGCAGCCTCAATTCACGAGTGGTTTCAGAATCCTGGCAACCAAGCGCTGATCCAACGCTTGCAAGCGGCGGGTCTTCAACTCGAAGGGACAACCCCTCCAACTGCTACCGAAGCCACGGCACTCACAGGTAAAACCTTTGTGATCACAGGGACGCTGCCAACCCTGAAGCGAGATGAAGCGAAGGCGATGATTCAAGCGGCGGGAGGAAAAGTGACCGATTCTGTCAGTAAGAAAACCGACTACGTGGTTGTGGGCGAAGAGGCTGGCTCGAAGTTGCAAAAGGCTCAAGAACTGGGTGTGGCTCAGCTAACTGAACCTGAACTGCTGAAGCTTTTGGAGTCAGAGAGTGGCTCAACCTGATCGCCTGAGAAACTGCGCTATTTTGAAATGAATGCTTGCTCAGCACAAAAAGAAGAAGACTAAAACTTCTGCGATCGCCCAACTCTTCGACACCTATAAATTTGCCGACTACAAAGAACACGTCATCGACCTGTTGCAACGGGTCTGTACCGCTAGCGTTCGCGTGATGGAGATCATCCAGCAAATGCCCGACACCGTAGAGCATCAAGGAGAAAAATCGTGACCAATCTTGCGATCGAATATCTTACAGACTCCGAAGGTAATCCTAAAGCGGTTGTTATCCCCATTGAGTTGTGGAGAAAACTGTTGCCTCAAGCGAACGGCTCTCTTGAGGAGCTTGCTGAAGGGTTAGAAGACTATTGCTTGAGTAAAGCAATGGAAGAAGCTAGAGAAACACCTTTGCTAAATCGGCAAGAGGCAATCGAGTTTTTGGAAGCGGAGGACGATGATTGAAGGTCGAATACCGGAAGCTTTTCTTAAAAGACTTGAAGAGGCTAAAAAATCAGCCCGTATATCAACAGATTTACGATCTTATTTTCATAGCTCTACCAGAAGCTCAATCTCTGCAAGATTTGTCTGGGGTTAAAGCTCTGGTAGGTACAACAAATCAATATCGTATTCGAGTCGGTGATTATCGGATTGGACTTGAGCTAAATAAAGATACGTTAGAAGTAGTAAGAGTTTTACATCGTCGAGAGTTTTATCGCTATTTCCCATAGCTATTTTGAATAGAGCGATCGCCTGGGAAGCTAAACTTAGCAACCGCGTTGCTCTGAGCTAGATTCTTAACTAGAGAAGAGAGAAGCAACCCAAAGACTCAGCGATCGCCAACCGCCTCGACGCTAGCAAATCTCTTCACCTACAAAGTTTAAAGTCCGCTTATCGCTTCGATTGAAAATTTTGAGAGGAGTCTCGTCGCGATCGCGGCAAGTTGCACCTTTAACAGTGTTATCGTGCTCCTATAGGCGCAATTTCAATGAGCTATGTCTTCTCTATCTGAACCCGTTAAAACGCTCAAACAACCTCGAGACGTGCAGGTTGCTCAAGTGGGAAGCAATACCCTCGTATTGCGATCGCGAACTTGGGAACGGCTCAAATTTGAGATTGAATACGCGCGACAAAAAGGTACAACGGCTAATTCTTACCTGATTCAAGCGCAAGAAACAGCATTAATTGACCCACCGGGGGAGTCATTTACCGATCTGTTTTTAGATGAGTTGCAACTCCATCAGTACTATCAACGACTGAGTTACATCATCATTAGCCACGTTAACCCCAACCGGGTTGCAACGCTCAAACGGTTATTAGAACTTGCGCCTTACGCGACGGTCGTTTGTTCAAAACCGGGGGCGATCGCGTTGCAATCCTTACTCAGCGAAGAAAGCGCGAGCGCAACCTCAGCCCATGCTGACGAAGCCGTTGAGTTAGGGATTCAGTATGCCGCCGACCGCACATTGAAATTGCGCATTGTACGAGATGGCGATCGCCTGGATCTCGGTGATGGGCATGACCTGCAATTCTTCTTTGTGCCGACTCCACGCTTACCGGATGCGTTGATCACCTACGATCCGGCCACCCAAATTTTGTTTACTGACAAGCTATTTGGGGCACACATTTGCGGCGAAGCGGTGTTTGATGAGCATTGGCGCGACCTGCAAGACGATCGCCGCTACTACTTTGACTGTATTCACGCCGCCCAAGCAACGCAGGTGGAAGCCGCTATTAATAAATTAGGTAGCGCCAAAGCAAAAATTTATGCACCGAGCCACGGCCCCATTGTGCGGCACAGCCTCAGTCGCTTAACGCTGGACTATCAACAATGGTGCGCTGAGCAGCAAGATCAAGACTTTTCCGTAGCATTGCTCTACGCTTCGGCCTACGGCAACACAGCCACCATGGCCCAGGCGATCGCGCAGGGGATTCGCAGTGCAGGTGCAGCGGTGCAGGCGATCAACTGTGAGTTTGCTGACCCCGCTGAAATTGAACGGGCGATCGCGACCTGCGATGGTTTTGTAATTGGTTCGCCAACTTTGGGGGGACATGCTCCGGTGCAGATTCAAACCGCATTGGGGGTGATTCTCTCAACAGCAGCACAAACGAAAGTTGCAGGTGTGTTTGGCTCCTACGGTTGGAGTGGGGAAGCGGTTGATATCCTAGAAAGCAAATTGCAGGATGCCGGTTATCGCTTAGGTTTTGAAACGTTGCGGGTCAAGTTCAAACCAACTGAAGCGGTGTTGCAACAGTGTGAAGCTGCTGGCAACGAGTTTGTCTTTGCGCTCAAAAAAGCGCGTAAGGTTGCCACCCCGCGCCAGTTTATTGCCGAAGCCCAAACCGATCGCACCGGACAAGCAGTGGGTCGTGTCACTGGCTCACTCTGCGTTGTAACTGCTAAAAAAGGCAACCAAAACTTAGCGGTGTTGACCTCCTGGGTTTCACAGGCAAGCTTTACGCCACCGGGTATCACCATCGCGATCGCGCAATATGGCAATGCCGAGTTTTTGGCAAATCCCGGCGAACATTTTGTCCTCAATATTCTCAAAGAGGGTAGCCCTTTACGGCGCCACTTCCTGCGCTCATTTCTGCCGACGGAAGATCCGTTTGCAACTCTGGCAACTGAGCCAAGCGAAACAGGCTGCCTCATTCTCACCGAAGCGCTCTCTTACCTGGAGTGTACGGTGCAAACGCGGATGGAGTGTGGCGATCACTGGCTGATCTATGCAACGGTCAATAACGGTCGCGTTTTTGATTTAGCCGGGGTGACAGCTGTTAACCACCGCAAATCAGGCAACCAATATTAAACTAAAGCAGTTCTAAGCGGCTCGTCTTACATCGCGATTCTCGTTGGGTTGTGAAAAGTTTTGCTTCGGAAACCTATTCACAACGCTTCTCTCATTTCACAAATCATCTGGAACTGCTCTATGGAAAAAATTCGCGCCCATGTGTGGATTTCAGGCAGAGTGCAAGGCGTTGGTTATCGCTACCATACCGAGCAGACTGCGCGTCAGGCAAACTTAGCGGGTTGGGTGCGCAACTTGCAAGATGGACGAGTGGAGGCCGTATTTGAAGGCGATCGCGCGGATATTGAGGCGATGCTGCGTTGGTGCTATATGGGTTCTCCAGGAGCGGTTGTGACCAGTGTTGATGTCGCTTATGAAGCCGTGGAAAATTTGGTAGACTTTCAAACTCGGCGATCGGTTTAGCAGGGAATAAAAAAGTAATTACGGGAAGTACAGGTACATCTCTTTACGATGAAGCACGCGAACACTTGGTATTGAAGTGAGCATAAAAAATTGAGCCGTACCACTTC
Organism: Leptolyngbyaceae cyanobacterium M33_DOE_097; assembly: GCA_015296075.1. GTDB lineage: Bacteria > Cyanobacteriota > Cyanobacteriia > Leptolyngbyales > Leptolyngbyaceae > DSRU01. The sequence continues at coordinate 14,898 of DVDV01000133.1, read as the reverse complement.
TAGGGTAGGGCTTCCGAGAGTTTCTGAAACCTCGTCTAAAAAAAACTAGGCGCGCGATCGCACGAATTTTTCTAAGCGCTCTAAGCCTTTTTTGATAGTTTCCATATCCGTTGCGTAGGAGAGACGAATGTTGTCGTCTGCGCCAAAGGCAATTCCAGGAATGGCAGCGACTTGCTGTTCTTCGAGGAGCGCTGCACAAAAATCGAGCGACTTTAGCCCCGTTTGACTGATATCGGGGAAGAGATAGAAGGCTCCATCGGGCTTGACACAGCTCAAACCGGGAATCGACTTGAGCGCTTCTAACATGTACTTTCGGCGCTCGGCAAACGCCAGTCGCATTTCTTCGACGGGTGCTTGCGACCCTTGCAGAGCCGCCAGCGCACCGTACTGAGCAAAAGTACAGACGTTAGAAGTGCTGTGCCCCTGCAGGGCAGATGCTGCTTTGATCACTTCCACTGGCCCGGCCAGGTACCCAACCCGCCAACCTGTCATGGAGTAGCCTTTCGCAAATCCGTTGCTGGTAATCGTGCGGTCAAACACTTCTGGACTGGCAGCCCCAATACTAAAATGCTTAGCACCGTCGTAAAGCAGCTTTTCATAAATCTCGTCAGACACAACGTAGATGCCTGTCTCAACCACGACATCCGCGATCGCTCGAATTTCGTCGGGTGAGTAAACCATCCCCGTTGGGTTCGATGGCGAGTTGAGCATTAAGAACTTCGTCTTAGGTGTAACTGCCTGCCGGAGTTGTTGGGGTGTAATTTTGTAATCGTTTTCGGCTGTGGTTTGAATGAAGACTGAAGTTCCACCCGCTAGAGTCACCATCTCTGGGTAGCTCAACCAGTATGGTACTGGAATAATCACTTCATCACCCGGCTCGATTGCCACCTGCATCAAGTTATAAAGCGATTGCTTGCCACCGTTGGTAACAATGACGTTTTCTGCTCCGTAGCAAAGCCCGTTTTCGTTTTGTAGTTTGAGGGCGATCGCTTCTCGCAGTTTTGGCTCACCTGCCGCCGGACCGTATTTGGTCTTGCCTTCATCGAGAGCTTGCTTTGCAGCCGCCGAGATATGAGCGGGGGTGTCAAAATCTGGCTCCCCTGTTGTAAAACTACAGACATCAATGCCTTCTGCCTTCAGCGCTTTGGCTTTTGCGGCGATCGCCAAAGTCATTGACGGCGTAACGTGACTCACTCGTGCTGCCAGCTTCATTGCAATATCCAACCTAAATCCCTGGTTTGACTTCATCCAGAATACCTCACACAACTCGAATGTTTGCGGCATTTCAGTTACCTACGTCAGAGATCGGTGAAGTGCTTAAAATCACCACGAAAGGCGCGCCCAACGAGGTTTGCCGAGGATTACTGAGAACGCCACGCTAAAAAAATTAACGGAGGATGATTTCACCCTCCGTTAACAAAAAATCAAATCCAGTCTGTTTTAAGTTGCGATCGCCTATTCTTCGTCTATTTCCTCATCCTCTAAAGCTGCCGCTTCTTCGGTTGAGCGTGGCACAAGGGCAACTGCCGCGATCGCATCGTCTTCGTCGAGGCGTTGCACCCGCACCCCCGTCGCTGCTCGTGACTGAGACGAGATCGCATTGACCGCCTGACGAATGATAATGCCCCGGTTGGTAATCATCATCAGTTCGTCTTCTTCGCCGACAATGCGTAAAGCCGCCATGCGATCGCCCGCCTTTCGGAACTTGATCGCCACGATCCCCATCCCGGCTCGGTTTTGCAAGCGGAACTGAGATACAGGCACCCGCTTCCCATAGCCTCCGTTTGTCACAATCAACGCCCAGGGGCCAAGGCTAGTTGCGGTTTCAGTCGTATCCTCATCACTAACACTGGCCGATTCGAGTTCTTGCTCTAAGTCAGCCACAATTTGGCTGGGTAGAATATCCATCCCCACGAGGCTGTCGCTTTCGCGCAGGTTCATCGCTCGTACGCCACGGGTTGCCCGCCCTAACGGACGCAGTTGCTCGTGGTTCGCCCGGAAGTGAATCGACTTACCCAAGCTCGACCCAATCAAAATGGTGTCTTGCTCGCGTGCCCGCCGCACCCAACGGAGTTGGTCGCCTTCCTCTAAGGAAATCGCGATCAGACCGTTTGAGCGAATGTTGCCAAACGCCGCCAGTGCTGTCTTCTTGATGTAACCGTTGCGGGTCAACATGACTAGATATTCGTCTTCGGTAAACTCAGTCACCGGGATGATCGACGTAATCTTTTCATTCACCGGGATTGGCAGCAATTGCACGATCGGTGTGCCCCGTGATGTGCGCGACCCAACCGGAATCTGGTAGGCCCGCAGGCAATAGACCACCCCGCGATCGCTAAAGAACAAGACGCTATCGTGGTCATGACACGTGAGGAACAACTCCACCGCATCATCTTCCTTCATACGGGCACCCGCTTTACCCTTGGTCGCCCGACTCTGCGCTTCAAAGGTGTTAACGGGCATCCGCTTCAGGTAGCCTTGCTCGGTCAGCAAGATCACCGCGCGCTCGTTGGCAATCAGGTCGGCATCTGCCAAATCGTCTTCTGATTGCTCAATCACCGTGCGACGAGGGGTCGCGTGCTTCGTCTTAATCTGTGTGACTTCCTCAACAATCATGTCGAGAATGCGCTCACGCCGCGCCAAAATATCTTGATAGTCAGCGATCTGCGCCTGCAACTCTTCGTGCTCCTGGCGAATCTTTTCCGCTTCCAGCGCAGTCAAACGACGCAGTTGCATTTGCAGAATCGCATCTGCCTGAGCTTCTGATAGCTCATAGCGGCTCATCAACTCTTGCTTGGCAGTGGGTGTGTCAGCCGCATGACGAATCAAGTGAATGATTTCATCAAGGTTAGCCAGCGCAATCAACAAACCTTGCAACAAATGGTCGCGTTCTTCGGCTTTGCGGAGGAAGTACTGGGTTCGTCGTGTAATGGCTTCAACACGAAACTCTAGAAAGACGCTCAAAAAGTCTCTGAGGGTCAGGAGTTGCGGTTCGCCATTCACCAATGCCACCATGTTGGCCCCAAAGTTGGCTTGCAATGGCGTTTGCTTGTAGAGGTTGTTGAGCACCACTCGCGGGTAGGCATCGCGCTTCAGCTCAATCACGATCCGCATCCCGTCGCGATCGCTCTCATCCCGAATATCTGAAATCCCTTCCAGACGCTTATCGTTCACCATTTCGGCGATCCTTTCGATCAGCGCCGCTTTATTGGTTTGGTAGGGCAACTCAGTCACGATAATTGCTTCGCGGTCCGGGCGGCCTCGATGCTCAATCGTTTCGATCGACGCAACCCCACGCATTACAACCGAGCCGCGCCCTGTTGTGTAAGCATCACGAATGCCACTGCGCCCAAGAATCTGCGCCCCGGTCGGGAAGTCAGGTCCCGGAATGTATTGCATCAACTCCAGATCGGTCAGCTCTGGGTTGTGAATCAATGCAGTCAACCCGTCAATCACTTCACCCAAGTTATGGGGTGGAATGTTGGTCGCCATCCCCACAGCAATACCCGATGAGCCGTTGAGCAGCAGTTGGGGAAAACGAGCCGGAAGCACCGTTGGCTCTTGCTGTGAGCCGTCGTAGTTCGCTACAAAATCAACCGTCTCAGCTTCAATGTCTTGCAGCATCCCCTCAGTGGTGACGGGCCGCAAGCGACACTCAGTGTATCGCATGGCTGCTGGGGGGTCATTGTCTACTGAGCCAAAGTTGCCGTGTCCATCAACCAGGGGAGATCGCATTGAAAAGTCTTGCGCCATTCGCACCAGGGCATCATAAACGGCCTGGTCGCCATGTGGATGATATTTACCGATCACGTCCCCGACAACACGGGCGCATTTTCGGAAAGGGCGATCGGGGCTTAACCCCAACTCATGCATTGCGTAAAGAATGCGGCGATGCACTGGCTTCAAACCATCTCGCGCATCGGGTAACGCCCGCCCCACAATCACGCTCATGGCGTATTCCAGGTAGGATCGGGACATCTCGTTACTCAGATCTGTCGGGATAATCCGATCCTGGGGCGAATCCTGGGAAAAGGTCATACAGTCAACAACTCCAAGTGTTCAGATTGCAGCTAATAACCTGATTCGAGCCAAAGTTTACCCACACTAAATGGGAAGGCATATTAGCTTTTCTATTGTATCACCGCCCCACCGTTTTGAGAGGGGGATTTTCCATCCGGCAAACCCTTTCCCAGCAAGCTTTTCAAGCCTCACCTCAAAAGACTCAATCACAACCATTCTGAGACTCAAGTGAGACTAATTTTTAATAGAATCGATTCCGAAAATTGGCTCTAAAATAAAAAATTTCTTTCCAAACAGTCAGTTGCTAAATAACGCTTTTGGCATGCTTAAAAGAACGTGGGTTTCTCAAGTTCATTCCAGAATTCAATGAATCATAGGAGGGGTATTGCCTGCTGATCACCCTTTGATTTTGCCCGATTGCTTATGGAACTAACGCTCACAACCCCCGCTCTGTTGTTTCCTGCGATTTCGTTATTGCTGCTGGCTTACACCAATCGGTTTCTCACCCTGGCCACGGTGATTCGCCAATTGCACGCCACCCACAAATCAGAGCCGAGTACCCTGCTGCTCCGAGAGATTTCAAGCTTGCGTTATCGGGTACGACTGGTGCAACAGATGCAAGCCTTCGGTGTCAGTAGCTTCTTGCTATGCGTGGTTTGCATGTTTGTCCTGTTTGCGGGTCAACACCGACTGGGAGAAATGATTTTTGCAATTAGCTTGATCTTGATGATTATTTCTCTAGCGCTATCGGTGCGTGAAATTCAAGTCTCCGTCGAAGCTTTGGATCTACATTTGCGAGACATTGAGCGCTCGTGTTAGGGGACAGGAATTGAATCAAATGGAATTGTTTCAACGGAGTTTAGCATTGCTCACTCCTTACAACCAGGCTCCTTAACCGTTCACGACTTTTTCTGCTGCCGTTCTACCAGCCAATAACCAAAAGCAATTCCCACAAAACTCGCAATCAGATCAACGCCATCAAAACTGCGATTAGGAGATTGAGACTGAATGCATTCTTCGACCAGAGTGAAAAGGCCAAACCCAAAGGGAAAAGCAGGTAAAAGCCAGTTTCCGAGTTTGAGTTTGCGCGATCGCAACACGGTATGCCCAACAAAAGTCGCGATCGCATACAGCACCAGATGCCCCAACTTGTCGTTTGTGGTTAAGAATGCGGGGAGTTGCCCTGTGTAGGCCAACACCAAAATGACGCAGAAGAGACAGGCATATAAACCGAGGATGAGCTTCCAAAAGCGAGAACGTGACATGGTGAGAATCGCAAAGATAGTGGCGATCGCTACAACACTTGCCTCACCCATTTCAGGTACTTTATTAAAGCTTGATGGAAGGATAAATTGATGCAAAGAATGATGGAATGAATAAATTATTTTTAGCATCGTGATATTTCCCTAACGCTTCTGTTCGGTTTCTTCACCCGTCTAAAAACACAGATTCCTTAATATGAAGAAAGAAAAAACTTCACTATTATCGAAGGAAGAAAAAGCCGCACTTTCATAACAGCGGTTATTTAGAAGGAGACTAGGGTATGAATCAGATCAAAACCCTCGGCTTGCTCAGTTTGCTCAGTGCTTTGCTCGTTGGAATTGGCTACTTTATTGTGGGTGGCACCAGCGGCATTATCATTGGCATCGTTATGGCGGCCGTAATGAATTTGGGTTCCTGGTATTTCTCAGACAAGATTGCGTTGAGCGCTTACCAAGCTCAACCTGTCAGTCCTGAGCAAGCGCCTGAGCTTTATCAAATGCTAGAGCGGCTGAGCCAAAAGGCAAATATTCCCACTCCTGCACTCTACGTCGTGCCGGGGCAAGCAGCCAATGCTTTTGCAACTGGACGTGACCCGCAACATGCTGCCGTTGCTGTGACCGAGGGCATTGTGAATATGCTCACTACCGACGAGTTAGAAGGGGTAATTGCCCACGAGTTAACTCACGTGATCAACCGCGATACATTGACTCAAGCGGTGGCAGCTACGATCGCCGGGGCAATTTCACAGTTAGCTTATATGGCGCAGTGGGCCAGTTATGGCATGGCCTTTGGTGGCAGTTCTGACGATCGCCGTGGGCCTAACCCGATTGGTCTGTTGTTGGCAATGTTCCTGGCACCTCTGGCTGCAAGTCTGATCCAAATGACGATCTCTCGCACCCGTGAGTTTGAAGCTGATGCCGGGGCTGCTCGTCTGACCAACAATCCGCGTGGACTGGCTAGCGCCCTGCAAAAGTTAGAAGTGGGTGCGCAACGGATGTCGGTACAAGCTAACCCTGCCTTCGAGCCGCTGTTAATCATTAATTCGTTTGCTGGTGAAGGTTTGACAAGCCTGTTTTCAACTCACCCACCCACCCAGAAACGGATTGAACGCTTGTTACAACTTGAACAGGAAATGACCAGCATCTCTGCGGCATAGCTATCCTGAAGTTAGACAGGTAGGTTCTGAGCAGGTTTTGCACTCGCCGAGAGCCTACCCATATCCTTCTCTTCTTTGGCTGCTGGTTATTTAAGAATGGGCTTGGCTGGTGAAGCTCTACCTGAATAGTTGAGTAGCAAAATTCGTTCAATCGGCGTTAAAAAGCTGGTGAGGCATACTATGACTGATCTAGATCAAGAGTCTTCGATGATTGTTTCTCCCCCAGAAGAAATTCAACCGACTCCAACGCAAACGGATGATGTGCGGCAAGAGACGGCAGCTTTGATTGATGCAATTCGGAAACGAGCTTTATCTGAAATTCAAGCGGCAGGTGATTTAACGCGAGAAACGTATCTCAATGCCGTGCGACAAGCCCGCGAGGCGATCGAACAAACCCAACTGATTGAACCGCACCAAATTGAGCAGTCGGTGCAGCAACTTCAACAAGATGCCGAATCAAACTGGCACACAGTTGTCAAAGAAGTTGAGGACTTTGGACATCGTCTTTCTGAAGCTGCCAAAGCCGCTTGGGACAAGTTAGTCCCACCTGAGCAGAAGTAGTTGTATGGGAGCAAGCTTGCCAGCGATCGCTCCCTATTATCAAACAGCCACATAAAAGAAACCCTGGTGAGAAGCGCGATCTCAACAGCCAGGGTTTTTGTTTAGAAACTATGAGACTCGACCGAGATCCCCAGAAGTCTGAGATTTTAGGGATCGACAACGTTTGACTGGCGTAGCCTTGATTTTGCTACTGCTCAATAATGATGGTCGGCACCACGTAATCTCCGGCTCCGGGTCTAAACACCGGACGACTCGGTGCAGGGTTCACCGGCGCAGGATTCACATTCGGCGGTGGGGGCAAAGGTTGAGGCCGCGATGATGTGGGAGGTTGAGTTGGTCGTGGGGTAACAGGGCGTGTCGGAGTCGTTGGAGTGGTTGGAGTCGTGGGTTTGGGTAGAGCCGCAACCACACTCTCTAAACTGCGATCGTTGGTCAAGTACACATGCCCAACAGCTTGCCCGTTATAGGTTCGGCGCGTCATCCGCCAACCTGAGTTCAAAAAGATCTTGGCAAATCCATTCGTCACACCATACGTCCGCCCGATTTCTAATTCCGGTAAGGTTCGATTAAACAGAGGAACACCAACCAGCCGCAGTTCGCCGCCGCGCTCAACGACACGTAAACTATACTGAACACCTAAATCTCGGTCTGCCATTCGAATCGAGTAGCCGTTGCTATCGGTACTGCGACCGCAGATGTTGGTGAAGTCATACTGTAGGAGCAATGGATCGATCCGGGTGGGATAAGATCCGCTTTCGCTCCAGCAGGCTCGCGTATTAGCAACTTGCTCAAGAATTAGCAGTTGATGCCGCGCACCGTTGGCGTAGGGCGATGCTACTGCCACAAAGCGACTTGGGTCAATTTCGGCTTTGCTAAACAAAGTGGATGATTGACCCGGTAACGAAACACTCATAGAACCAAATACAAGGGTTGCAAGGGCAACCGCTTTCAATCGCAAATTCATAGGTTTAGGTCTGTCGGTTTTAAGCTAAACAGCCTCAAAGGGGCAACCTTTGTCAGGCTTATTTTTGACAGTCCACGCGTAGAAAAGATTGCTCAGGACAAATTTTGAAAAACTGTGGCAGTTATCAAACTGGCTGGAGAAAAACGTTTCAAATCCTTTCAGATTCAGGGTTTGAAGGAACTTTCTACTAACACCAAAGTCGATATTCTGCTAACCAAAAGAAAATGAGCCAAGACATTACCCCAGGGATAAAAATGCTGGAATCGATTTAACTTACCGATCGCGATCGCCCCAGCAAAGACGGCAACAGGGCTAACAATCCCAGTAAGCTCAGCGCAACGATAAACGGGAGTCGCTCTCCGCCTGACAACAGTTCTTTGCCGCTCACACCCAGCCAGGTATACACAAAAGTCAGTGGCAAAATGCCCCAAAACGTTCCATTGGCATAGGTTTTGAGTGGTATCTGAGTCAACCCATAGAGAAAGTTGATCAGGCTAAACGGTGCCAGCGGACTGAGCCGTGTTGCTAGAAGAATGCCCATCGGGTTGTGGGCGATCGCTCGATTCAGTCGGTGCAATAATCGTGAGTGCTGAAACCGAGTCTGAAACCAGTCATGCAAGACGCGCCGAGCCACCCAATAAGCACCGATCGCTCCAACAGTTGCCCCAATTTGAGACAGGCAAACACCCCAAACCATGCCAAACACTGCCCCTCCGGCGATGGTCATGATATTTCCGGGGAAACCAAGCACTGTCGCGCCGATAAAGACTAGCAGGTAAATTAATCCTGCCCACTCGCCAGACGCTTCTAACGCGCGCTTCAGTTCTCCTTCGTCAAATAAAAATCGAATCGGGGTGAACGCAATCAGGGCTGCAATAACTAGCCCCAGTAGCACCAACATCAACCCTCGTTTTGCCGTTCGCATGGGCGATCGCCCTTACACTGTACTGACTCTCCCAGGACTTACGAAGTGACACATTTTGCCCAACTTGAGAAATTCAGGAAGCGGGTGCATCATGCCTGTCTTTATCAGTTTAGTGGCAACGACTTCACAAAATCAGTTCCTTAAGTACACTCAAAAGGCTAATTGATCGGACGACAAGTCAGTAATTGACGAGCCATAGTCCGCTTAATTTCTTAAGCTAAGCACTCGCACGAATACCCCGTTGCCGCAATTGCTCAACAAAAAATTCCTCAAGGGAAGAGCGCGATAACTCCATTGCAATCAATTGCGCACCCATCAAATTGAGGCTAGCAATAAAGTCTTGCGGGTTGCCCATTAAGTGTCCCTGCCAGGTGCCGTCTTCAAATTTCAGATCGCTGACCCGGTTTTTTAAGACATCTGGGTTGCCGCCTCGCACTTTCACTGAGTAAGTCTGAGCGCTGCCTAACAAGTCTTGTAGGGCGCCGATGCATAACAAATCACCCTGCGCCAGAATGGCAATGCGATCGCAGAGTCGCTCGACATCCGACAGAATGTGGCTGTTAAAAAAGATGGTTTTGCCCTGCGCCTTTAAGGACTGGATAATTTCGCGAATTTGGTAACGACCGAGCGGGTCAAGCCCTGACATCGGCTCGTCTAAAAACACAACATCGGGGTCGTTGATCAATGCTTGAGCCATGCCCACCCGCTGCAACATTCCCTTTGAGTAGCGCCGCAGTTGTTTGCCTTTAGCCGCTGACTGCGCTAACCCAACCAGATCGAGCAACTCAGCAATGCGTTTTTGCTGCACACTCGGCGGAATTTGAAATAACCCCGCCGTAAATTGCAACATCTCCCAACCTGTCAAGTAATCGTAAAAGTAAGGATTTTCAGGCAAATAACCCACTCGTTGCTTGACCGAGCGATCGCCCAACGGATGCCCCAGCAGCAAGCCACGCCCTCCCGAAGGACGGGTAATGCCCAATAAGATTTTCAATAACGTTGTTTTACCTGCCCCATTGGGTCCCAGCAGACCAAACGTTTCACCTTGCAACACGCTGAGCGTACACGGCTTGAGCGAGGTGACCTTTTGATTGAGCCAAAACCCAGTGCGGTAGGTTTTATTCAGTTCGTGGATCTCTACTACCGGAGACTGTCCGGAGTAGGTTTCCGTAGTTGCAATGCCTGAATTCGCCATAGCATTTGTTGAAGGGCGCAAAATTCATGTTCATCATACTCATATCCGGTTGCACCCATCCATCAAAATCCTAGAACTAAAGCGAGGATCGACGATCTAACAAAGCAAGCTCAAACTCAGCGCGATCGCGCACAATTTGAAACAGATTGTGCATATCCGACAAGTTGAACAGGGTTGTAATACTGGGGTGCAGGTTACAAATACCTAGCCTGCCGTGCGCCATTTTGAGTTTGGTATGCATCGAAACCAGCACCCCTAAACCAAAACTGTCCATAAACTGCACATCTCGCAGATCCACGAGCATAAATTGCACCCCAGCCTCCATACATGCTTTAAATTCGTTCAGCATAGTTCTTGCGTTGGCGGCTGTAAAACTGGTTGTCGGTTTAAAGACTTTAAGTGGAATCGGCTGTAACGAATAAGTAGATGCCCCAGAAATCGTCATTACACTACTCCTGATAAGGGATATCGAAACGGATCGATACGTAGACTTGTGTGCGATTTTTAGGAACTGAAGCAAAATTAGCGCTTGCTTCCGACGGGTAACATCCGTAATTTTTGCTGTTCTAGTTCAGGATCTGCGCTCACGCGATCGCAGATTCGTACATTTGCCCATTGACGCTAGCACGCTTTTGTAGATACGCCTCGGACGACGTGGAAATTGAGTCGCAGACACTGCTTTGGCATCCAAAGCAAAGCTATAGTGTGAACAGAGGATGCAGTCGGGAGAACGATATGGAACGGTCAAAATTTGTGGCGATTATCACCGGGGCGATCGCGATCGCGCTGAGTGTTGCCTACTTGCTGGTCGTGCAACTGCTCGACTTTCGGGGTGAGATGGTGCCTGCTCCAATCGGGCTGCTTTTGGGCTGGATGTAGGCGAGAGAAGTGACTTTGAGTCAGCAGCAATCTAGCGGCTCAGGTTGCTGAATTTGATTCCAGCCAATAAAACTCAATCCCTAGCCTGCGAACCTGCCAAACTTTTGCCCAATCCTTAGTAAGCTAGCTAGAGGCGTTTGTAGCAGTCGAAGTATGGCAAGCATTAACGAAAACTACTTAAAGTTGAAAGCAGGGTATCTTTTCCCTGAGATTGGGCGACGGGTCACTGCCTTTGCCGAGGCGAATCCCGCTGCCAAAATCATCCGCTTGGGGATTGGTGACGTCACAGAACCGTTGCCTGTCGCTTGTCGCGAGGCGATGATTGCGGCAGTTGAAGAAATGGGCGATCGCGCCTCCTTTAAGGGATATGGCCCTGAGCAAGGATACGGCTGGCTACGCGAAAAGATTGCTCAGCACGACTTTCAGGCACGAGGTTGTGACGTAGATGCCTCCGAAATTTTCATCTCAGACGGCTCAAAGTGCGACTGTGGCAACATTCTCGATATTTTTGGGAGTGACAATCGGATTGCGGTCACAGATCCGGTTTACCCCGTCTATGTCGATACCAATGTGATGGCTGGTCATACGGGCGACGCCAATGAGCGGGGTGAGTACGAAGGGTTGGTCTATTTGCCCATCTCCGCCGACAACAATTTCACCGCAGAGATTCCCCAAGAGAAGGTGGACTTAATCTATCTCTGCTTCCCCAACAATCCCACCGGGGCTACGGCAACCAAAGAACACCTGAAAGCGTGGGTTGATTACGCGCGATCGCACGGTTCGATTATTTTGTTTGATGCCGCTTACGAAGCGTTTATCACCGACCCAGAGTTGCCCCACTCAATTTTTGAGATTGAAGGCGCACGGGAATGTGCGATCGAGTTCCGCTCCTTCTCAAAAAATGCGGGCTTTACAGGCACCCGTTGTGCGTTGACAGTTGTGCCTAAGGCCCTGAAAGCAAAAGCATCAGATGGTTCAGATGTCGAGTTGTGGAAACTCTGGAACCGTCGCCAATCGACCAAGTTTAATGGCGTGTCTTACATTGTGCAGCGAGGGGCTGAGGCCGTTTACTCTGAGGCTGGGCAAGCCCAGGTGAAGGAGTTGGTCAACTTCTACATGGAAAACGCCAGCATCATTCGGGCGCAACTGACCGCCGCAGGTTTGCAGGTCTACGGTGGCATCAACGCCCCCTATGTGTGGGTGAAAACCCCCAATGGTTTGTCGAGTTGGGATTTCTTTGACAAGTTGCTGCACACCTGCAACGTAGTTGGCACTCCCGGTTCGGGCTTTGGTGCCGCTGGGGAAGGTTACTTCCGCATTTCGGCGTTTAACAGCCGCGAAAATGTAGAAGAAGCAACTCGCCGTATCACGGAAAAGTTCAAGGCTTAAGCGCAAGAACCCCGGACTCATTAGAACTCCGGGGTTTTTCATTGCTAAACTTTGACCGATTTACGAAAGCTAAACGGTCGTTTGTGAGGTCTGAGGCCGCTGATTCTGAGAATGTCTGCGACGGTGGCACAGTAGGTCGGCAAGTGAAACCGTTGTGGACTCGTCACATCCTGGTGGGTAAAGTGGCGATACTCCATCGAAAACCGATCCCACTCAGCCATTTTGATGTGAAACAGGCGAATAATCAGATCAGCTAAGCCAAACGTGAGTGGAATCCGAAAATACATGCGCTTGTTGAGGTAAGCACACGACTCTTCGATCAATTGGTCAACAGTTGTGCGAGCATTACCCAACACAAACTGGCGCGGTTCTGTCGCTTGGGATGGATGATCGGCTAGATACTGCACAATCTGAGCGACGTCTTTGCCGTGAATAAAGTGAAAACTTCCATCAATTCGCAAAAAGCGAATTACATCGATCCACCTGGCAACCTGAGCAATGCCAGAAGAGACGTGCGAGTAAGGCTTGTTGTTATCGCCACCTAACAGCAATGTGGGAAACAGCGTCGTAATTTTGGGCGCGATCGCCAGTTTGTGCAGTTCTTGATAGCAGATATACTTCGACCGAATGTAATCGGTGCCAAACTCTTTGGCTTGGGGGAGAGGTTGGTTCTTGCGATCTAAAATGCTAGCCGTCGAGAAATAAATAATTTGCTCACAGCGATCGGGGTTGAGGTGTTCGATCAGGCTCAGCGTCTTCTTAACATTGACCTCATAAACTTCTTCTGGGCCACCCCAAGACGTGGCAATCAAAATCGCACAATCAATTGTTTGTAATAAGTCAGCAAACTCTTCGATCTTTCGCAGATCACCTTGAACAATATGCACCCCAGGGCGCGCGTTGTAATTAAAACGCAGCTTTGCAGGATCCCTAACCAGTAAATAAAGCTCGTGATCGGTTTCTTGAATGAATGCTTCTGCCACGTAGTGACCGATGCACCCGCTTGCGCCAGTCAGAAAGATCCGTTTTGAGGTCATTGGATTTCAGAAAAGTAAAGAGACAAGACTAATAACCTACGGCGTGGAGGAGCATTCGTTCAGGCGAGCAAAATATTGCACTGGAAGTCAAACGTAAGCCACCAACCCAGACTTTGGTTCCACTTTAATTTGTTTCGCGAAGTAATAAACGAGTTTATCCTTCAACAAATCAAAGTGGCACCAAAATTAACGCTTTTGTGGCCCAAATTCATGGACTGACTTACCGAGCAGAAGTTGCTAACAACTGGTGGCTTTGCTTACCAATTTCAAAAAAGTAAGCCGCGTTTTCTTCAGGAGTTCCCGGTAGAATACCATGACCCAAGTTTAAGATGTGGCGATTTCCACCGGCTTGGCGCACCGTGTTGAGAATGCGATCGCGAATAAATGGTTTCGCACCAAACAACACACAGGGGTCAACATTGCCTTGCACCCCAATCTGAGGGCCAAGACGACGACGGGCATCGGCCATGTCAACCGTCCAGTCAACGCTGACAATATCAACACCTGATTGCCCCATGCGCTCAAGCACACCTGCACTACCGCTGATGTAAAGGATCAAGGGTGTCTCTGGATGTTTTGCCTTCACCTGTTGCACAACCCGTTGCTGATAGGGCAACGCAAAGGTGTCATAGTCCTGGGGACTAAGTTGCCCCGCCCAGGAGTCGAACATTTGCACCACCTGCGCACCCGACTCAATTTGGTAGCAGGCATAGGTAGCGATCGCGTCGGCCAACTTACCTAAAAACGTATGGAGGATCGCAGGCTCGCTAAACGCCATGCTCTTGATCACGGTGTAGTCTTTAGAACTTTTGCCTTCAACGGCGTAGGCTGCGAGTGTCCACGGAGCGCCAACAAAACCAAGCACAGCCGCGCGATCGCCCACTTCTTGCCGCAGAGTTTGCAAAATCGTGCGGATAAAGGGCATCGACTCTTCGGGATTGATCGGGTGGAGCTTGTCAACCTGTTCAGCCGTGCGGATGGCTGGCTCAATCACAGGGCCGCGACTTTCGATAATGTCGAAGGGAATACCAATACCAGGCAGCGGTGTCAAAATGTCTGAAAACAGAATCACGCCATCGGGTTGGAAAGCGCGAAATGGCTGGAGTGAAATTTCGATCGCCAAATCAGGATTTTCAGATCGCTCGCGAAAGGATGGATAGCGATCGCGCAGGTCTCGATAAACTTTCATATAGCGCCCTGCTTGCCGCATCATCCAAACGGGTGGACGCTCAACTGCTTCTCCACGTGCTGCTCGTAACAACAACGGGGCTTGGCTTGTCCCAGTCATTCCCTTGATCCTAAAAGATATTTTCGTGCATTCGCTAGCTTATCATTCTGGGATGTCGGTTTTCCGTCTGAACCGAATCGATTCAGCAATTCTCATTTTGAAACATTTGTACTGAAGTCAGAGCCTCTAAAGGCTTGTGCGCTCAATTTTATGAACGGCAGAATGGGTATTCCAGCCATTGATAGCTGTTCAAAATGAATATTTTTGTGAGAATTATTCTC